>JBGSTP010000175.1:0-6483 GCA_041736515.1 Pirellulaceae bacterium
ACCAAAATCGATGAACTGAACAAAGCCATCAACCTTCGTCCCAGTTGCAAAGCCGGAAAGTTGATTGAAGTTCTTTGGTACGTAAACTACCAGCGGAACATGCAAACCACTTTCATAGGCATAGCCCTTACCGCGCGGTAGCACTCCGCCGTGATCACCAAAATAAAAAATAAAAGTATCGTCTAGGACACCATCGGCCCGCAATTGATCAACAACTTCTCCAATCTGTTCGTCCACTTTGCGAATATTGTCGCGATACTTAGCCGCGGTGTAGCGGAACAAATCAGTATCAGGATGATAGGGCGCTAAAAAGACCGACCGCGGATCGGTGATTGTAGCTTGAGTCTTAAAAACCTCTTGGGAAAAGTGCAACGAGCTCTCGTGGGTAGTAGTAAAGCTCTGCATGTAGAAGAATGGTTTACCCTCTGGACGATCGCGCCAAGTCGCTGACTGCGAGGATTTGTCCCACATTCCCGGCGTTTCATCCGCATTGTAGTCCTTCTTCTGATTGTTGGCGGTGTAGTACCCAGCCTCGCGCAAATACGCCGGAAACATCTTTAGGCCGTCAGGCATCGGTACAGAAACTTCGCGGCGATGGTATTGAGTGCCAATTCGGGGCCCAAAGCAACTGGTCATCAACGTCGTTCTCGCTACCGAACACACCGGTGCGTTTGAGAATGCATGGCTAAACTGGAGGCCGTGTGCAGTGAGTTCCGCAATCCGCGGAGTTTCAATTCCGTGCGGATCAAACATCTTCAAGTAGTGAACCGAATTGTCCTCAGAGATAAGCCAAACGATGTTGGGGCGATCTGCTGCACTCGCAGTTGAAACAGCTACCGCCAGCAGACAGGCAAAGCTTGCCCAAAACCTATTTCCAAATTGCTGCAACTGCTGTCCAAAGGGACTGCGACAAATCGTCGTTTTCATCGAGCGTTCACCTTGGGGAGGGTAGGGGGGAGCATCAGGTAATCGTTGACGGGGTTCAAGAGGGACCGTGCGTTAGTATAACTGCATTTATCGCAGTCTAGCGACCAACAATGGGCAAACGAATTGAATCGCGGGTCAATCAGACACAACCCGATCCACTTGCCGAACGCTCGCAGGTGTCGAATAGCGAAATGCCGCGCACTTTGCAGTGCGCCAACATGGACGCATTCACTGGAAAACTGCCGGTGAAATGGTTGGTCATGCATGGCCGAATGCTCGCCACAGACCTCCAGCACAGGCCGATTGATTTCAATCTGCCAACCAGCTTGCTCTTAGCCAGTTGAAGAATCCACAGCCATTCGCCTTAATCGGCTTTACTCTAATTGTTGTCGCTGTTTTTGGGCACAAGATGGCTCTGTAAGTAAGTGGCGCGCTCGATATTTCTGTCGGCAACAGAGAGTTGGTGGCCATGTAGCTTCTGCAAATGAGCAGGCTGCGTGTGTACAAACAGTTTATTGATTGTGGCAATTTCAATCGAACGTATCAGCCCAAGATTGACCCCCATACGAACCTTGGAAAGATAGTGCAGCGTCTCTTCGCTACTAATCTTTTTGGCTGTACATAGAATACCGTAAGCTCGACTGACATCATCATGCAGGTCCTGTTCGCTTTCGTTGACGAGAAAGTCGCGAGCCCGTCGCTCATACTCGATGATTCGCGGCACAACTTCCTGGACAGTGTTCACTAATTCCGCTTCCGTTCTTCCCAAAGTGATCTGATTGCTGACCTGGTAAAAGTCGCCCATGAACTGAGAGCCTTCTCCGTACAGACCACGGACGGCCACATTGATTTTTTGAAGGCTACGAAAAACTTTTTCAATTTCGCGAGTGATGACCAAGGCGGGCAAGTGGAGCATGACACTCACTCTTAGGCCAGTGCCGACGTTGGTTGGACAGGCGGTCAAGTAGCCGAGGGTATCGTGAAACGCATACGTCAGTTTCCGCTCAAGTTGATCGTCGAGCTTGTCGATGCGATCCCAGGCAGCGTGCAAATCTAGACCACTGCACATGACTTGAATTCGTAAGTGATCTTCCTCGTTTACCATAACGCTAAAGCGTTCTTCCTGGTCTATGACCACGGCGCGATCGCCATCGCCATCAGCCATCTCACGGCTCATCAACTGCCGCTCGACGAGAAACTGCCGATCTACTTCGTCGAGTCGTTCCAAGTCGAGGTAGAGAATGTTTGTCCACTCAGTAATGGTATCGATCTTTGCTTTGACGCTCTTTGCGATCTGGGCCTTCTCATCGTGACTCGCTCGGCGAACGAACGGAAACTCCGCTAAGTTTCGCGCTAACCGAATGCGACTGCTGATCACAATATCCGACTCTGGGCCGGAACCTCGCAGCCACTCGCCACATTTACCTGCAAGTTCTTCTAGTTTCACGTTGGTGTGAGCCAAAAATATTTCGAGAAAAGAAAATTCGTAAACGTAACAAGCAGAAAACAAAATTACTTAATCATCGCCAAACTCCGCCACCCACAGTTTAGCCTGCCGCGTCGGATTCCGTCGCGTTATCTTCTTTCTCCAAGCCCTGGATTTTATCGCGCAACTCTCCGGCTTTTTCATACTGCTCCTTAGCGATCGCCTCCTGCATTTCACGTCGCAATTGTATTAGTTCGTGTTGGCGATCCGGCGATCCCAGCCGCCGCGTCGGCCGTTTTCCCTTGTGAATCTTTGCGCCGTGGATATTCAGCAACAGCGGCTCCAAATCGCTTTGAAAATAAACGTAGTCGTAGGCACATCCCAACCTGCCCGCTTGGCGAAATTCTGCAAAGTTGATGCCACACACCGGACAGGTTTTCTTGTCCAGCTTCGCAAGCTGCTCAGCGGTTTGCTCCAACTTGAGTTGTTTGGCCAGCATTCCTGCCAGCGCGTTGGTTGGCGATTCAGCCGATTCCTGCGACAGATAAACCCGCGCATGCTCTTCGCATAAATGCACCATCACCGGCCCCGTGGGCTCTGTGAGCTCGGTTATGTGAAATGTAGCAGGCTTCTCACAATGCTGGCACTTCATACCAGGCCATCCATTTCGTTTTCAGTTTCAGGTATTTGAATTTCGCTGACGCAACTCAATGATACTCATTTTGCCAGCTTTCATCGACGGCGGGACCATCCCAAAAACATTTGCTGCCAAAATCTTCCCGACTTCAGGGCGGAGTTCTTAGACAAATGGCACTCAATCAATCGGTTTTCTCTTAAGTCGCAGACTTGCCTTCGTGCCCCCATGACCTAAGATTGCCCACGAGACTTGCGAAATAATCTGCTCGCCGGCGTAGGCAGTCACAATCGTTGCAACCAGAACGTTCGACGCCAAACGCGGATGAATAGTCTCACTTTTGATCAAGATTGCTCATGCTTGCATTGACGAATCCTGTTGCGCTGGCATCAATTTGGTACGTGATCTGTAACAAGACTCTCATGCGGTCTCACGGAGAAGATTTAATGACGCGACTTTCGAGCTCAATTCGGCCTATCGTTTTATTGATGGTCGTCGTCAGCGCAATGTCTCCGCGAAGTGCAGCGGCCGGTCCGCTCATCGATTGGCTGTTTGGCAGATACCAAACTGCGCCGGCCTATCCAGTTGGGCAACCCATTCCGGTTGGAAGTTACTCGACGGGTTATGCGGGTTATCCAGCCTCGCTCGGTTCCAATGTTGGCAATTATTATGGTGCATATGTCCCAATGAACGGCGGTAGCAATCCCACCGGAATTGGCTACGCAGGAAATTACGGCACTTATTACAGCTCTCAACTTCCTGCGATCGGTCCCGCGGGTGCAGGCTATTCCGCTCCAATCCCCTCGGGAATCTCTGCGGCTACGATTCCCAGCACGATGCCACCGACATTATCCTATGTCCCGAACTTTCAAACTAACGCTCAGCGGACACCGGTGACTTACTACCGACCTTTGTTGACGACCGATCCGAACACCGGCGCTCAAGTCGTCGCGATGGCGCCTTGCACGTCCTACGAGGCCATGGCACAACGCGTTCCCGCGTTTGGCCGAACCGCCTTGTTCGGTTCTAACGCGCCACCAGTTCTGGTAGCTCCGACTCAAGCATTGCCCACCTATACGCTGCCAAGTGGAGGGGTTCCCCTGGCTTCCTCGCTCTCGTCACCCTATACCGCCGCGTATGGAAACATCCATCCAGGATATGCTAACAGCGGCTACGCGCCGTACACAGTGCTTCAGGCTCCGCTCAATGGTTTATCGGTAAGCCCAGCCCCCGGACAAGCCGGTGCCTATTCCACGGTTCCGTTGGGGCAGACACCCTACGCAACGTCCAACGGTGGTTCTTGTGGCGGCTATTCGTCGCCCTCAGCACCTCAGTATTTACCGGGTTTGGTAGCTCCCCAGGCACCGACCGGGCCGTCTCCCTATTCGGCTCAGCCCGGTCTTCAGCAGGACTTTCCCAACAATTCGGTCCAGCCCCCACCCGTGAATCCTCAGCCGCAAAACTCAGTCCTGCCACCTACTACGGATCCAGCCAACATTCCGCCAACCTTGCCACTTTTTCCAACGACAGATAACCGCTCTCCCTCGAGCCTGCGACCGCAGCTCCGGAGCATCGTTCGCCAACCACGCAATGGCGATACACCTGCAGCCAGCGCATCTTCGAACGTCGAAGCATCTCGTGGTTCGAACCGCGAGCTGCCAACCATGACGCCGATCCCAGTTCCGCAAGACTTCAAATATGAGCCGCGTTACAACCCCGGACTGTTGCGAGAAGAAGACATGACCGCGCTGCGCCCTATTCGCCCAGACCAGTTGCAGGTTGCTGGTCAATCAAAGCCAATTCACTGGGCGAGTTTCGAGAGGACCACGGAAATCGCCCAGCCAACTCACACGGAAAGTCGTTTGCGTCCCATCTCGAGTCCAAACGCTGGTGTGGCCACAGCGGTTGAAGCCGCACAACCAAGCGCACTGCAAACAACCACGCCCGCGTTCCGTAAGACCGGTGGCTGGAAGGCAAGTCGCTAGCTGTAGAAATGACCGCGAGGCCCGAGTTCGTCCGGTCGCTTCGGTCGCCTAAACATGGGAGCTACAGGTTAGTGGTCTGCTAAATTCAGCTCGCAGTTAACTGAGACACTAGCCAAAAAGTTCTGTTCTGGCAGACTCGCAAATCGCTACTACAGCCGGATGCTTTAGTCTGCGTTCGACAGATATTGCATAATACCGTTCGACTACTTCTGGGATTCTTCCAACCAAGCCTAACGAATACTGTGCGGCAACATCACTCTCCGTTGCACTCGGAGCGACGATCAAACCTTCGCCAGCTTGGCCGAAGACTTTGAGGATCGCACTATCTTCAAACTCATGCCGCACCTCAGGATAAATTCCCTGTTTGTCGAACCACTGCTCCAGTGCGCGGCGCAGTGGTGTGTTCTGCGTTGGAAGCAGCATTGGTGCACCCTCCAGACAAGAGGGAAAGCCCTTTTTATACCGCTTTGACAAAGCACTATTCCCTAACACTGAAACTCCGCACTCTCCGAGCAGGTGATTGAAGGCTCGGACGTTCAGGTTCGGAGTACTTGGGGAATCAGCAAGTACGATGTCCAGCCGATGCAGCGCCAAATCGGATAGCAACTCTTGGAGCTTGCCTTCGTAGCAAACGATTTGGACTCTGTTCTGCAGCGTAAGTGCTGGTTTCAACAGATGATAGACAATCCACTTGGGAACGACATCCGGAACTCCCACGACCAGCTTGATCACATCCTGAGTCGGTCTGCCCTGAATTGTCTCGGTCAGCTCTCGCCCGAGGCTGAAGATCTCGTCCGCGTAACGAAAAACCATCTGGCCAGTGTCGCTGAGTACTAATCCGCGGCCAACTCGATCGAATAGTTTCACTCCCATTGATTTCTCTAACTTTTGTATCTGAGAACTCAACGTCGGTTGCGCCAGGTGCAACTTCTCGGCAGCTACTGTAATGCCTCCTTCCTTGGCCACGACCCAGAAGTAATGCAAATGGTGATAGTTCAACCAGTCAAGCATCTCGTGTCTCTTTTCTTTAACCTATGATTCGCGGCGATCTTCTCTATTTGTCTAAGTCTAATAGATGGCTTATAGTCTGCCAGAGGCAACTCTATGTCATCCATCCTTAGCAGTCAGCGCGGACAGCCGGTGATCGAATGAGACTATTTGACGTACCTGAGGTTAAGGGATTAAGGCCATACGAAGTTCGTGCTTTGGTTCGCAATGCCCTTAGCAAGCCGCTGGAAATTCGCGAAGCAACCCTAATGGAGTTTATCGAGACGATTTATGGCAATTCGAAGGAATCCACGGCGTTGGTTCATCAGTTGCTGAACGTCGCGCTGCACTTGCAAAAAACTCACACCGACGGCCCCAAGGGCAAGCACGCAAACGACTCGTCGGGACACTAGGCAGCACGCGGGCCAAGAAGTGGAGCTGGAAACGACGTAGAAATCTTTTACACCTTTCGTCTTTGATGAGCTTGCTTCTACGAGTCAATGCGTTCGCGGTGTGGATAGCGC
>JBGSTP010000184.1:0-36542 GCA_041736515.1 Pirellulaceae bacterium
GGAGGCAATGTGTTGTGCTATCTGCAATTGTCGAAATATCTTGGCAAAGACCAGCCGTTCTACGCGTTGCAAGCTCCAGGAGTCGATGGTGTGCGCAAACCCTTAGATACCATGGAGGAGATGGCCAGCGAATACATTGAAGCGATGCGATTGATTCAACCCAAGGGTCCCTATTCGATCGCCGGCTGGTCTGTAGGCGGTGTTATTGTTTACGAGATTGCGCAGCAACTGAAGGCCGCTGGGGAAGAGGTGGCTCACTTGGGCATTATCGACAGCGGCGTTCTTTACACCATGGGAATTCTGCGAGCAGTTTGTCCTAGCGATCAGCCAGGTGTATTCGAAGTCATGGGACGCGAACCGGCTCAGCAGATCAAAGTCTTCCGCGTACGAAGTGCATCAGCCAAGCTCATTCCGGAGCAGGCTGATGAAGCAACAGCGATCCAGATAATGGAACTTTTTCAAAGCAACGTAGAAGCCGTTGTGCGTTACCGTCCACAACCGTATTCAGGGCGAGTCGATTTGTACCAGGCGGAGCAGCTTCTGGTGCCGGCTCGTCGGCAACCCATGATGGAATGGAGTGGCACCTGTTCCGATCTACGGTTGCATGTGGTCCCCGGCAATCACCTCACCATGATACACGAACCTTTCGTGGAAGATCTAGCCGCTGCAATGTCGAATGTTTTGGCAACATGCTAAGATTGCTGGCTGCCGATCGAAACCCTTTGGTGTCGGCGTCCAAGATGCATCCATGGGATGGACCAGGCGATGAGTTGGCCAGTTTGGATCGATCGCCAGATAACTCGCCTTAAATGGCCTAGCGCGGTTCTTGCCGTGGCTGCTACACCGCTGCTGGGCTGGGGGCTATTCGCGCTGTTGCTGCGCGTGGTGACCAACCCCATCGGTTTGCTACCATTTGTAGGCGGCATGGTAATTTTCCTACTTTTGTGGCGTCGCTGGTGGGGGCAAAGTAGACTTGGACGATTGGCAATCACGCTCGAACACGAATCGACCCACGCTTTGTTTGCCCTGCTAACCGGACATCGCATTGTTGGTTTTCGCGCCTCGGTCGGTCGCGGAGGGGAGGTCCGATTTACGGGCAAGGGGAATTGGCTGATCGTCGTCGCGCCCTATTTTTTTCCCACAGCCGCCTTGTTGCTGTTTCTTGTGGCTTATCTACTACCATTTCCAGGTTTGCCCTGGCAGAGCTTTCTCATGGGAGTCGCTCTAGGCTACCATGTTGTTAGCACCTACCGCGAAACACACAAAGATCAGACGGATATTCAACAATTGGGCATGACATTTTGTTGGCTGTTTCTACCCGCTGCCAACCTGGCGGTCGTGGGCTTGCTCATTTCGTTTGCCCACGGAGGTTCGGAGGAACTAAGTCAGTGGCTCAGCGATTGTGCTGAGCCACTTTCTAGATGGATCGAGTGGCAACGATCGAGCCAAACCACTCCGCCAAGCGCATAGACCGCAGGAAAAATGTGTTTCAGTTCGCTGAACGGTCTATAGAATGAATCGACTCAAATCTTCATCTTGACAGATAGCCGCTAAGCGCTGCTCGACATACGCGGCGTCAATCCTGACTTTGCTGTTGCCCAGTTCCGATGCATCGAAGTTGAGGTCTTCCAGCAGCTTTTCAAGGATTGTATAGAGTCGTCGTGCGCCGATATTTTGAGTGGTTTGATTGGTTCTAAAGCCGAACTCGGCCAAACTCTCAATAGCCTCTTCGGTAAACTCCAACTCGATGCCTTCGGTAGCAAGCAGGGCTTGGTATTGCTTTGTCAACGAGTTTTTTGGCTCGGTTAGGATGCGTACGAAATCAGCCTTGGTTAGCTCGCTCAGTTCGACGCGGATGGGAAAGCGCCCCTGCAATTCTGGCATCAATTCGCTGGGTTTTCCATGATGGAAAGCTCCCGCTGCAATGAACAGAATGTGGTCTGTCTTGACATAGCCGTGTTTGGTTTGCACGGTCGTCCCTTCCACGATAGGAAGCAAGTCGCGTTGCACAACCTGTCGAGAGACGTCGGCTGACTTCCCTTCCGTGGCAATCACTTTATCGATTTCATCGATGAAAATAATGCCATTGTTTTCGCATGCCGCCACAGCTTTAGCTGCTAGTTTGTCATCGTCGATCAGTTTATCGGCTTCCTGCGCGGTTAGGGCCTTGCGCGCTAGAGCTACGGACATTGAACGGCGTTTATTGCTCTTGGGCAGAAAGCGTTCGAACATGCCCTGCAGATCAACATCCAGGTTTTCGAGTCCCACGCCCCCCATCATGATCGGAGTCGTTTTTTGTTCGACGCTGAACTCAACAGTCTTTTCCTCCAACAGTCCGTCTCGCAACATTGCTCGCATTTTCTCTCGCGTCCGCGCGCGACGTTGCAAATCGTCATGTCGAACATTTGAGGACGCTTCTTCTTCGCTGTCGCTGGGAGAATCCAGCGGGTCTATCAAAGTTGGTTCGCCACTGGGCTTGGGTACCAACATATCCAGCAGCCGTTCTTCCGCTCTTCTTGTAGCTTCCTCCCTTACGTGTTCTTGCTCCTGCGTGCGGATTAGGCCAATTGCATTCTCGATCAGGTCGCGCACCATGCTCTCGACATCGCGACCGTAATAGCCAACCTCGGTATACTTGGTCGCTTCTACTTTGACGAATGGCGCTGATGTCAACTTTGCCAATCGCCGTGCAATTTCCGTTTTGCCGACCCCAGTTGGACCTGCCATCAAGATATTTTTGGGACTGACATCTGCCTGCAACTCTTCTGGCAGACGGCTACGTCGCCAGCGGTTGCGGACAGCTATGGCGATGGCGCGTTTCGCGTCAGCCTGTCCAACGATGTATTTATCTAACTCGGCGACAATTTCTCGCGGAGTCATATCGTGCGGAGTTGTAACTGCGCTGGCATCCGTGATTGCGTTCATCATAGACAATCAAGCTCTTCGACGATTATGTTGCCGCCGGAATAAATGTCGAGTTCACCTGAAATGATCAGGCTATTCCTTACTATTTCAGCGGCTGCTAGTTCACTGTGACGTACCAGCGCGCGAGCCGCAGCGACGGCATAGTTGCCGCCAGAGCCGATCCCGAGGATACCATCGGTTGGCTGAATTACGTCGCCATTGCCGCTGACTAACAGACTGTGCGCGCATCGATGGCGACCAACATCGCTTCTAAACGACGAAGCGCTCGATCGCTGCGCCATAGCTTTGCGAGCTCTGTTGCGGCTCGTGGCAAATTCCCTGGGTAGTCCTTGAGCTTCTCTTCAAATCGCTCCATCAAGGCAAATGCGTCTGCGACACTGCCAGCAAAGCCCACCACGACTTTTCCCCCCGCCAAGGTGCGGACTTTTACTGCGTCGCTCTTTACGATCGTTTTGTCGAGCGTGACCTGTCCGTCGCCGCCCAAAGCAACCTTATTACCTGAGCGGACAGCGAGAATTGTCGTAGCGTGAAAGGTCATATTCAGAAAAACTTGATCGAGTACACCATGCGTGACCAATAGTAGTTGCCCGCGCCGCGTTCGGCTCCACTTCTAACCGGAAATATGCTTCTAACAGGAAATGTACCTAAGCCGCAGAACTACTTGCGACACCAGGTTCTCCGAAAGGTCCATCCCCTTTTAAAGACTATGCCTAGTTGGACAGCGCCATTTGATTCGAAAACACTGGAATTTGCAGGCTTTTCTGATTAGTGAGCGGTAAGGTGCTAGTCGCCGGTTACTTGCGCAGTTATTACCTGGAAATACCGTCGGCTAGCGCCTTGCCGCTCACTAAAGTGGCGATGTTCAACTAGGTTACCATTGGCGGGCACTTCGCAACAGTCTGCCGCATTATTGTACAATGCTAATCGCCCAACTTGTTTGCCCATTTTTCATTTCGCCGGCTCGTTTGGAACCTTGTCATGGAATTAAGCTGTCGCACAATTCTGTTTAGATCTCTGTGCTTATGTTTGTTTGAATTCATTTCCTGTGGAGTCCTGCGAGCGCAGATTCCGAACGCGAGCGCTCCTAATCCTGGGAAATGGAGCGAGCTCGAACGTCGCTCACCATGGGTTTTCCTCGGAGATTCAAACACATACGCAGGCGGTTACGTAGCCGTGCTCGATGCGTGGCTTCACCAAGCGGTGTCAGCGCAGTCGGCCCCCAAATTATCACCCGCGAGTATTCGCCTTCTTAACTTGGGGGTATCCAGCGAAACGTGCTCGGGATTGTCGGAGGTCGATCATCCGTTCAAGCGCCCCTGTGTTCATGAACGTATCGATAAGGTCCTGCGAATGACCAAGCCCGGGGTGGTTTTTGCGTGTTATGGAATGAACGACGGCATATATGATCCGCCGAATGCAGAAAGATTGTCAGCCTATCAAGCTGGCATGAAGCGGCTGTCTGAAAAAGTGATCGCTAGCGGAGCGTTATTCATAGTTTTAACTCCGCCGATTTTCGAACCGGAGCCAGTTGCCGCTAAGGGCAAGTTTGGGCCAACCGAAGCCGGCCACTATGCCTACTTCGCGCCCTACTCGCGTTACGACGATGTATTGAATGAGCAGGCGGCGTGGTGCATGAAGAATGAACTCAACGCTACTGCCGTAATCGACATCCGCAGTGCGTTGCAAACTGACAAAGCACAGCGTCGCACTGAAGACACAAATTTCGCCTATTCAACCGACGGAGTCCATTTTGGAGAGGAAGCCCACGTGATCCTTGCTCGCACGGTGATGAAAACGCTCGGAGCACCAGCCGAAGTCCAAGAGACCTTTCCGACCGCTGCTGAGATTGCACTTGCCAAAAAACGGATGCAATTGTTGCGCGATGCCTATTTGTCGGCCACTGGAAAGAATCGTCCTGGTTTACCGGCGGGCGAACCGCTGTGGTCCGCAGAACAAAAAGTAAAGAGCCTGTTCGCAAACTAAGAAGGAGTAACCCATGCAGGAACCAACACAGGAAGAACGCGAGGCCTGGGACTTGGCCTCGATTCGCCAGCGCCGCTCGCGTTTTGTCGCCAAGCCAATTGGCAATGTCGTTCGCAGGCTGCTCGCATCGTCGGGTTATGGCGATACTCAGGCCGCAGCTCAATTGCAGCACGCCTGGAACGAGGCTGTTGGACCCACGCTGGCCAAACTGTCGCGTCCGGGCAATGTTTCTCGCGGTGCACTACAGATTCAAGTAGCCAATAGTGCTGCGATGCAAGAAATTCACTTTTGCCGCAAACAGATTTTGGCTTCGCTGCGAGCGAATCCTTCCACCGCGAATATTTCCGATTTCAAAATTCGTATCGGTCAGTTTGAATGACGACTGGACAATACCGCCTACTTTTGAACTCCGGCGCTCTGCAGGACGATGTTTAGAGCCTTGCTGTAGCGATCAAAATCTTTTTCGTAGGCTTGCTTCGACTCAGCCGATGTGAACAAGAGAATAGTGCCGCTCACTTGCTCATGCAAACCGTGTTGAATACTGCCTTCCACCAGCTTTCCTTCATTGAGGAATAGCATTGGATCGAAGCCCGAAAGGATGGGGCTTGAAGCATCCGGGTTGGCGAGGAACTCGTTCATCGCTTCTTTGTTGCTGAGATTGTAGATGCGGCCGCGATGCCTGACCGCGAAACTGGAGCTTCCTTTAACCCAAGCTCCTTGCTTCTTCAGAGCGATCGGGCAATAGCCTTGTATGGCTGGAGCGAGCTCGCTGGTTACGGCGGTCGGATTGGGAGGAGTGGCTACAGTTTGAGCTGCCTCTTTGGCTGCTGAATTGCGTGGTTGAAACGAAACGGGCTTGGCGGGAACTTTGTTTTCTCCGCTGGCAAAATGGGCTGCCGAGCGTTGTGTAGCCATAGGTTGCGCAATGGATGCCTCACTCTGCGTCGAGGCCGATTCCACCACGGCCGAGTGCGACGGGATTGCCACAGATGGCGTGACCATGTTCGGTATTGCAGGTTCGGGGATCAACGGCATTGGCGGGACCGCCGAGGGCTGCGATGCTACGGACGTTGACGGTGTGGCTGCAACAGCATTGGATGCGGATATATTTGGAACCGATAGCGCGCCGTTTAGCGTGGCAGCGTAGTGCGGATTGTCAAACGTTTGCGATTGCTGAGCAGACTGTGTGTTCTGATTCCAAGTACTGGTTGGCTGCGATGCAAATTGCGGCAATGGTACCGCGGGCGCGGTCGCCGCCATTGCTGCCATTGGGGTTGGATTTCCCGCCGTTGCCGGTGGAATTTGAGCATTGAACTGCAGCGGAGGCAGCATGCCGCTTGCATTCATTGCATGCGGTGCACTTGCAGCTGCAACTTGATTGCCCACTGCTTGCACGGGTGTAGTTATTGCATGAGGCTGATTTTGGCTGAGCATTGGACCACTCGTCACGCCCGCATTGGGTGCCAGGCTATTGGGCAGCTGTTGCATCCCAGTACCAGCACCCTGCGCATAGAAATTTGGTCCGTGGGGATTATCCGCTTGTGGCATGCCGGCGGGCGGCAATTGGACTTGAGCGTTCTGAGGATGCAGTGAACTTGTTGATGTCGGTGAATAACTCGCAACTTGGGAGGTCACCTGATTCGCGTTTTGCGTTTGTTGCGCGGCTAGCATCGCATTACGATCGCGATTCATCACGGCGATATTGTGCAGTACGCCCAAGTATTCGCCGACGTTCGGTTTGCAAACACCCTGATCGAGGCTCTTGCCATCTGGGCTGATGAACACGTCCGTAGGCCAACTATGCACCCCATACTCAGCTGCGGTCTGCCGGTCTCGACTGGCGTTAATTCGCACACAGATAAAGAATTTATTGAGCGTTTCGATAACTTCGGGGCGACTCAAGACATTTTGCTCGAGCACTTTGCAGGGCAAACAATCGTCTCCATAGAAATGGATCAGCATGGGAACCTTGTATTCCATCGATGCCTTGCGAGCGGTGGCGACATCGGGCGCCCAGCGAATGTCCTCGGCGAGTAGGGTGCCGCACGCGAGCGCTAAAGCGAGCCAAGCTGCATATCCCATACGTGTAATCACGGTTCAATTCCTTCCCAACGGTCGCGAAGAATGTTTGTCAGTTTCGGTCGCACCACAGCAAAACCTCAGTTTGGCTAATGGGTCGCCCGCGACTGCTGGTCAAACCGCCCAACTCATTGGCCGGCAAGACCGCTTAACGAGTCTTTCGGATGGTTCGGTTGGTCGGCTTAAGTGGGTTATGACCAATTTTCCTAAAAAAACGGGAAATAACAGCTATCAAAGCAACTTTCACTTGACATCAACGACGCAAGAGTTAATATTCGAGTCGTTCATGCAAAGGATTCTTCAGCGGGACTGCCGCTCGACCGCTACCTCGGTCCTCTCGATTAGTCAGCAGGTATTGACTAAGTCGCTCAGAACGACCATCGTTTTCCACGCGGTTAATGGTTATGGCTCCTGACGGTGCGGTTGCAACAGAAACCGCTCAATCAGATTTCCCGATGCTCATGCAGCTTACTGAGCTGAATTGAAGAATTGCTAAATTTGCTCTGATGTGTCGCGAGCCAAAGCGTTGTCCGCTTGGTAGCTGCTAGGTATTGGCAACCAGCGAAGCGATGCTTCCGAAATTCAAGTCCTTGGCTGACTAGACTCAACGGAACGAGCCTAGGTCCAAACAATAGTAAACTAATTACCTTCAACAATATCTTTGTGGAGTTTTTGCATCAGAGGAGAGGATGCACTCGGTAACGCAACTCAGTGAATTGGGTGGTCTCGTACCACGTATCGCTTAAATTTTGTTCGTCTTTCAGGCCTGTCGCTAATCAACTTTGTCCCAATTGGAAAATGCCATTTTAAACGGCGTTTCTCTGGTACTTAGCGACTCATCTCAATGCTGGATCTTACTGCATGGCAAAGAAAAGGAGGTTTCGCCCACGTTCCTCTGGTGGTTCGTCAACCTATAGTGGCAATCGTGAAGGAGGAGGCCGCGACGGAAGCCGTGGCTCAACTGGCTACGTGTCTAATTCTCAGGGTGGCGGAAATGGCGGCAGCAGGGGCAGACGACCGCCCTCCTCGCGTCGTCGCAATGAATATGGCTCAAACAGCAACGAGTCATTTCCGGAACCGCAGGTCGACGAAAATGGTGAAATCCCGTTGTTAGAGTTCGTCGGAGTGCTGGAAATGCATCCGAACGGTTATGGTTTTCTCCGCAGCTCGGACAATAACTACTCCCGCGAAAGAACCGATCCGTTCGTGCCTGGCACGATGATCGAGAAGTTTGGCTTGCGGCAAGGTGTTCTCATCAAATCGATGATGCAGCAGGGCAGACGCCAACAGGGGCCGCGCGTCCGTGAGATTCTTGATGTAGACGGCATGAAGCCCGAAGAGTACATCAACGTCAAGCATTTCGATGACGACAAAGCGATGACACCGATTAATCCAGAACAGTGGTTGCAACTGGAGACCGGACCGGAACCATTGACTAATCGAGTTATCGATCTATTGGCTCCCTTCGGGAAGGGCCAGCGGGCCTTGATCGTCGCGCCTCCACGCAGCGGCAAGACAATCATGCTGCAGCACATCAGCCGCGGCATCGCACTGAACCACCCAGAAGTCCACCTGCTGGTTCTGCTGATCGACGAGCGACCAGAAGAAGTTACGGACATGCGCCGCAATGTAATCAACGGGGAAGTCATAGCCAGCAGCCTGGACATGGATGTCGATAGCCACGTCCGACTGAGTCAGCTGGTTATTGATCGTTGCAAACGTCTTACCGAAATGGGCAAAGACGTGTTCCTGCTCATGGATTCGATTACCCGTTTGGCCCGCGCATTTAATAAGTGGGTTGGCAATAACGGTCCAACCATGACCGGCGGTGTAAATATTAAAGCCATGGACATCCCGAAGAAGCTGTTCGCAACGGCGCGGGCTTTTGCTGAAGGTGGTTCACTAACCATTGTTGGCACCGCGTTGGTAGATACTGGAAGCCGAATGGACGACTTGATTTTTCAAGAGTTCAAGGGCACGGGGAACATGGAGTTAGTACTCGATCGAAAGTTGGCCGAACGTCGCGTTTGGCCAGCTATCGATATCTCGCTTTCTGGTACCAGACGCGAAGAGTTGCTGCATGACCCAGAGACACTCAATGCCGTTACCATGCTGCGACGCACTCTCAATACCATGAACCCTGTCGAAGCCATGGAACAGTTGACTAAACAGCTCGCCCGATTCAAGTCCAATAAAGAGTTCATTCGCCTGATATCTGCGGCGAAAGATCTGTAATAGAAGCCGGTGTAGGCTCGTATGCAGCAACGGCGCAACGACGCTCTGGACAGCAAGGCGAATCTCGCTTTGCTGTCTTTGAATAGACTTCAAAGGCAACAAGTCGGCTCAATCGGAAAATCTTTACTTATCTGCACAGGCGCATTCTTCCGATGCAAGGCATACGGCACCATTCGAAAAATAGCATGGACCAAATCTAGCAAATTGGCTAGCTTTTCTCCTGGCATGTTTCGGTAGCCAATTAAGAATACGCCACAGCACAACTTTCTCTGAACATTGGGTTGGCAGCAGCATGAAGGATGGTTTCTACTCGAAGAAATCCGCTCTGGGAGTTCCGAACGCTCTCATATTGCTGATGTTGATTTTCTTCTTTGTTCCGTTCGCTGGCCGCGGCGCGCGAATGGCGTTGCAAAAAACAGAGAACAATGTCAAAGACTGGCTGCCGGCAGATTTTCGAGAAACCGAGGAACTCGCATGGTTTGCCAAGAAATTCGTTAGCGAACAGTTCATCGTTGCGACCTGGAACGATTGCGACGAGAATGATCAACGACTCAAAATGTTCGTCAGCAAACTGCAAAGCGAACGCGCACCCAGCGGAGACATTGATTCGTCCAGCGATTATTTTCGTGCAAAGAAGCTTGGGGCTGAATATGCGTTGTTCGTCGGCAGCGACTTCTCACAGAACTGGGGGGGCAAAAACGAAAAGTGGCTCTCTGATGAAGACGGGAAATCGTATTACATCACTCCCGATGGTCGGCTCTATCGCTGGGACGGCAATGCCAATGTCGTCAGCGCCGTTTGGCGTACTTTAGCGCGAGCTACTGGTAGCTTTCGCTTGGAAGGCCAATTCGTTGCTGCTTTCGGCGACCCCAGCACCGACGCCAAGCCCAATCCATTTTGGACTGAACCGCGTCTGCTAGCGGCGCCCTTGTTCAAGACCATTGAAACAGGCCCCGAGGTCGTCGAACGATTGGCGGGGGAGGGCGGCTCGCTTGCCACCCCCACGGAACCAACCGCGGGGCGACGCGACGCAATCGCACGCTTGACAGGTACTCTCTTCGGACCTCCAGTTCCTGGCGGGTTCTCCTGGAAAGCCGATGACCTACCTGCACTCCTTACGGCAGAGAAGCTTGCTGAGCTCCCTAAAGATTGGCAAGCAACCTGGAACCTCGTCGTTCAGCGAACTGTCGACTCTAAGTATGGTGGGGACCTGGCGGCGTTTCAGAGCTCAGATCCAGTCGATCAATCGGTAACCTGGTACGAATTCTTCGATGCCGTGGCAGTCGCCGAGCCAAGTCGACAAACGAGCATTGTATTAACTTTGTCTGAACCCGCACGCAGAAACCTGGGGCGCGTCATTGGTCGCGGACTCATGGGGCAACCACGCGGACGTTTGTTTGATATCGGCGAAGAGTGTGGCATTGCCGCACCGGCTATCCCACCGTCGGCTCCGCCACCGTTCTCTTGGTTAGCTGCCTCAAAGCCGTTAGCTGAACCAATTATGCACATCGGTGGACCGCCTGTGGACAATGTGGCAATTGACGAAGAAGGAACTATTACGCTCGTTCGCTTGATCGGCTACTCGCTTGCTTTGGGACTAGGCTTGTCATTGCTGTTGCTGCGTTCCATGCGGCTAATGATGATGGTCTTTTTTGTTGGCGGCGTCAGCGCAATGGCTAGTTTGAGTCTGGTGTGGTGGTGCAATGCTTCCGTCGATGCAATTCTCTTGACGATGCCATCGCTGGTATACGTGTTAGGAATGGCTGGAGCGGTTCACATCATTAATTACTACCGAGACGCTGTGGTAGAGCACGGTAGCGAAGGCGCACCGGAGCGCGCAATTACCCATGCAGTATTGCCCTGTTCGTTGGCTGCACTTACAACAGCGATTGGCCTGCTATCGCTTTGCTCAAGCAACATTCTCCCCATTCGCAAATTTGGGATTTTCTCCGCGATGGGTGTGATGGCTACGTTGGTGCTGTTGTATTTGTTCCTACCTGCGGCGCTGACGATTTTCCCGCCTCCTGCTAAGCTCATGAAAAATGCAGGTCAAAAAGCGGCTGGCGGAATTCTAAACTTTTGGGAAGCCATGGGTGGCTTCATTCTCCGCAGGCACTGGTACGTGAATGCAGTTTGTTTTGCCTTGCTAATCGGTCTTGGCCTCGGTTTGTTTCAAATCAAAACCAGTGTGCAACTTCTGAAACTATTTGACACCAATTCGCAGATCATACGCGATTACGCTTGGCTCGAAGAGAATTTTGGCCGCTTGGTTCCAATGGAGCTAGTTGTTCGTTTCCCCGAGTCGCTGCAACGACCTGCTCTGGCTGATGAAACACTGACAAACGATGACCTGAAAACGGCCCGTACCCAACTGAGCATCCTCGAACGGGCTGAGGCAGTGGCCAGAATACAGTCGGTGATGCAGGACGAGTTTGGTTACGGTGGTCAGAACATCGTTGGTCGTGGCATGTCGGCAATTACATTCTTAAGGGATGCTCCGGATCCCGCGCGAGGATTCAATTACCAGCGGACAGCCTACGACCGATTGCTCCAGAAATCGCGGCCAGAACTACTCGCTTCAGATTACATGGCACTAGAAACCAGCAGTCATGCCGCTGGAGCCGAGTTGTGGCGGATTAGCTTGCGACTTGGGGCGCTTAATGATGTGGACTATGGTGAATTCGTAAAGACATTGCGAACCGTTGTGGAACCTGTGGTTACGAGTTATCGAGTGCGCCATGAAATCCTCGAAACCGTAGTCCGCGAAGCGACCGACGGAAGGCTTGTCGGTAATGTTCTCGTGCTGGGGCACAGTAGTCCCAATTCCAACAGCCCAACCACATCCGCATCCGCATCCGATAAAGCGATTGAATCCAAAGATCCTTCAATCGCCGACCCTACCGATCGTTCGCAAGTGCTATCCATTTTCGCTAACTCGCTGTCGGCGTGCCTTACCAACGAGTCAATCAAGGTGACGAAGTGGCACGACCCCAGCGTGCTTCCTCTGAAAAAAGATCAGGCGGTATCCAAGGAATGGGCCGAGTACATCAAGCAATACACCTGCGTCGTGATCGCCAATCCGCATCCCGACTACAACTTGGATTTTATCCGCGCTCAGCACCCGAATGTGATTGACGCCTTTGAAATGCTGACTGCGGCATTGGATCCGGCCAAGTATCAAAAGGACGTCGCTGCGCAGCCCGTTGAACAGCCAACGTTTTCAGGAGAAATGGACGTCGTTTATACCGGCGTAGTACCTGTCGTATACAAAGCCCAGCGAACGCTGCTGGTCAGCCTGATTGAAAGTGTGGCTTGGGCGTTTGTTTTGATTGCGGTTGTCATGGCCTGTCTGCTATCACCGGCCCGAACGTTCCTTTCGGGATTCCACCCACGCAATATTCTTCAGGCGCTTGGATCTGGTGCTATTTCCATGATTCCGAATATTTTCCCAGTTGTGGCAATTTTTGGTGTCATGGGGCACATGGGAATGCTAGTTGATATTGGCTCTATGATGACGGCCAGCGTGGCCATGGGTGTGGCAGTTGACGATACGATTCACTTTTTGACTTGGTTTCGAGACGGTCTGCGGCGAGGATTAGATCGGCGGGATGCGATATATGTGGCTTACAAACACGTTGCCCCTGCAATGACGCAAACTACCATCATCGGCGGTTTGGGCCTAAGCGTTTTTGCTCTGAGCACCTTCACTCCAACACAGCGGTTTGGAACGCTGATGCTATCGCTTTTAGCCGCTGCCCTAGTTGGCGACTTGATTTTCCTCCCGGCTCTACTGGCTAGCCCGCTTGGACGCATTTTTTCAATTCGGCTCCACAAGTCTGGTGATCGCGACTCCGCAGATAGCTCCGGTCCGTCCACTTCGCATCCCGTTGCTAGTTCGCCAACTGAGCATTCGGGAGAGCAAGCAGCGAATAGTAGCTACGACATAACACCGGACGGTGCCGGTCGAGCCGAAATTCGCGCGCCAAAGCTGTTTCGTGAACATGGATCTCACGTTCGGCGAAGAATTTAGAAAAGATCAAGCAAGTCCGAGCGAGAGTTCAACAAATCCATCAATGCCCCGGGTATCCTAAACAAGCTGGCTGTCAGTTTTCTGTTCGCAGCACACCAAACTTGGGATACAGATGAGAGTTGGAACTTGGGCCGGAATCGGCGTCACCATACATTGGACATTCTGGTTTCTGGTACTGTTCTATTTGGTTTCCGTCTCCATTGAGCGTGGGTTGCTCGCGGGTCTGGGCGAAACCGCTTTTGTTTTATGTGTGTTTGCTTGCATTGCTTTACATGAGTTTGGACACGCTGGCGCTGCTGGGTACTTTGGCATTCGAACCCTGGATATCACGCTACTGCCTATCGGTGGTGTAGCCAGGCTGGAACGAATCCCAGACCAACCCTTCCAAGAGTTGCTGATTGCCTTGGCTGGCCCTGCAGTAAACTTTGCCTTGGCAGCAGTACTCTTACCGTTGGCTATGCTGAGCGGTACGCCACCCAGTGTGCCAGCTCCTCCAGACTTGACAGTCGAGATGAGCTTTGTAGCTAAGGTCGTAGCCGCCAACCTTGTCCTGGCGGTCTTCAATTTGCTACCTGCCTTTCCCATGGACGGCGGGAGAGTGCTGCGCAGCCTGCTGGCCATGCGATTGGGAAACGTGAGAGCGACGAGCATTGCTGCCCGCATTGGTCGGTGGATGGCGCTGTTCTTTGCCATATTCGGATTCTGGTATCAACATTACGAATTGATGGTGTTGGCCCTGTTCATTTTCGTTGCGGGAACATTCGAGTTGTTTTCCGTACGTGCCAGAGCTATGGCAGAGCAAATGCAGGGCGGAAGCGGTACTTTCGTTTGGCATTCGGGGAATTGGCCACCATCTGCTAACGGACAACCCTGGCCCGATTTTAGAGACGCAAGTTTGTCCAACCCCAGCCGTGGGCACGATGAAAATACAATCGATGCAGTTGCGGTCCGCGAAATTCCGGACGGCGATTCTCGTCCAAGAATCCAATGAGCATGCTTGCGAAATTGGTCCCCTGCGCGGAGCGGGAAGGAGTGCTCTGAAGGCGTTCCGCAAAGGTGAAACCTGTTCGACCTCCCCGCGAAGTTCGCAATGCTCACCTAGCATAAAAATGTTTGCAGCTAGCATTCGAAAAGGCGGATTCGATTTTACTCCCTTCAATCTGCCCGCAAACGTAAATCCTGCGCTAATTGACCTAGCCCTAAACGGCGAGGCTCGCTAGTCTCGGAACAGCATTGCATTATTTGCGGTGCTAGTGCATTACCATGGGACGTTTTCATACTTTTGAGAACCTTGGATCTAGCGATTCAGCAACGCATAATAGTCAGGCAAGGAGGTCTGCCGTGCAGACGATCAAGACGGGTGTAGTAGTCGCACTATTGTTGGCAGTGTGTTACGGTGCGTTTGTCGCTTTAAATGCGCCTGAGCCCAATTTGCCAGAAGAGCTGTTGAGCGAATTTGATTGGAATCCGGATGATGCTGGGCTCGACAATTTGCTAAATATTGAGATACCGGACGAACAATCGTTGTCGAGTGCGTTTCCGCAGTCGCAGGCAGTTCCGCAGGGCGTTGCAACCTCAACGGTGCAGATGCCTGACATTACGATACCGTCGCTTCCAACATTTCCGAATGGGTCTTCGGCCCCCTTGGGGCAAAGTCCAGGACTACCGGCAAATCAGTTTTCCTTGGGTCCAAACACTTCTTCTACGGGCAGCCCAGCAATGGCTGGAACGACTGAGTTACCAACGTTTGACTTCCCTACGGCACCCGCGACTGCAGACGGACCATCCGTGTCACTCGGGGATGCAACTGCACCGGCTAACCCCAGTCGGCCAGCAGACAACTTAGCTGTCACTCCAGGCCAATTGATTAGCCAACCCATCGGCGAAGCCTCCTCGCCGCTACCGCCGCTGTTAGGCACTCCAGAGGCTAACCCGCAATCAGAAAAACTCCCCACACTGCCCTTTGCCGACGCCAAAACACAGGCACTTCAACTTTCGAGCAACGGCAAACTGCGCGATGCGCTGCAGATGTTAAGCCAGTATTACGATAGCCCTGAACTCACTTCGGCTGAGCATTCCGATCTGGTAGACCTGTTGGATGCACTTTCGCGCGAGGTCATTTATTCGCCGCGTCATCTCGCAGATCCAGCTTACACCGTCGTTCCCGGGGATACCCTGGAATCCCTGGCTGAGAAACACCAAATTACACCTGAGTTGCTCGCTGCGATAAACCGCTTGGGAACATCAAAAGCGCTGGTGAGTGGCAGTCAAGTGAAGACTTTGCCTGGCCCGTTCCGGTCGATTGTGAGTATCGGTCGACAGGAACTGACGCTATTCATGGGCGACCTGTACGCCGGTCGGTTCCCCATTTCATTGGGTAAAGATCCAACTCCGGTTGAGGGCAACTTTGAAGTTGTGTCACGCAGCCGAGATCGCACTTACTATGGTACGGGTGGCAAGATCCTTGACGCGAATGACAACCGCAATCCCTATGGCGGATATTGGCTAGATCTCGGCAAAGAACTCTGCATTCACGGTACGCCAGAAATGGGCAGCGAAGAGCTTCGGGATGCTGGCTGTATCAGCTTGGCTCCGCTCGATGCAGCCGACGTTTACAATATTCTGGGGCAGGGCAGTCAAGTTTCGATCATACCCTAACCGCCACTGAACCACCTCGCTCTAGCTCTATTGATTGATAACACAATCCGTCAACGCGAGTCAGGCGGTGCTGCAAGTGGCATGTTCACTTCAAAGACAGTGCCTCTGCCAACCTGACTGTCAACAGATATTGTTCCGTGGTGAGCATCGATGATGCTCTTGCAAATCGCCAATCCCAAACCGCTTCCCTGCCGTAGTTGGGTCTCGTCGGAACGCGAACGCGATGCATCGACACGATAGAACCGGTCAAATAGAAAAGGCAAGGCCTCGGGTGGGATCCCTATTCCGTTGTCCGCCACACGAAACAAAGCTTTCGCTGCTTCTACTGCAGTTGTAACCATTACCTCGCTGCCAGGCTGACTGTAATAGATAGCGTTCTGGATGAGATTTAGCATTACCTGAGAAACTCGCTCGCGATCCACTTGGCATATCACCGCAGAGCCCTGCAACTGAAGCGCGATGCTACGCTCCTGCGCAAGCGGTGCTAACAAGCTGATGGCGTCGGCGGCTAACGAATTTAGATCGGCTGCCGTCAGGTTGAGCTCTAATTTTCCTGCATCGGCTCGGGCCAGCGTCAGTAACCCGGTAATTAAGTGTTGCATGCGCTCTGCAGCTTTGCGACAGCTGCCGATCGTCAGGATGTATTCCTCGTTCGATCGTGTGCGATTTAAAGCCAATTCGCATTGCGACAATATTACCGCCAGCGGAGTTCTTAGCTCATGCGACGCATCTGCGGTGAACTGCGTCTGCTGACGAAAGCTATTTTCGAGTCGAACAAGCATCGAATTAAGTGTTTCGCCCAAGGATCGCAGCTCGGTATCCATGTGGGCCGTTTCAACCCGGGCGGAAAGACTTTCGGCCGAAACTAAGGCAGCTGTTCTACTAATATCGGCAATCGGTCGAATGGCGCGTCCCGCAAGCCACCAGCCGCCCAAAAGGCCGAGGCATAGTACCGCTACACCAATGGCAATCAACTGCAGCAGTGAGTCGCGCAGTCGTTGAAACACGGGACGAATGTCGCGGCCAACGATAATCAACGTAGCATGCGGTCCGCGCAAAAGCACCTCCCGACGATCATCCAGCACGCGGTAAGTCAACGGCTGGCGGGGCAAAGCAAAGGTCGTCTGCGGACTATCGAAATTTCGACGCAGCAACTCTCCCCCAAACGTGTACACTGCATAGTAGTAGGGTGGCCCCATTCTTTGAAAGTGGTTCGGTGCAGATTCCCGGGGCGTCATTGCGCGGTATGCATCGCGTGGTGGTGGTCCGCTTTCGTCGCGTTCGGGTTGTCGCAGTTTCGGTCGGAACCACTGTTCATCTTCGATGTTATGCTGCTTATGCAGCCCAGGTTCGTCGCGCGGACCACGCTGACCTGGCGGTCCAGGTCCAGGCGGCGGTGGCGAGGGGCCATAGGTTCCTGTGCTGCCGCTACCACCCGGTAAATCGAGAGGCAGAAATGAGATAGCTCGGTGGATAGAGTTGGCGTCCACAGTGCGCAGTGCGCCCTCGATGATGCGAGAATTGCTCAGCAAATCTGCGTCTATCTCACGTAACATCGACCGCTGAAATTGATCGTAGAACGCAGCGCCAAATAGAAGTACCACTGCCGTCAAAATGAAGGCGTGCCAAAGTTGCAATCGCCAACGAAGCGATCTAGTCATTGATAATATATCCTTGACCACGACGCGTCTCGATGAAATCGGCCCCTAATTTCTTGCGAATATGGGATACATGTACATCGACCAAATTCGAAAGACTATCGTCGTCTTCCCCAAAAATATGGTCATAGATCATTGTGCGTGTGATCAATTTGCCTCGATGGAGCGCCAATAGTTCAACCAGCGCGTATTCGCGCGCGGTGAGAATTATTTCCTGCCCCTCGCGTTCGATCGTTCGTTTTGCCAGATCGATGAGCGTAGTGCCAATCTGCAGCTTCGATTGCGATTGCCCAGCAGCACGACGGATGAGAGCGCGCAATCGGGAAATCAACTCCGCTAAAGAAAAAGGCTTTATCAAATAATCATCGGCTCCGCCATCTAAGCCCCTCACACGATCCGACACAGCGTCTCTAGCGGTCAGAATCAACACGGGGGTGGGTTTCGTTCGGCGCAGCTCACGCAGCAGATCCCAGCCACTCTTGATGGGTAGCATAAGGTCCAGCACGAGCGCGTCATAGTTCCAAACCATGGCTTTGTGCAAGCCGATTTGGCCGTCTGCAGCTTCGTCCACAGCAAACCCTTCTTCCGTCAAAGCCTGTACAATCACTCGGCGCAAATCGGGTTCGTCTTCGACTACAAGTATTCGCACCGAGTCAGTTCCGCTAATGATCAAGTTGGATCGGCCAGTGTCGCCGGGCTGAGAGTCTGCATTAGAGACTAAGTATACGGTCCTATTTGCTTTAAAAACTCCCGTAATGTGGTATCGCTGCTAACGCAATGATTCGCACTTGCCTGCGGTTGCGGTGTCTAGTCGACCGCCGGGCGCGGTGGGCGATCCGGGCGGGTGCCAGCTTCCTGGTTGTCCCGTTCCCTGCCGGGATCTCGGTCGCGAGTATCAGTATCGACAGACTCGCCACCTTGGCCTCGCGATTCCGCTCCCGGCCGTCCAGTCCGCTCGCCGCGCCCTCTACCTTCGGGCCCGCGCCCTTCGGGACCACCCACGCCGGGCCCGCGCGGGCCATTAGGCTGATGATTGGGCATCTGCTCTGCAAATCTCATCAGTTCTTCGCGACTTAATTGCCCATCGCCATTGGCATCGAACTCGAACGCATGATCTACAAAGCGATTGGGATCGCCACCAGGTCCAGGTCCAGGTCCAGGTCCAGGTCCGGGTCCGGGTCCGGGTCCGCTAGTCCTGCGTCCACCCGGAGGGCCTCCGGCGGATGGTCTATCGGGTTGTTGAGGTGGTGGAGGAGATTGTCTTCCCGTGGAGCCGGGACCATTTGGACCGAATTCTGGTCTAAATTCGTCTTCCGTTATCTGGCCATCTTTGTTTTTGTCGAGTTTCAATAGGGCGGCGGCAGCGAGTTTAATTTCTTCGGCAGAGATTACGTGGTCATGATCGGGGTCTAATACATCCATGATCGGATTGTGTGGAGGCGGAGGCATTTCAAGCGGACCTCCGCGCTGCCCCGGTCGCCCCTCTGGACCTCTAGGGGGCTGCGCAAAAGTGAATTGGCCAATGGCAACCAGGGCTCCCAGTGCCAACAGCGAACGGAAGAGCAGATTCCAACGTCTCATCGCAATATCCTTCGTCAGAGAGAACACTTCGGGGATGCACTCTGCGGAACCTCCGCTGAGCAGCACGTTACCAGAAGAATACAAAACGCTGCCTGAAGAGAACGTGAAGAAAGAAAATTCTTCGGAAAAATATTCTTGACGAATCGGCAAGGCTGCAGGTATCACGCGGCACAACTCAACATGCTGGCATTGATTCGCGCAGCTTTCGCAAAGCGTTGCAGCCGTTAGAATGTGCAGAGTTCTTTAATAATTTCAACTTCCTGGGATTCGCTAAATGAGCAACGCACCTTTGGAACCGGAAATTCTCACACCCGAGCGGTTGCCGAGCAATTTTCAACCGACTGCCAGACGCTTTCCGTGGGGTTGCCTGCTTGGAGGTTGCCTAACTGTCGTTTTGGTGATGATTGGCGGTATGGTTGCACTCGGTTTGGGAACCGTGTGGTTCTACAATCGACAGGTGGCACAGTACACATCGGAGGAGGCCCGCGAGTTACCCAGAGTCGAGGTCAGCGCCGAGGAGCTGCAGGAGCTTGAAAAGAGAATCGAAGCTTTTCAAGACAAAGTAAAAAAAGAAGAGACGCCGGATCAGTTGATACTCACCGCAGATGAAATCAATGCGCTGATCAGTAAACAGGAAGCGCTCAAAGACCACGTCTTCATTAAGATCGAGGATGGCTTGATCAAAGCTGAAGTTAGTATTCCTACCGACGCGATCCCCGGTGCACAAGGACGTTTTTTTAATGGATCTGCGTCGATCGATGCGTCGCTGGAAGACGGCGTACTTATCGTTACGTTACAGAATGCAGAAGCCAATGGGCAGCCTGTTCCTGAAGCCATCATGGCGCAAATGCGGAAAGAGAACTTAGCCAAGGATATCTACAAAGATCCCGAAGTGGCTAAGAAGCTGCGGAGATTTGAGAGTCTGGTCGTCGAGGACAACCGTATCGTCCTCACGCCTAGAATCGAAACAGAACCGAAGGCACCGCCAACGGAAGCAGCGGTGCCGCAAAGCTCCAGTCCCGAAGAACCAACGCAGGAAGCCCGTTAGCATCGCCAGACGGTGGTGTGTTTGGCTTGGTTTTCTCCACCGCTTGGCAGCGGATGGCTACGAGAATTCTAGAATTTTTTGTACATCGTGACCAAAGTTGTCACGTCTCGACGGATAAATAACAGTGTTGGGACGCGGCAAGCCAACAATTCCGCATCAGCCGCAGCAATCATACTCAAGGAAGACGCAAATGCTGGTCCTAAGTCGCAAAGTGGCTGAGACGTTGGTTATCGATGGCAACATCACAGTGGAAGTCGTGCGAATCCAAGGAAACCGGGTTACTCTGGGGATTGTTGCCCCAGCCGATATTAAAGTACTGCGCGGCGAGTTGCTACAGAAACAACCCAAGCCCGAAACGGCAGAAATCGTGGTCACAGACGGCTTGTTGGTCGCTTGCTAACCGTCGCCGAGACTCTACCCTGCGCTGTTTTGCAAGTGTCTTTAGACACTGTTTTTTTTAGACACTGTCGAGCCAACGAATCGGCTCAACTACATTATCAGAGATTTTGCCGCGCGGATTGCAAGCAGCAAAGTCGCTGCGTTGGTATTGCAGCTCGGCAAATCGGGCAGCACCGATGCATCCACAATGCGCAAGTTGTCCAATCCGTGAACCCGAAAACGGCTGTCCACAACGGCTCGTTCCGGTCCACGGTCGTCTCCATGGTCCATGCGGCAAGTTCCCACGGGATGATAAATAGACTGCGCGAACGTAGCAAAAGATTTTGCGATACTGTTGAAGCCATCGCGTTTAGCTCCGGGAAATACTTCACTATCCGCCACAGTCTGTAGGCCAGGGAATTGCACAAGACGTCGCGTCCATTGAATAGCCTCCACGAATCGCGAGCAATCGTCTGGTTCGCTGAGGTATCGAGGATCGATTTCCGGATGCAACTTCCCTTGATGTTCAACGAACTGAAGTCTGCCTCGACTGCCGGGATGGAGGTCGGTTACGGCCAAAGAAAAATAGCAATCCTCAGTTTTCGTACGCGGGTATTTGAGATAGTGCGTTGGCGTGAAGTGAATCTGGAAATTTCGGTTTGCTGACTGTGGCTCGGCAGCCAAAGTTACGATGGCGCCTGCCTCAGCGATATTGCTGGCCAGGGCCCCCGTGCCAGTCTTTCGATACTCGCGACGACTCAATGGCCCATGCCGACGAGGCAGTCCCTCGGCTCTGCGAGTCCGCAGGACGATTGGATATACCAAATGATCGTGCAGATTCTTGCCAACCCACGGCAAATCACAGATACATTCTCGCCGAACACGGCGTAACTCCGCAGCATCCCCGATCCCCGAGTTCATGAGCAATTCGGGTGTGCCCACAACGCCTGCACAGAGAATGACCTCTTGGGTGGCATTGATTATTTGTTTGCGTCCGTCGGTATCTAGTACCTCAACGCCTGAAGCACGGGAGCCACTGAAACAGATCCGTGTGGCATGGATTTGATCAAGTAGTTGGACCGCCGCGAGCGCACGAGTATTTGCCGATAGTAGTTGGCCGCCGTGAAAACGGCGTCCAGACCGCGTCAGCAACTGAAACAACCCGCTTGAATTATGCCTCGATCTCTGCCATGACTCTTGCACCGCCAGACCGCTGGCTGCCGCTGATTCTAAGAACGCAAACGACCAAGGGTGTGGAGTGGCCAGCGCTTGCGGCCGCATTAATTCATCGAGTTCCATCAATTGAGCGTCGAGGCTTGCGAGCGGCCATCCCCAGCGTTGAAAATCTTGAGCTGCAGCATGCATATAGATCATGGCATTGATCGCACCGCAGCCACCCACTATTTTGCCGCGTGGCCATGATATTCGCCTCCCCGCCAATCCCGCTTGTGCCGTTGTTTTGAATCCCCAGTCTACCGATGAGCCAAAGGTATGGGGGTAATAGTTAGGCACAATCGTGCGAATCGACTCTACCGACGAGCCGGCTTCGATTAGCGCTACAGCGCCGGTTTGTTGCTGGCTTAACAAATAGGCCAGCAGGCAACCCACGCTGCCGGCTCCCACTATGACATAGTGGTATTCGCGCTGAGCATCTCGCAAATTGGCAATGTCGTTCACTACTTAAACATTGAAAAGGAAGTGGCAAATGTCCCCGTCTTGGAGAATGTATGTCTTGCCTTCGGTACGAAGTTTTCCCGCGTTACGGATTTCCTTTTCACTCTTGTAGTGCTCGAGATCCTCCAGGGTAAAAACCTCGCAACGAATGAACCCTCGTTCAAAATCTGTATGGATCACGCCCGCCCCCTGCGGCGCAGTTGCTCCAACTGGGACCGTCCATGCGCGAACTTCTTTCTCTCCAGCCGTGAAATAGCTTTGCAAGCCCAGTGTCCGGTAGGTCTCGCGGGCGACGGTTGCCAGTGCGGGTTCGACGAGCCCCACTGAATCCAACATTTCTTTGCGTTCGGCCTCTTCCAGCTCTGCCAATTCGGCTTCCAATTTCGCGCATACAGGCACCACCAGTGCGCCCACACGTTGGGCATATTCGCGAATTGCCTGCGACAATTTGCCTTCTCCATGCAAGTCATTCTCATCGACGTTTGCGATGTACAAGACTGGCTTGGCTGTCATCAAACCAAAACTTGAAATCTCTCTCGCCTCGGTTTCCGGCAGTTCTAGCTTTCGTAGCGGCTGGTCCTGAGCTAAATGCTCCTGGCACTTCTTGATGGCCGCGACTCGTAGCTTAGCTTCTTTGTCTCCCGTCTTGGCCGTCCGTTCAGCTTTCGGCAGCGCGTTTTCAAGAGTCTGCATGTCAGCAATCATTAACTCAGTTTCGATAATTTCAACGTCGGCGGCTGGATCTACCTGTCCGCTAACGTGGATAACATCTTCATCTTCAAAGCAGCGAACAACTTGTAGGATTGCATCCACTTGGCGAATATGACTGAGAAACTTGTTGCCCAAACCTTGCCCTTCGCTGGCCCCCTTAACAATGCCAGCGATGTCGACCAGTTTCAGATAGGCCGGAACCAGCTTTTTAGGTTTGATTAATGCAGAAATTCGTCCTAACCGATCGTCTGGCACACTCACGATGCCTTCGTTAGGTTCAATCGTACAAAACGGATAATTGGCAGCCTGAGCTCCCTGTGTGCTCGTTAAGGCGTTAAAGAGCGTGCTTTTGCCAACATTGGGTAATCCAACAATTCCCGCTTCCATTTCTGCAATCTCGGTCAAGTGTGAAGAAATCTACCGTAAATCAACGACAAATGGCGTCGTCCCGCTTTGCGAAAGCGACTATGTTAACTGCCAGCTTGAAATCGCAACACCACCGCTTAAATCATTACGGTTCTTCATGATAATCGCCACTCTCGCTGAAGCGTCTAAATACACCCCGTGCAGTCCTAGTTTGGAAGTAGGCTTTGATTTCCTTCGTCGGCACGATTTGGCCGAATTACCCAGCGGTCGCCATGAGATCGACGGAGAGCGGGTCTTCGCAATTGTCGCCCGCGAAATGGGTCGCGGCAAAGCCGACTCGCCACTTGAGTTCCACAGACGCTACCTGGACATCCAATATGTCGTCAGCGGAACGGAGATTATCGGCTGGCAGCCAGCAAGTCGATGCCGGTTCCCTACAGGTGATTTTGATAGCGAACGGGATTTGGGTTTCTTCAGTGATAGCCCGGCAACCTGGTGCGTATTGAAGCCCGGTGACTTCGCCATCTTTTTCCCAGAGGACGCACACGCTCCACTTGCAGCGACAGGGCCAATTCACAAAATCGTAGTAAAAGTGGCTGTATAGCCCTTGGACGTACAAGAAACCACTGGGGGTTTAGCGTTGGTCGGTCTGTTCTGATTGGCTCGCGAGAAACGACGCTTTACAGAACCGCAACTCCTCTCGGAGATGTGGTCGCATACGGGCAACGTTGTTGATTGAAAATGCACCAATAGCGAGTAGGCAGTCTTGGCCACAACCCTGCGTTTCACAATGGTTTGAGGTTTTTGCGTAACGCATCGGACGCTCGCTCCCACAGGGTCTTTGCAGGAGTTGCAAGCTGCACCGTTGCTGGTGCACCAGAAATCGGTATTACAGCCGATTCTAAGTCAATCGTAACTTCATAATGGGGTTGCTCGGGTAGAAAAACGCCAAGCTCATTTCGCTGAGAAGCCAACATTGAATCGCCAACCAACTGCGGCGGAACTTCCACAATGGGATCGCGGGCTATTCTAGAGATCTTTCCATATCCGAGTTCAGTTAAATGTGCATCCCATTGTATGACTGCTTCCATACCGATTACGAGATGTTTCACATCTTGTTCTGAAAACAAAGCCGACACCGCAACTCTTTTCTTATCCGTGAACCACCCCACAAGTTCGCTTCGATCACAAAAGCAATGAATGCACTCGGCATCCAAAGCAGACAATCGAACACGGTCGTCGCGAGGTGCAGTAATCGATTTTGGCAAAAGCGTTTCGCCACGAATAAGGTAGCCATCGCAGGAAGCAATGTGACGCAGCGACTCGATTTCTTGAGAGAGCAAGCTCTCGCGTTCGGCTAGGTTCTGCAATTGCTCTTTCTTGGAAGGGATTTGAAAAGCAACACTCGGGTCAATTGCACTTCGCGAGTTGAGTTGCTGGAGTTCTTCTTCGAGGGCAGTTCGCTTACCGTGCAACTCAAGCAAAGCCAAGCGGCTTTCGGGCGAATCAAACTCCAGGATCAGTTCGCCCTGACGGGTCAATTGTCCTTCCGCTGCAGCGTAACGCAACTCTGCGAATTGGCTAGAAAATAACGGAATCCTATCTGCATACATTGTGACCCCGCGCGCTCGGACATAACTTGGCAGCGGTAACTCGACGACGATTGCTACCAGGATAAAACAGAGCGTGAAGAAGACTAACCAGCGAAAAAAGCGGATTGAGCCTGCGGCCAAGAGCTCTTTGAAAAAGAGCCTAAAGGAAGAGATCTGTCCAAACAACAGTCCCACCAGCACGGAGACGCTCAATAAGACGGAGACAAAGCCAAGCCCCAGTGGAACGAGTACGGTCCAGCTTATCCAGAGGATCACTGCCAGTATGAAGACTCGATAAATCGACGCAATTACCGCGTAGACAGCCAACCAAGCAATAGGCGCATCGAAATGCGATTTCGTAAACGGACGCGAGGCCAGCACATATTGACCAATACTCCGCAAGGCATCGCGGCTTTGGTCGGATAAATTGGGCACACCCCACAAGTCCGAAAAAATGTAGTAACCATCGTACTTGAGAAACGGATTGGAATTGATAAACAGTGTTCCAAGGGAGCATACAATCATCATGCTACCGGCGACATAATGTAGTATTCCGTCGCGTGTCGCCAACCAAATGACGGCGGCTATGGTTGCCAGAATCAACTCGACATACATTCCCGCCGCAGCGATTCCAGCTCGGTGCCACTTCGACGGCAGTTTCCATGAGTCAGTGGTATCGCAATACATGCAGGGCGTCATGCAAAGTAGCATCACTCCAATTTCATTGCACTGCGTTCGGCGATGAACACATGCCAGCATGTGTCCCATCTCATGAAGCGATTTGGCTGCCAAGTAACTCAACAATAAAATGAGCCAACGGTCGCTCTGGACAGACTCCACGCTGTAAGCAGCTGCAGGGTTGCTGAAGAGCGTACGCAGTACGAAGAAATAGGTTATTGCCCCTGCAAACAGCCAGAAGAAAACCATCATTCGACTGAACAGAATGGACGCGGGGAAGCGGAGATGATTCAGGACCCAACTGGGATCGATTAGCGGAATCCGAACGGCCAATGGGCTAAACAGTTGCTGCAACATGGACTTTTGTCGAATACGATCCACGGACGTAGCGATGCGCATTGCATCTCCGCGAGTCTGCGGTACCAGCAGGTTGTGTGCGCGGAGGCGGGCAAGCAAACCAGCAAGCCATAATGCATCGATATTGGCAGCAGGAAACATTCTCCTGGTTTGCAGCAGGATGTCTGCGAGTACTGCGCGGCCGTTCATAAACAAGGCCGCCGCACGCTCAACTTCGTTAAAGCAAAAGAAGTTTGCTGTTAGCGGATCTCTGGCGATCCACTGGGCCCTGCCTGAGTGAGTGCTCCATTGCAAATCGGCTCGCAGCCGAGGAATCTGCTCGTGCGCGGTACTTCTCATAGCGACGTTGCTCGCAGAGTCAAGCTAATACTGTTTCGCCGACTTATCATTCTGCACCGATTGTCGCATTGACACGTACCCCAGGCCGCCACTTCCCAGCAGTATTGTCGATCTCAATGAAAACACGGACCTGAGAATTGACCGGATTGACGTCCGGACTAACAAAGACAACTTTTCCCTCGACAGACTCACTCTTGTTCGGAGCCATTTGGCTGATGTTCGCCGTGCGTCCCACCAGATTACTCTGAGCGTGTTCTGCGGTTATGAATCCTTCCACTCGCAGGCGATCGATGCGAACGATTCGCAATAAATCGGTCCCGGGCTCAACCCACTCGCCCGGACGTTTCTCTACTGAAACAACTACGCCTGTGGCTGGAGCGGTCAGTTGATGGCGTGAATACAGCTCGTAACTCTTACGGTAGTTTCCCTGCGCCAATACGACTTCAAAACCGGCGATCTCTAGTTCGTACTGCGCTCGCTCCACTTCGAGCTTCGCTTGGTCGGCCACCAATCTTAGTCGGTCAATTTCGTTGATTGGGTAGGTGCTTGGTACGCGGGCGTTGGCGCCCAATGCACGCTGATACTCGGTTTCAGCTACCTGATTTCCCTTTTCGGCCAAGCGGAGATTTATGCTATTGGCCTGCTTTTTCTTGGCAACTTCGACCTGAATCCTGAGTTGCTCGAGCTCTAACCGCACTGCTTCGTCATTGATCCTACCTATGTTTTCTCCTACAGTGATACTATCCCCTTCGCTGGCGTTAAGCTCACGAACCATACCAGCAACCTGCGATGTCAACGTCGTGGCTTCGATCGTCTTTAGGATCGCTCCTTCGATGGGAATTGCCTCCTGTGCGACAAGCCGTGCCGGGCTCCACGAAGCCAGGAGCCACAGGCCTGCCAGACAAATTCTCAAGCAATGCGGCGAGATGCCACTAAAACTGGATGAATTAATGCTATTCATTACCCACGATGCTCCTGAGCCACAATCTGCGCTGCGCGGCTTCAATTATCGGTCGACACCAAACGAACCACAGTGGCTGATTACCACAATCAAAAAACGCATGCACTCCTGCGCCAGCCTGTTGCGCCCCCAGTGATTCGTTCTCCACAACAGCGCGAACCTCCACGTAACAACCCAGTCCATGCTTGTTCTCAACTCGCTCTGAAATCCAATGGATCTTTGCAGGGAATAGCTCGGCTGGGTCGCTCGCCAGTGTAAAACGAATCTCCGACTTCAGGGTTTCACGGCCAGGCACCTCTCGAAGGCCGCGAAAACTATCGCGTACATAGCCACTGTCTCGATCGGCAACATCGACACGGATCTGCCATGCGGCTTCAAAGTCAGCGACCGTGAATAACGCTTCGCCACGACGAACTGGGCGTCCGTCCAACACTTGTTTCAGGTCCTTGGCGACGATATTGCCATCGATGGGAGAACGCAGGAGCAGACGATCTCGTTGTTCATAAAGTAATTTCAATTGCTGCTGCAGATTACGCTCTCGGGTTTCAAGCTCCACAATCTTTGCGGCAAGTCGACTTTGATTACCGATCACGTCGGGCGCATCCGGATCGAGCTGATTGATAGCTATGCGAACACCATTGACCTCTTCAAATAGTGTGCGAGACTCACCCTCGGTCTGCTCGATTTGTAACTCCAGTGCAGGCGAGCGCAGCTGCACCAATGGATCGTCGATCCTAACTGCGCTACCGTCTGCGACCAAGATATGCGCCACGAAGCCATCTTGGTTGGCATATACGGTTCGGACGGTAACCGGCTCCAAAGCGCCTTCTGCTTCGACAACCATTTCGATTGGCTTTGTCAGCAGCATTATCCCTAGAACAGCAATCGCAATCAGCGATGTCCATTTAACCAGTGGAATTAACGCGGACGCCGAGATGATCGGACCTAACAGAACATTCCTTAAAGATCTGGGTAAGCGCAGCCAGCGCACATGACGCTCCCAAGCATCACCAACGATTGGCAGCAGGTTGGGTGCTCTAGCAGCACCACTGACCATCTCCGGATAGCTTTGATATTCGATGACCAGTACCGGCGGTGAACTGCCACGCGCTAGGGTTCCAGACAATTGAGTACAAATGAGATTCGAAAACGTTCCATCGGCTTGCATTTCAGGCAGTAACGTACCGTCGGGACTGCGGGTCGTAGGCTGTTGGCGCAGAATCGGTCGCCCCTTGGCAATCAGCTCCTTTGCTACTCGCTCAAGCGCCTTGATGGACTGTGACCGAGCGCTGGCAATCGGGACACCGCTGATCGCGGAGAGTTGCACACCGCCCAGCGATCGTCGCGACAGCACCGAAACTCTGGCGGCTCGTAGGGTTCGTGCCAGTCCATTGGCCAACAGACTCGATGCCTCGGGAATTGACTTTGCAGATCCGATTTGATTGCAAAGCGACAGCGTTTCGTTCAAGAACTCGTCCAGGAACGACTCTAGCTCCGTTTGCTGACGGATGGCTACAATTTCGGAGAATGCGGCCATTAGTTCCAAGACACTGGCTACCAGGCTTTGAGCAATGCCTCCTGCATGCCCCGAGCTCTTGAACACAGCTAGCAAACAACCTCTAGAGAATTTGCTTGGCCGGATCGGAGTCGCCATCCACTGGCACCCATTCGTCACGCCCACTAGGTTCTCTGGGGTGGCGCTCTCGGCGCGGATTCGCTTGCACAGTACTTCTTGTGCCGACTCCGATGGGGCTCCACTTTCCGCGATCGCGATCCAGTTTTCTTCGTCGATGGGCAACATCAAAACCGTTGACTGCAAATCCAAAGTCAAACGCAATCGATCGATCAATGTGGCAAAGAAACGCGAACTCGAAAGATCCGAACGAGCCAAATCCTCGAGTTCGTCGAGCAGTTTATCCAGATTTTCTACTTGCTCTGTAATCAACGCACAAACCCGATTGAAGTAACTGCCCAAAGCGATTCATCACGGACTCAGCAACATAAATTGCTAGCTATGGTTTCATCGCAGAATCTTGTCCACTTATTGTACTCTTGTTATCGCAAAACTCCCCTTGTGGAGCGCCGCTAACTTTGCCTGGTTTTACTAACCGCTACTCCTTTGGCTAAAGTCGTCACAATTAGAATCTGTGGAATGATTTGTTGAACTGTTACAACCGTTAAATCCGAACACTCCTCTGTCTGAATTTACTTACATGACCAAAACGAGCTGTCTTTTAGCGGTTCGTAGGAGGGGGAGGGCATGCATCATCCATTTCGCTACGCGGCGGCCGCTCTGCTGCTAGTTGGGTTGTTGCTAGCTGGCGGTTGTGCGTTGAATGGCGAACAGTTCAGCTTCTGCAACAGTGACAAGTGTCTTACTTTGGATACGCGACCAAGTTGTGGCACTACCCAGTTGCAATTCACGGAAGTCTGTTCCGTTCCATGCGTTGACTCCGGAGCTGCAGAGCAGATGTCGCCGCTGGATCTAAACGAGAACATGCTGTCTGCCGATCATGTTCGCTCCATGACGCTTCAGGAATGCATACAGCTCGCTCTCTCCAATTCAACGGTAATGCGTGATCTAGGAGGCACCGTGATTCGGTCGCCTCAGTCCATTGGAACCAACATCGACCCAGCTTTGACTTACAGCGATCCTCGCGTAGGGGAAGAAGCTGCTTTGAGCGCGTTCGACGCGAACTTCTTTGTAAACAACTATTTCGAACGCAATGACCGAGGATTGAATAACCAATTTTTCGGAAACAAAGGTCAGTTCAAGCAGGACTTAAACACGACGCAGGCAGGGGTTAGCAAACGCTCCGCTACGGGTGGTTTCTACGCATTTCGCAACGTCACCAACTACGATCGCAACAATCAGCTCTCCAATCGATTTCCATTCGACTCGTGGGAAACCTATGTTGAGGCGGAAGTGCGACAGCCTCTGTTGCAGGGTGCGGGTACGGAATTCAATCGCATTGCGGGCCCAGGCGCTGTGGCTGGACAACTGAATGGTGTCTTGCTGGCACGAGTGCGCACAGATGTCAGTCTGATCGAGTTTGAACGTGGAGTTCGAGACCTGTTGGCCGAAGTTGAAAACTCTTATTGGGACCTCTACTATGCCTACCGCGATTTAGAAGCGCGCATCGACGTCCGTGACATTGCCCAGGAAACCCTTGAGCTCCAAGACGAGAATGCGACGTCGCGAGGCAAGATTGCACAAGCCAAAGAGCAGGTCTATCGCTTCCAAGCCGAGATAGTGGATTCGCTCAACGGTCGTCCGCTGGATGCAACTCGGACAAACAACGGCAGCTCGCCCGGTACCTTCCGCAGCAACGGCGGACTGCGTATCAGCGAGCGAAGATTGAGGTTGCTCGTCGGTATGCCGATCAATGATGGCACCTTGATCAAGCCCTCAGACGCACCCTTCAGTGCGCCGGTGGCCTACGATTGGTCGAGCAGCATCAGCGAAGCACTGCGTCGAAGAGCTGAGATCCGCAGGCAAAAATGGACCGTCAAACAGCGCGAGCTCGAGCTAGTTGCAAACCGCAACTTCCTCAAGCCGCAGTTGGATGTCATCAGCCGCTACCGCTTCCGCGGTTTCGGCGAAGACTTCCTGGGTCCAGACTCTGCTAGCTCCAGCCTTTATGGCGGACAGTTCCAAGAGTGGCAAGTCGGCTTAGAATACAACCTTCCTGTTGGTTTTCGGAGAGCCCATGCCGCAGTTCAGAATTCGCGACTCAGCCTCGCTCGCGAAACACAAATCTTGAAAGAGCAAGAACGCTTTATTCACTATGCGTTGAGCAATGCGATTAGCGAAGGCAAACGCGCCTATGAAAACATGAATCTACAACGCAAGCGGCTCGATGAAATTGTAGTGCAACTGAATGCAATCGAGGCAAAGGGCGATCAAGGCGAAAAAGCTGAGCTCGACGTGCGACTAGAAACACACCGCCGCTTACTTGACGCGCGACTGCGCTATCACCAGGCCGAGGTTGAGTATGCACTTGCTCTACGCAATGTGAACTTTGAGAAAGGTACTCTGCTTGATTACTGCAATGTCGACTTGGTTGAAGCGATGACCGCGGGTAAGGCCTACATTGACGCGACAGAGCGCAGAGATTTCCTGGACTTTGAAGCACAACCTACTGTTCGCGATATGGTCGTGGGTAGAACGAACTAGCCACCCCGCTTGCCGCTGTCCCTTGGCAACAGAACAGCGTCTCGCGGAGATAAGTGTGTAATTGGTCATTCCAACAATCCACCTACAAGTACGAAACACCTGCGGAACTGAGATTCTGCGAAATATCACATCGACTCGAACAGTTGCCAGAAACACCGGACGAAATCAAAAATCGCCCGGTGATTACACGGCGTAGACGCTAACCAAGCGTGTTTGGTGAAGAGTACGAGTCCAAGGAGTCAATCGATGAGAGCCATCCCAATGTACCGACATATTCTAGCCGGCCTTGTTGGATTGTCGCTTAGCACAACTAATTGTGCCCAGGCACAAGAAGCGTTGTGGTTTCAACCCACCACCACAGCAGTCTCTAACCCATCCAGTCCGAGTACGTCCAGCCAGTCCACTGCGTCTGCCGACGCACAAATGCTCGCACCGTTGAGTACCACGTCTCTCTGGTTTCAGATCGAAACACCCTCGAAACCTGGCGAATCCAGCAAACAACCGGCGGCGTTTTGGAATTCACTTGGTAGCGGCTCGCCAAAGCCCATCGGCTCGAATCAATCCAAACCCAAGACAGATGCTGAAGAGGTGAGTTTCAATCAGAGATTTGGCGGACTCCTGGGCCAGCCTAAAGTGAAAAACGCTTTGGCTACGTCCAATGAGCCATCGGATCGTGTTTCAAGCGCAAGCGATTCGTCTAGTTCCTCGCTGTTCAGCCAGCCGCCAATGGTGCACAGTACTGCGATCGAACAGGTACCCTGGAAGAAATCTGCCACAGAGCCGTTTTCATTCAACTCGACTCCTCAGAAATCAATTGAGACCAACGTTAGTTCTGCGACAGCAAACAGGCTGCCAGAACCTGAATCGCCTAATCCCCAAACACCTGAAAGTAGGTTTCCAGCCAAAGAGTTCGGTCAACATACTGTCCTAGCTGGAATTCCGCGGCCAACGGGAGAGGCTGTGAAGACGACTCCGCCGCCCACCCAGCCTCCGGGCACTTCACCAGCACAGGTGCACAAGGAACTGACCTCACCGTCGTTGCCGCTGATAGCGTCGACCTCGCTGCTCGATGCAGAGGTAACGTCGGCAGTAGCCAATCAACTGTCAAATAACAGTCTCACTACCGAGCCCGCTCCGCGATCCGCAGGTGTGCGGTATGCATTGGCTGATGAGCAGAGCTCAGCCAGCGATCGTACCGAGGAATCCAGTCGCGGCCGGCCTGCGAATTCGGTAACGCAGGAGTCAAGTAACAAAGCCAACAAAGAAGCTCCCCTGCTTCAAACTGATTCGATGATCGGTCCATTGAAGGGAGCGGACAGCCTGTTTGGGCGCCTAGAGCTTGAAGACGACTTGAGGAATTATGCAGCGCCAATTTCAACTGCACCCCGGGCTGATGAATTCGAGGTCGCTTGGATGCCAGCCGCTTATACTTGGATAAGTCCTGCTTTTTATCACAAGCCACTTTACTTTGAACAACCCAATTTGGAACGCTACGGCGTAGGCTGCGCACGAATCGTACAGCCGATACTGTCGCCAATTCACTTTTTCGGTAGCATCCCGTTGGTGCCCTACAAGACGTTAACGCATCATCCTCGCGAAAAAGTTTTTACGCTTGGCCAAGGCCGGCCGGGGAACTGTGTGCCGGTTCAACGCAAAGTACTGCTTGGACAGTCGACCGTGGGTGAAGTATTCTTGTTCTGGGAAGAATGCAGTGGTTACCGATAGGCCAGCAACCATGCGCTAAGGGTCGCGAAGCGGGTCACTCACTGGTGGTGCATGGACGCTGGCGTACCATGCAATCCAGCGACTCTGATCAAATCCCAATGCGCCTTGCCCAGTCAACAGTGACAACGTGTTTAATACGGATTGGTTTTCATAAGTACGTTCCGTCGGCCCCTTGCTGCCCATCGAAAACGTGCCGCTGGTGGGACTCGCGTTGATACCAGCACCATTACCGGTTTGTTCCAGGTGCTTGGTTACCAACACTCCGATCAATGGAATTACGGCGGTTTCAGCACGCAATTGACCGAGGCCCTCAGCAGCCAAATTGATCTCTTGATTTGACTTGCTGCTCAAGTAGCTTAGGTAAACTGGGATGGCTACTTCGCGGCCGTATCGACTGACCGCAGTGAGACAAGCGTTTCGGACCTGAACATCTGGGTCAATCACGCTGGCTCGTGCCAATGCCCGCGCAGAATCCAAATTTTGAAATTGTGCAAGTAACTGTACGTAGATCATTTTGAGATACGATGGCGCAGGCTTGCGGGTGTCAAGCAGAAACTCGGCTAGTTTTCCGGTGGCAAGCGGGTCGTTAATCTGCTGGATACCTCTGAGAGCTTCTTCCACTCGTCCATTTCGCGTCGATGCACTCACGATAGTGTTGTGCCAGCGATGAAGATCTCGCGTCGCTTCACCAATCTTTTGACGCATTTCCTCCTGTCTCTTATCGATCGCGACCATTTCCGGAAACACCCATTTACCTCCGACAAAGACTTTGCCGCGTTGCTCGCCCATGAGCACTTCTTTTCGGACCCAGCGTCCGTTCGCATCTTCGGTGAATCCGGTGGCAACGCGCGCGGGGCGGTAGTTGGGATCAAAATCCAGGATTCTCAAGAAATGAGCGCGAGCCAAATCGCTCAAGCCATGCTTACTGCACTCACCGGTTAAATCCAAATGGTATTGGAGCGTCTGTTCCTTGCCTGCCACGTTCTCAAGGTATCCCTGGCGCTTATCGTTAAGAGGTTCGAAGCCATTAACTGCCAGTTCGGATTCGAGCACCTGTAGAAATACTCCGGATTCGATCTCAACCGACCACACCTTTCGCTTGTCTTTTGAGTCAACTTGCTCGCCGAGAACTTTACCGCTAACGACCCGTCCGTCCTTAAATCGAAACGTGTCGCTTTTGGCCAACGGCGGCGAGACGAGATATAGTGCAGCGACGAAAACGAAAGTCTGAATGCGACAGCAATGCGCTAAGCACATGAGGTTTTCCCGGGATTCAATTTGCAGAGACAAGTGCGTGTGTTCGCCAGGCTGCACGCGTTAAAATTCGTTAGAGCGCATGGCACGTGAATCTGCACCCACCATAGTGGAAGCAGTACGAGTTCCACGAGGATCTGTGTTCAGGACTTGTGACGTGGTCCAATACAAGTAATTCTCGTCAGTTACTCGCCGTTATTCACAGAACTGGAATCGCTCTCAGCCGAATAGACCGCTCTAACTCCATTATAGCTTTCATCTCGCAATTCTGCCAATTCTACGATTTGGCGGGCGTCCAGATCGGCTGAAAGTCCCCGAATTGCCAGATCGAACTGGCTCATACTTGGTGTTCGTCTGCCACATCGAGCTTAAATTCCAAGTTCTCGAATTGGGGATCCATTATCAATTATGTTGCGTGGCCTGCCGCGGTGATCTATGTATTGCGTTTCTAGCGGTACGCCGAAATGCTGATAGATGGTGGCTGCTAAATCACCCGGAGAAACGGGACGGTTTTTAATTGCACCACCATCTTGTTCGGTTGCACCAATCACTTGACCATGCTGCAAACCGCCACCCGCAAGACACATGGACATGACGTTCGGCCAATGGTCCCGGCCATCGCTGCTGCCCTGTGTGCCCATGCGTGGAGTCCTGCCAAATTCTCCCATCGCTATGATCAATACATCTTGCAATCGACCACGTTCTTCTAGATCGCTGACAAGCGTAGTAAGCAGATGATCAAAAATCGGAAGCAAGGGTTTAAGGCCGCGACTGATTCCTCCATAGGGCGGTACGTTGTCGCCGTGGTTGTCCCATGTCCCGCTAGCCGTATGATAGCTCAGGTCGATCGTGACAAAAGCAACTCCAGCCTCTACCAACCGTCTAGCCAACAACGCCTGTTGACACCATAAGTGATTGCCGTAGCGTTCACGAACGTTCTGCGCTTCTTTCGAAATGTCAAAAGCCTCAGACGCCCTACGGCCCACCAGTAGATTTATCGCTTGACGCTGGTAATCATCCATCGCCAACATCGTTCCACTGTTATCAATTTCGCGACGCATTCCGTCGAGTTCACTCAAAAGCTTGCGTCGATCGCTCAGGCGTTCGAAGCTGAGGCCTTGCGAGAACTGAAACATTTCCGCATTGGTATGTTTGCCAGTATCCTTACCGACCAGGTCATAGATTGGCAATTGTGCTGCGTTATTGCCCTGCATCGGATCAAATTGCTGGCCAAGAGCTCCTCCAAAGGCAATATGCGATGGGGAGCGATAGAAACCCACATAGGGCGGCATGTCCGGTTGAGCACTACCCCGATACTTGGCAACAATCGAACCAATCGATGGAAAGTGTTTGGCTTCCGCATTAATTCTCGGAGCTGCTTCCAAGTTGCCAGTTTGAAAAACCATGTTGGGTTCGTGATTGCTGAAACGCGCGTCGACCGAGCGAATCAATGTAAATCGATCCAACATCGCTGCCTGTTTGGGCAAGTGCTCGCAGATCTGAACTCCGGGAAGCTTAGTACTAATCACGCCGAATGGCCCACGATTCTCTAGCGGACGCAGCGGCTTGGGGTCCCAGGTATCGATTTGACTTGGGCCGCCAGTCATCCACAGCAATATTAAACTTCGCGGTTGACTCGAGTTGCCTAGTGCCCGCGATTCCAAAACCTTCGGCAGCGACAATCCCGCTATCCCCGACATGCTGGCTTTGAGAAGGTTACGTCGCGAGTAGACACAAATACCCTCGCGAGTCAACGCATTGAAACTACGGAAAGCACTCGAATGTTCGAGACTACGACAAACCGCACCCGTCCCAATCGATGGCATGGCGACAACTCCACAGGAGACTTTACTTCCAAGGACATCTGCCCAAGAATTCGATGGGTGTCTGCCCAAGGCTGGCGCATCCGAAAACACCAGCAGATGTTTGTTTGTTCCACAGGGTCAACCCCAGGGAAACCAATCACTCGTTCTATTCCAATTGAAATTGATCGAAACGTCTGAGGAATTTGCCGCCTGACTTTTCAGTCCAGAAGTAATCAGATCCCTGGCAGTATAACAAATTTTCGAATTCGATGCCTCGCTATTTACTACGCTGGTATTCCGCTACCACGTAGGAAGCTCCAGGAGAGAT
>JBGSTP010000208.1:0-3488 GCA_041736515.1 Pirellulaceae bacterium
CGAGGATGCTCAAGATTCTATCGATTGGCTACGAGACACCGGCGCTCGCGTGCTGGCCGAGAAGCTTGGCTTTGAGGAAGTGACGTTCCATACCGCCGAATACTCGTTCCTGCTAAAGAATGACAATTGATCGGTGCCACTCAGATTTAGCAAGCTTGACGCAACAGTTGGTCGGTCTTGGAAACTACCGGGGTCTCCTCAACTTGGACAGCAGCTTGCTTCTGATTCAGCTCGCCGCGCAGAATCTTGACATCGGATGGGGCAACGAGGCCGAGGGTGATTCGGTTGCCTTGGATCTTGACGACTTCCACAGTGATGTTGCCGTCGATAACCAGACTCTCACCAACTTTGCGACTTAGAACTAGCATCTGATTCTTCCTTGAGTTTGCTTGCTGCGGCGAATTGTTGTAGCTGGTCTGCCGCGTCCCTACACTATTACTATCAGCGAGCGCCGTGACACCTTTGGTCAAAGTTGCAAATTATTGCCAAGATTTCTTGCAGCTAGAACTACAACCTCAGCCCCCTGCGACCGTTAATCAGCGATATCACGAGCATCACTAGAAATACGAAAAACAGAATTCAGGCGGCTTGCATCGCAATCTAGAGGCGCTTCTATGAACAACCGTTTGCACTGGTTCTAGGGTGTAGCTCGCTTGGGCTTCAGCTCAAGGGTTAATTCGAGATTTGTGTAGTCGACGCGTAATTCTTTTGCCAACAGTAGCCCGACGCCATGTTTGACCTAAGTTCGCAATTACTTCCAAGTCTCTTACTCGGCCAAACCAATTCAATTGGCAGTGATAAGTCGATAGTTCAACTTGCGAGCCATCTGCCAGAACACCGTGACGGGGCCGGTGACTTCTAGTTCAAGGTCTTCAACAAGAGATTCCGGTAGTACCAAATCTCCAGTAAACCCCGTATCGATCCAAGCGTCGACCTGCACTCCGCTGGGATGTTTGGGACAAAGAATCTGAATGGGCAGTATCGCTCTGCCAGAATCATCAACGATTCCCTTCATCGGGTTTGCATTCCGAAGTGCACCGCAGCAGCATGACCAACGCGAAAAGTATGCACTAGGCACATAGAAATCCACCCTTGGCCACGCTGTAGTCCAAGCAGGCAACGTTCGGCGCGAGTCGCTGAGGCTGAGACGCTTTTAACCAATAATGACCGACGAAGACCGGTGGGGCATCCTGCGGATACGAGTCCAGAGTCTTAAGAGTCTCGGCATCGAGGTACAAAGGCTCCGAAATAGAAATTTCTGGTTCAGATTCATGATAGAAAGTGCTTGCGCCCAGAGAAAGCTCTTGAAACGTTTCGGCCCCATGCTCAAACCAGCGTTTACGAATGCTTGAACGCGCCGAGGCGAGGGTTCTTCTTCGCAATTTGCGTCACAACCGCCAATGTGATGGAGGCCAATATCCAACGAACGATTCCCCACATCGGTGTTCTCCATGAACGATGATGCAATACTGTTTACCAGTACTGCATCGGCAAGTAAAAAGTCATAAGTCGCCACTACTTGTGATCGTGACCAACATAGGCTTCTTCATTGAAGTCGGCAAAACGGTCCTTTTTGGGTGGTTTCTGGAGAGTCTCTCGGCGCGGGAAAATCACATAAGCCGGAGGTCAGAGAGACAAGAGAGTCAGAGATTTTCGGTCCCGAGCTCAATCCGGGAGTGGCCCGGTTGGTCCGCTAGAGAGTCTCTACTTGGAGACCCAGAGATCTGAAGAGATTAGCCCAAAGTGCGTTTGAGCCCGCAAAAACCTCGAAGAAAAACCAAGAAAGCCGACGACAGTTCATTGAACCATCGTCGGCTTTAATACATAACCCCGCGGTCAAACGAAGTTTGACGGGGTTGGTAGAGTTGAGCAAACCGAACCTCTTTCAAACCGCTCGCGAGATCGCGACTATTTTGCGACGACTTGCGTAAGTTGTTTCCTGGAAGCATGTTGCGGCGAGTTCCGTTAATGCGACGCCAATCGAAATCACATAACCCCAGTTCTGCCGCTCCGCGTGATGGGATTCGTTAAGCGTTGCTTCTCGGCCCGAGAGTAGCGAGGTACAATTAGGATCTCACAAATAAACGGGAGGCGGAAATGACGCAAAAAGAACTGCTGACGGCCATAGAGGCCTTACCCAAAGAACTTCAGTTCGCCCTGGCGAACTCAGTACTAGACCGTTTGGCAGTCGAAGGTCCGCCGCCAATCTCTGAGCAACTCAAAGCGGAATTTGTGCGACGCGAGCAGGCGTTTTTTTCCGACCCGCACAAGGGAGAAGCTTGGGAGTCTGTTCGTGAGGAACTGTTCGGAAAGTGAACCGAGTCCCCATTGTTATTGAGCCTGAGGCCAAGTCGGATATCCGTGCTGCCCGCGACTACTATTTTTACAAAGGCGACAACACGTCCGAACGATTCAGGGATGAGCTGACTCAAGTCTTCGATCTACTATCGCGTCATCCCGAGGCGGTTGCTGTCGCTTTTGGTCGTACGCGTCTAAAACCAATGCGATACTTTCCATATGTCATTGGATACGTCTATTTCGAAGGTGTGGTCCATGTAACCGGAGTCCAATACGGCGGATTGGGCTGGGATGAATTTGAGCGCCGACAATTTTGAAGTTGGATGACTCTGAACATTGGTAGGCTATCCGATCCAGAACGGAAAGTTGCAAATGATCCTCTCCAAACAAGACCACCACTCTATGTCGATGGACGAAAAGGTAGCTGCTGCGTGTCGTGATTCAGGACAGCAGGTTATCGAAATAGCTGAACGAACCGGGACGGATATCGTGATTTGGCGAGACGGTAAGATTGTCCGCCTGACCGCCGCCGATGCGCGGGCTGAGTTCAACCAGAACCAAGAACGATCTTCAGACGCTGGCGGCTAGCCAATAGGAATTCATCCAGCTAGCTCTCTGTGGAATCGTTAGACGGAAATGCCGTCGACCGCCTCGCTGGGCCAATACACTCGCATCCAGCCCTCAGGCGTCGCTCTTTCATCATCTAAATGGACTTTCATTTTGGGCCATTCTGATTACAGCTATTCGTAGTAGGATGTCACGACCGGTTGCTTGGTATAGTTTGGGCCCGCGGAATCGTCTGCCCCGCGAAACTTAAAGGGGAGTTCGAACTCCCTGTGGCCGGTGAGTTTCAGCAAGTGCTTAGCTGGCAAGTACTCGAATCCCTGCTCGCGGAGGAATCGCACTATTCTTCGCTGTCCTTTGCCTGCATCCGAGAGACAAAGGTTGGCAGCGTCTAGGTTCGCTACAAAACGGCCATCGCTAACCAGCCAAGACGCGGCGAGTCTTATTGCTTGCAGCTTGTCGCCAACATAGTGGAGTCCATGCACACAGGTGATCAGGTCAAATCTCTCAATCGGCTGGTAATCAAAAACGGAACACTGCATCAGCTGCAGATTGGTTGATTTGTTGGTCAAGAACATTCCCACCAAATCAACGCCTGTGATTCTTACCGATCCACCGCCGATTTC
>JBGSTP010000209.1:0-4696 GCA_041736515.1 Pirellulaceae bacterium
CCATTCGACATGGGCTGCAAGACGCGGACGCTAACGAGATCGCGCAACGAGTTCTATGGACCGTCGCGCGAGCTGCTGAGGATTTCCAGGTGGGAGTTGATCATGGAAGTTTTCGCGGTTGGCTTGCGAAAGTTACTTCCAATGCGGTGATCAACCTCGTTCAACGCGAGTCGAAGCATCGTGGATCTGGTCGATCCAGCGTGTGGGAGTTGTTGGAGCAGTTTCCCGAACCCGCCGCAGAGTTGTCTCGGTCCTGGCGCGACGAACGCCGTAACGCAGTGTTTCGCCTAGCAGCCCAGCAAGTACGCAGCAAGTTTACCGACGAAATATGGACTCTATTCTGGCGAACTGCAGTGGGTGGCGAAGCAATCGAAACAGTAGCCAACGAGCTAAACAAGTCGATTGGTGCCGCCTACGCGGGGCGAAGCCGTGTGCTCGCGGCGATCCGCAAGGCCGCTGTCGACATTGAACAGCAGGAACACTCGTAACATGCCTAATCAAACTGTCTGCTCCGTCGATCAGCTGCAAGCGTACCTAAATGATACACTTGACACAGTGCTGCATGCTCAGTTGCTCTCACACCTGGATCAGTGCGATGCATGCCGACAGCGAATTGAGCAAGACGCGGGGTCAGCGGACGACTGGAACACTGCGCAGAAAGCTCTGTCCGAGTGCCGACTTGATGCTAATGGTAACTTCGTCGACGAGCCTAGTTTGGCTGAACCACTTAGTAAAACAAGTGTCTCTGATCCAACCGCATTGTTGCAGATGCTGGCCCCAACGGACGACCCGCGAGCCGCTGGTCGGATCGGGCCGTTCGAAATCACGGGAGTCATCGGATCGGGTGGCATGGGGTTGGTCCTTAAGGCTCGCGATCCAGCACTCGATCGCTTCGTCGCTATAAAGATACTCGCGCCGCATCTAGCTGGATCGCAGACTGCCCGAAGACGGTTTGCCCGCGAAGCTAGGGCGGCCGCTGCCGTGATTCACGACAACGTGATCGCGATCTATCAAGTCGCGGAGTGGAATGAACTACCCTACCTCGTCATGCCATACCTTCCAGAACCATCGCTTCAACAACGCATCGATGACCAAGGTCCGCTCGATCTTGAATCGACACTTTCAATCGGCATGCAAGTCGCCCGTGGCCTTGCCGCAGCACACTCGCAAGGCCTCGTACATCGGGACGTGAAACCTGCTAACGTCTTGCTTGCCAAGGGCACTGAACGAGCGATCATTACCGATTTTGGATTGGCACGCGCCGCCGATGACGCAACGCTGACCCGCATTGGTCTGCTTGCTGGCACGCCTCACTACATGTCGCCGGAACAAGCCCGAGGAGAAGCGGTGGATCAGAAGAGTGATCTGTTCAGCCTTGGTAGTCTGCTGTTCGCGATGATATCGGGCAAACCTCCGATCGCCAGCGAACTCGGCAGCGAGACGATTCAACAGATCGCACGCGGCCATATTCCATCGCTCAGTTCGCAATCCATCCACGCTCCCGCATGGTTTACTCGGCTCGCGGACTGGTTGCACAAACCAAAGCCCGCAGATCGCCCCGAGTCTGCAGCGCAGGTCGCTGTGTGGCTTGAGCAGTGTCTGGCCCATCAACGTCAACCCGATCTGCAGCAGTTGCCCGACTGCCTGCTTCCAAAACGCACGCGATCCCGCGGGGCAGTTGCAGCATCGCTTGCCCTGGCTGCCTGCTGTTTTGCAGCGTTGGCATCTACGGCGATGCTTGCTTCAAAACGCTCGAAAGAACCTGAAGTCGTCAAGTCGCCCGGTGTACCATCCGTAACTTACATCCCCGACATTTCCATAGTTTCTGATGACGAAAACCAGCAAACTGAGCAAGCACGGTATTGGTCTGTGTGGTCCGTCGAGCAATCCGCGATCGATGAACTCGTCGCACAGTCGGCTGATCTCGAGTCGCGTATCGATCGTTTCTGGAGCTTCACGCCACAATCAACTCTGTACGACGCAAACAAACCTAACCCTGGCGAACCTAACGGCGAACCCGAATAGGGTGGCCGATTACCATCATATCTAAAGAAACTCCCGACGAAAGGTTGATAGATTCATGCTAAAAAACTTCAGAATCCGCGCAAAACTCCTCGTTTTCGTTTTTCTATTGAACCCGGTGGGCGCGTTACTGATCCGGCCCTCGATGATTTTGGCATCGACGATGCAGCCAGAGTCCTTGACTGAGTTGGTCATGGACTATGTTCAACAACTTCGGAAGAACGGCCCCAATCATCCGTCAACTGAGAAGCTTCGATCGCCTATTGTTCAAAAGTTGAAAGACGGAGAACGGCTTAACACCGACCAACTGACAGAACGATTAGATTTTTGCCGAAGCAGGTTCCACGAAAGTCGAAAGGAACTAGGAGACAGCCACCCGAATACAGTTGAGGTGCTTGAAGATATTTCCGTGCTTGCGGAACTACTAACTCGCGAGCCTCAGAGCTTTGAGAGTGTGGACGCATTGGCACTCAGCAAAGGACCATTCAAATCGGAGTTACTTTACGTGCCGGAACGTAGGATCGCAGGACAGGCTCACCTTCACGACCCAGCGGCAACGGAAGTTACCCTCAACAAAGGTTCCGAAGATGGCATAAAGGTCGGCCACCACTTACACATTTTCGCCCTTCCAGAAACTCGGACACCTAGATGGCAACCCGATATCAATCAAGTCTCACTCGTTCAAGTGATTTCGGTTGAATCGGCTCAATCGAAGGCAGAGGTCATTAGCAGCTTGCCTGGCAGCAAGCAATTAGCAAGAGAGTTCGCTTTCCAGACCCCGGCATACCCGCTTGGGACGTTGATCCTAGCCATGCGATTCGATGAAGCCACATGGAAGAACAGGCCGTTGATGAATGCATTTATTAGTGAGCTGAATCTGACATGCAGCAAGAGCATCACCAAACCGATTTTGTTGCTCGTAGACGTTCCAAGTACCAGGTGTGAAATCGAAATATTGCCCCTTGGCCGCGGTCGTCCTACAGAGGATTTAGATCGCATTCTGAGCGATCTGACGGCTTTTCTAGGCGAGCAAGTCTACATTTCAGGGCTTGAATTGAAGAAAAAGGTCCTTGCAACCAAGGCGAATCAACCAGCGGCAACACAGTCTGCTCAGCGCAACGGCACGAGTTCGGTCGATCAGCTCAAGACTGATCGGCTTGAGCGAGACAGCCAAGTGATGCAAAGTGCAGCAGGTGCGTCCGATGAGCAATTGGTGGGTTTACGCACCAAGGCGGACGAATCAGAAAAAGCCAGCATCGCCAAAGCGATTGAAGTTCGCGAGGCGATTGCCGCCACGCCTTCGAAGGATGCAGCAGCCATCGAAGAGCTCAAATCTGAGCTTTCCAGGGCCGTTGACGCTGCATTCGAGGCTCGCCACGATCTCCAGTTAATGGAAGTCGAGTTGCTAACCAACAAAGCGCAAGCCTTGTCGCAAAAACTCGATGAACGAGTCAAGAGCCGTGCAGACATCGTTAGGCGTCGCGTGGACGAACTCTTAAATCCAAACTACAGTTGGGACGGTTTTTTCTCGCAAACGCCAGACGCAAAAAGAGCAAACTCACAAGAAAGAACCACATCGTCCAGTGACCACAGTCCTGCGACGGAAATGGCAATCAGTCGGCAGCAACTTGGATGGCAAATTAGCCGCAAAGACAGTGTCTTGGAACTCATCGCACAAATACCACCTGATAAGGCGAACTTGAACAAAGTTAGCGAATCAGCCATGGTAGTTCCCAATGTGCTTAAAGGTCGTTTTGGTCGAATCATTGTGCGAGTGGGAATAAGTGATCTACCCCGACAACCATCGATCGAAAGGCTGTCGTTAATGCCAATGCTGCCAAGCTCCGGCGAGAAGAAGACTCTTACTCCCGGAAATGGGCTATTTCTGAAGGCATATACGGTGACGAGCGATCTCGATATCGCGCATCACGTTGCATCCGAGCTGTTAACTGGAAGGCCCAACGTCCGTTTAGCGAAGGACGAAAGTGTAAAGAGGCTCATTCTGTTAGCCCAGCCGGAAGAACATGATTTGATTAAGGATGCGTTAGAAGAGCTGGCAGGTAAAACAATCGAGAGTGGCATCGAATGGGAGATTCTGTCGGACGGTCAATCGCAGATCATTGTATTTTTATCGGCCAACAAATTAAGAGCCATGCAACAGAAAGACATGACTTTCCCGGCCGGACAAGACTACGTGACAGACGTCGATGGTTCCATAGTCGCAGATAGGATTGTTGTGCGATTTGGCGACTCTGACGCATCGCAGCGCGATTCAACAACACTAGTGGGGTCAGTTGAAGGGCTTGTCACCCATCGTGGAAAACCAGTTATGGGCGAGATTGTTTTCTTCAGAGCGGATCAAAGGCCGCTTCGCGATGGAGTACCTACGGCCATTAACAATGATGGGAAATATCGGCTCGAATCGCTGCCAGTTGGGAGTTACCGAGTTTCGATAAGCGACTCCCTTGGGAAGCTACCCAAAAAGTATAGTATTGCCGAGACGCTATTGGAGATTGAAGTTTCCCCAGCTAGGAATCAACTCGATTTCGACCTTCAATAGCACATGCAATAACATCGGACTCAGGCAACTCCCACTGGTGATTTCCTGTTCGACGTTGTGACGGTTTCTCCAGTAGAACTCGCCAGCCAAATTTATGTTAGTGTGTCGATTCCG
>JBGSTP010000238.1:0-21202 GCA_041736515.1 Pirellulaceae bacterium
CGCAGGCTCCGCAACCTCCACCGCCGCCACCACCGATCCGGCCGAGCAATCCGTCGCCGGCGCCACAGCCAGCGCCACCGCAGGCAGCGCCACCGCAACTGTTGCAGCCACCTAATCCCGTATCGCACGCTTGCGAAGCACTAGCGTAGGTAACGTCCATCGGCGGAGGACCTTGGAAGGCCATGCTCATTGGACGGTCTGGCGACATCATGCCACCGGCTGGCATCACGCCACCTTGCATCATGCCCGGAGGCATTCCGTAAGGCATTTGTCCGACCATTCCCGCTGAAGGAAATTGGCCATGCAGTCTCTTTGTCGCAAATCCTTGAGCACTTACGAGGAGAGCTAGCCCCACCGTCAGCCAGTGCATACGACCACTGAGCATTCTCATTGATTTCTCTCCAGCGGCACTTCGTCCGTGTTCGGCATCAGCTATGCGTCTAGTAGGCAGTCCCACCCACCCATTCGCTAGGCGCATAACGTAAATTCGGTATCACCCGAAAACTCGTTACAGACGTGCTTATCGGCACGAAACGCACGAAATGTTTGCCAGAACCGGAATAATCCGTACGATCGGACCTGTTTCAGAGGTGCAACCTGTTAATCCGGGTTGCACAGGTTGAGTTTAACGGGCCTCGGCTCGCACCAACCTCAGCATGGTCGGCTGTTGCCGGTGCCATTCTTCAACGCGCCAACCAGCCAATACAGCGAGCACAACGATGCCCTGTGACGCGATGACATTCAGCGGGCCGCTCAAAGCCCATCGAATCATGTTCATCAGCGGCAAATCAACTGGGCTGCTCACGCGAACGAGCGCCAACCCGGCGATTACTGTGAGGCCGAGACCACAAATATTGCCAATACTCCAATTGTCTTTCCACACCCAGCGGCAAGCTATCCAGCTGCTCAACAAGCCTCCCAGTAGGGCAGCGAATACGGCCACCAACAGCATGGGTGGAGTTTGCAATCGCGGCCAGCTTTGAACGAAACAAGCTACCACCACAGTCAAGAATCCCAGGTCCCATATCGACCAGCGGCTGCGCGGTCGCCGTACCGCATCCCCCACTACCCTGCCCCTTTGAATTGAGTCAACTCGTTGAGTTGAGGCGGCCCGTTGAGTTGAAGCGACTGGCTGAGCGAGTTGAATTCTGCTCTCGGGATCAATTACATTCGTTGCCCAGCCCGCAAAAAGGATGGTCGTGGTAGCCAGCATACTGTCAAAGTAGCCTAAATCGGTAAGGGAGGCAAAGGCGAGGTTGGCGAGATAAACAATAGGTCCAGCCACGAGCAAGCACCAGACTTGGCCTCGCCCTGCTCCACTCATTAAGTAGCCGCACAAGAAGATACTCGCCCATAGTATGCCAATCGCAGTTGGCTGGAACGGAAGAGATGGTTCAAAGCCCAGGATAAACAGGAGCGAAAATGCTAGCATTGAGCAGGCGGCCAGCCATGTCATGACGCTGCGCGGTACGCATTGGCCTGAATAGTAAAGCTCGTCGTTTTCGAGTTGGAGCAAGGTTGTTTCACTCCGGTTTTTACCGCGTGTTTGCGTTTGGTTTTCAGCAGCCGAGGCCTTTCTTGACAGCGCCCAGGTCGAATCCTGAGGATAGTCGAATTAATTCACGGGATTGGAATTCGATTGCTTCTAGCTACCAGATTCCTAGAGTAGAACTGCGCTGAATCCTGCAATCGGACTATTCGCGCTAACCGAAACGCGGGTACGCTTAAGTACTCGCCTGAGTGGAGAAGTTTAGGAAAGTAGCCTTGCCTTTGGGCAGATTGCTTTGGAGAAAGCACCTTTGAGTTCGAATCGACAGACTGAGACGAATACTACGCAGCCGATTTTATGCTGCGTTGGGCTCCGCGTTGCGGGAAAGCCGACTCAATTCCTTATGGAGCGCGCCATTGCAGTCAATGAGTTGGATTGGCGTGCGATAACGGTAGAAATCTCCCAGGAAAATTTGGCGACTGCGCTGGCGGGTATGCATGCGCTGAAGTTTATGGCAGTTCGATTTTTCCCGTCGTTGCAACAGTTAGTTCTTCGCGAAGTCGCGGTGTCGGCTTCGCTCACGTTTGTCGGTGCGGCCACATCGGCCGGTTGGCGCGAGGACGGATGGCAAGTCTGGCACAATTGGGGCTTGGCAGTACAAGACTGGGCCGCGCGGAAAGTTGCCTATTCAACGTTACTGTGTTGGTTGCATGGGGACAGTCTACGTAGCCGCAGTACATTGTACGCCTTGCATGAATTAGCTTCACAGAAACAGCTGTTGCCTGCTGCTGTTGTGTGGACCGATCCCCCAAAATTGATACCGACAGATCTGTTGGAGCTGGGGGCGGGTACATCTACGCAACGAGTTCATTGTGTTCCAACACAGTATTCGGAATCGAACGAGAATCCTCGGCATACGCTAGATGAACTACTGATAAGCCTTGGCGGTGCGCTGGAGTCTATCTTGTTGGTTGGTGACCAAATGCCGTCAGAACTGGCAAGCGAGCGGATTCAAGCGTTGCCTGTGTTGCTCGCCGTCCAGGGGGATGCAGCCGAAGGATTCGCGGCCAGTTTTTCATCCGAAATCACGTTGCTGAGCGAAGTTGACCAGACTGTGGCCAGCGAAGTATACGACATGAAACGGTGGACGGGCTGTCCTGTCGAGCATTCCGTTTTGCGGGATGCCTACGATGAGTACTACGACATATGAGCCCGAACCGAATTGCCTCAGGCTGGTCTTAAGCTTCAGCTACTGGATGAGCGGCGGTTTCGTCAGTCGCAAATTGTCATTAGTCGGCGGTGGACAAACGACGCCACAGCTAACAATGAACTGCACCGCCTGATCGATGGTCAGCTCCAATTCGAGCGTTTCGCGTTTGCGGATATTGACAGTAAATCCGGTCATGGGCATCGGAGACGTAGGTACAAACACGGTAACCATCTCTTCGTTCAATGCGGACTTCAGCACGGGCAAACTCTCGCTCGTGATAAACCCCAGCGACCAGATTCCGACCCGCGGATACTCGATCGCAACCACTCGGGTGAACTCAATATCTCGCTCTGTCAGCACGAAGTCGGTTACTTGCTTGACCGACGAATATAAGTTGCGAACAATAGGCAATTGGTTGAGAATTCGCTCGAATCCCGTAATGAAGAATCGTCCAACTCCAGCGGCTAGGAAGCGGCCTACAAAGAACAGCACACTGAGCAAAATCAGCAGTAACAGCGGAATAGTGAGCCATCGCGACATGTATCGCAAGCGAACGTAGGCCTGGTAGTAATCCGTCGCCGATAGCGGATTGCGCATATCGTTGGGCAGTAGGTCTAATCGCGCGTTGACCCAGCCAACGACGTACTCGGGCATGTATTTCCCACCCAGTGGGGCTTGCACATAGGGCAAGCCCTTGTAGTTGAACCCTTTGGATTCATCTGTGGCATCGATTAGCTCGGCGCTTGCTGGCGGCAGTTCCCAAATATCTGCGGTTGCCCAAACAAGCACGGTACGACCGGCCACTTCGAGCGGGAAAATTACATACTGTTCAACTGCGCTCGCAATCCAAATGAGCAACAGCAACGTGACTAGTGGCGGCGCGATAATGCTACTTCCGCGCCAAATGGCTCGACGTAGCGGAGAAGTTGTCGGCTTACTTGGCGGCTTGAGCTCGGTTTCAATTTCCATTCGAATGTAGTTACCCAGCGACGTGCTTGATGGTGATTCGCTAAACTTGCGGTGCTAAAGAGCTCGCGCAACTGGTTTGCTCGATTTATAGCTGTACCAGCATAAGCGAAAGCTCGCAGACCGCTAGAGTGTCACCCAGCTGTCGTTATTTGGACGAACCGAGAATGTGGAGAGCAAGGTTCCGCCTCGCGCGCGCCGGTTGCTCGGGCCGCTACGACCACAATTACTTTGGCGGCACCAGCTTTTTTTAACAATCGTGCTAGCTCCCCAGCCGTCGCGCCGCACGTCAGCACGTCGTCAACCAAAAAAATAGATTTATTGGCTACCGTTTGGGGTGAAATGACCGAGAATGCATTGTGTACGTTTGCTGCGCGTTCGCTCCAGCTTAACAGTCCCTGCTTTTCCGTTTTGCGAATTCTGCGGACAGCTCGAAGTGCAATGGGCCAGTTTGTTTTCGCAGAGATCGCACGACATAAGCATTCGGCAGTGGCAGCCGCTGAGGAAAGCCCGTGAGTCCAGTGATAAGGAATAGGAATCAACAGCGGATCCTCATTCTTGGGCGGTGGATCGCCGCATAGACCGGGATTTGTGCGCACATCGGCTAGTAGAACTTCCGCGAGCAATTCCGCGATGGCCTGCCGAAGGAGTTCAAATCGTTTTCGTTTCATCATGATCACGGCTCGACGAATATCGCCGCGATAGGGAGCCAGCGTAACGACTTGCGAGAAATGGCATTTGGATTGCCGGCATCGAAAGCAATCCTGGTTGGGGACCACGGAGGGGAGCGGCGTAGCGCAAACCTGACAACGGTAATAGTCGCTCACGAATCGCCCTCGGCAAAGTTCGCATAGACGATCTTGCGAGTCGAGCGACTGGGCACACCAAGCGCATTCAGGAGGAAAAACCAGGTGCACCAGATTGCTGATGAGTGCGGTTGCCAATGACTTCATTGGACTCATCGCAACTGCGCAGCCAGCTTGGACTCGGCAATTTTGCGGTAGTAATCGATTGTTTGTCGCAAGCCTTCTTCCAGGCCTGTCTTAGGTTCAAAGCCCAAAATCTTGCGTGCTTGAGAGATGTCCGCCATGCTTTCACGGACGTCGCCTGCGCGGGCGGGCTCGAACTTGGGAGCGACCGGTTTGCCGAGCAATTCCGACAGGATGCCCAGAAGCTGCAGTAGACTGGTTTGTCGCCCTTCCGCCATGTTGAAAATTCTACCGGGCGCTTCTTTTGCTTCTGCGGCTAGGAGATTTCCCTGTACTACATTGCCGACATAAATGAAATCGCGAGACTGGTGGCCATCTCCGAAAATCGTGGGAGCCCGGCCGCTCAGGATAGCAGTAACAAAGATTGGAATAACCGCCGAGTAGGGACTTGCCGGATCCTGCCTTGGTCCAAACACATTAAAATAGCGAAGCCCTACCGTTTCTAGACCATAGCTATGATAAAACGCTTCACAGTACAGTTCGCCAGCCAATTTGGCGGCAGCATAGGGACTAAGTACTTGCGTCAAATCCGATTCGCGTTTGGCCACAAAGGGTCTATCACCGTAGGCGCTGCTGCTGGCCGCATATACGAGTCTTCCAACGCCCGCCTTGACTGCTTGGTTTAAGACGTTGAGCGTGCCGGTAACGCAGCTATGGTGAGTTGCCAAAGGGCGCTCAACGCTCAGTTGCACCGATGCCAGCGCGGCCTGATGAAACACGAGCTCGACACCCTGCATGGCTCTGGCCACTGCATGCTCATCAGCCACGTCGCCTTCGATAAACTCAACGTCAGCTGCCACGTGAGCCAAGTTCGTCATGAATCCGGTGCACAGATTATCCAACACTTTAACTCTATCGCCACGTTCAACCAGAGCAGTTGTAATGTGCGAAGCAATGAAACCAGCTCCGCCGGTAACTAAGACGTTTTTCATAGTCAAAATGCATTTCGTGGATCGAGTAAAAATTTGCAGCGCAAAAGCACGGTCTGAGTTCACGAATTCGAGTGCGGGAGCTTGCCTCCCCTGCGGAATTCCCGTGGCAGGTAAACGGCGGCTTCGGAGCAGATCATAGCAGCAACTAGCTCGCGCGCCGCCCAGGTGAATCCAACCATTCTCTACTTGCTGACCCCACCCGCTTGGCACACCGCGAATTATGCAGTTATTAGCAGGGAATTGGAAGATGGATTCGCGGGGCCTGACAATAGTAGGTTCCTGACGCAGACTAGCCGACACGCTAGAATTGACATGATTGGGCCTGGAGCTGGTTGTTTGATGGGCTCGAGGTTTTAGAGACTTCACTCAGGGAGCTGTCATTCGCGATACGTCCCGAGATTCTAGACCTGCTATGTTGGTTGCAAATTAGCGGCACCCTGTAAAGATAAAACTTAATTGATTACCCGGTTGAATCGACTTTTTAAGACCATTGCTGACAATGATTGAAATCGCAAAAAAAAGAAGTGTCGCTGTTATTGGGGGCGGCCTGGCCGGATTGTCTGCGGCGTGCGTGCTGGCAGCTCGCGGGCATCAAGTCACTCTGTTGGAGAAAAACGAGTGGGTCGGCGGCAAAGCGGCTGTTCACAGTTCGGCTGGCTACCGTTTTGATATGGGGCCCACAATTCTAACGTTGCCATCAGTGCTCAAACGCATCTTCGAAGAGGCCGGAAAACGACTCGACGACTACTTGCAATTGGTAGCCCTGGATCCGCAGTGGCGATGTTTTTTTGAAGACAAGTCCGTGCTTGATCTCGTTGCAGACGTGGCGAGTATGCAAGAAAACCTACGCAAGCTTTCCGGCGACAATCGGTCTTCTGACGGCTATGCAAAATTTATCGACTACTCGAGGAAACTTCATGATGTCTCCGAACGCTTCTTTTTTTGGCAGAGTGTCGGAGGCATAGCCGACACATTCAAATCGACAGGGATGTTCAATCTGTCCGTGCTCAAGGACGTACTCTCACTGCGAATGGGTAAGTCAGTCGCTGCCGTGGTGCGCGAGTACGTGCCGGACGAGCGTGCAGCGCAGATGATCGATCACTTCACACAATACGTAGGCTCATCACCGGATGCATCACCCGCAGTGCTGTGCGGCATTGCTCACATGCAGACCCAAGAAGGTGTCTGGTATCCGATGGGAGGCACTCGAGCTGTACCGTTAGCGCTGGAAAAGTTGGCCCTGGAACTTGGTGTCGAAATTCGTACCAGCTGCGATGTGGATTCCATTGAGACTATTGGGAATGCTGTTGTCGGCATACGCCTGATCAGTGGTGAAGCACTGCCCTTCGACGCAGTCGTGTCAAACTGCGACTCGGTCCGCACACATCGCGAGCTGCTGCGTCATCACTCTCAGCCGCTAAGTCTATCGCGGAAGAGGGACATCGAACCAGCCTGCTCTGGTGTTGTGCTATATCTAGGATTGCGCGAGCGATACGAACACTTGCTGCATCACAACTTTGTGTTCTCTCGCGATCCGCATGAGGAGTTTGACTGGATCTATCGCCGCGGCATGCCGGCACCGGATCCGACATGTTATGTTTGCGCTCCGGCTGCTACCGAGCCAGCCGTTGCACCTGCGGGTGGCGAGGCGCTGTACGTATTAGTCCACACGCCGTATCTTCGTCCGAATCACGATTGGGAGGCCATGCTTCCCGAATACCGCGATGTGATCTTGGATAAGCTCGAGGGAACGGGTGGCATGCGTGGCATACGGGATCGTATAGTGACTGAGGAATCGCTGACTCCGGAAGGCATTTTGAAGCGTTATCGAGTTCTTAACGGTGCCATCTATGGCTTGGCGAGCCACGGCAAATTCACCGGCGCCTTCAAGCCGGCCAATCGCAGTAAGGAAATTCATGGGCTGTACTTGGCAGGTGGAGCAGCTCATCCAGGCCCTGGTATGCCAATGGTCATGATGAGCGGTTGGATCGCTGCTGACTCGCTCGATCAAGATAGCTCGCGGTAAACTACTTCTCAGCACTTTGTATCCGACCGCAGCGCTGCAAGTTATACTGACGCCTTAGCGAAAAGGTTTTTGGCTGGTATGTCTTGCCAGCCGCCGGTCGGGAATTCGTGACGCGAGAATAACTATGCTTACCGGACCGCAGCGATCCCTTCAATCTGCGTTGCACCGCCGCAGTTTCCTAAACTATAGTTCTACTGGAATGGGTGCGTGGGCGCTGGCCTCTTTGCTCAGCCCTGGCAGGTTTTGCGGGGCAGCGGAGAGTGAACCGTTGCAAGTGCCCGGTGAACTCGGAAAACTGCATTTTGCTCCGAAAGCAAAACGCATTATCTATTTGTTCATGTCCGGTGCTCCCTCGCAACTCGACTTGTTCGACCCCAAACCGAAATTGAATGAGATGACTGGCCAGGATCTACCAGAGAGTGTCCGCAATGGTCAACGCATCACGACCATGACAAGCGGCCAGAAGAACCTGTACTGCTTGGGGTCCCCATTCCGATTCAAGAAGCACGGGCAAGTGGGCATGGATGTTTCGGAGTTGTTGCCCCATCTCTCCGGCATTGTCGATGAGTGTACTTTTGTTCGTACACTGAATACAGATCCGATCAACCATGATCCTGCCGTCACTTTTTTTGCAACCGGGAATCAACAGCCCGGACGGCCAGTCATGGGAGCCTGGTTGGCATATGGGCTCGGCGGTGACAATGCCGATCTACCCGCCTTCGTCGTGCTAACCAGCGGCGGTGGGGGCCAGACCTTGCAAACTCGTTATTGGGGTAGCGGTTTTTTACCCTCACAGTACGGCGGCGTGCAGTTTCGGAACGCTGGCGATCCGGTGCTGTTCGTGTCCAATCCGCCGGGGATGAGCGGCGAGTCGAGACGCAAACTCCTCAACGCGACAAATGCACTGAATTCGCTGGCGCTAGAAGAGCGAGGCGATCCAGCAATTGCAGCTCAAATTGAAAACTATGAACTTGCGTTTCGCATGCAATCGAGTGTTCCCGAACTAACCGATCTATCGCAAGAGTCCGAAGAGACCCTTGATCTTTATGGAGCAACACCTGGGAAACCTTCCTTTGCCAATAACTGCTTGCTAGCGCGACGCTTAGCCGAGCGAGGCGTCCGATTCATCCAGCTTTGCCACCGCGATTGGGATCACCATGGAAGCTTACCGAAAAACCTACCCACCAAGTGCAAGGAAACGGACCAGGCTGCCGCCGCGCTCATAATCGATCTCAAACGTCATGGTTTGTTGGAGGATACAATCGTAGTATGGGGAGGCGAGTTCGGTCGAACGGCCTACAGTCAAGGCGAAATAAAACCGGATAGCTTTGGACGCGATCACCATCCAAGATGCTTTACTGTATGGATGGCCGGCGGCGGCTTGCGTCGCGGCTATATTCACGGAGAGACCGATGATTTCGGTTACAACATTACCCGCGATCCGGTGCACGTGCATGATTTGCATGCCACGCTGCTTCATCAATTAGGCGTAGACCATAAACGATTAACCTATCGACATGAGGGACGCGATTATCGCTTGACAGATGTTTCGGGGAATATTGTCAATGCTTTGATTACCTAAAGAGTCACAAATGAACTTCAAGTTGTCGCTACCTGTTTTTGTCCGCGTACCAGAATTTATCCACGTACTGGCCTTTGCGTTTGTCTTTCCGCTTGGCAATGCACTTGCCGCACAGCCAAACATTGTTTGGTTTTTTGTGGACGATATGTCCGCCAATTTTTCTTGTTATGGAGAGAGTCTGATCCAAACGCCAAACGTGGATCGACTTGCAGCAGAGGGCACGCTTTTTCGCCGCGCTTATGTAACCGCACCTGTCTGTTCCACCTGCCGTTCGGCCTGCATCACTGGAATGTACCAAACTAGTATCGGAGCGCACCATCATCGTAGCGGTCGTGGCGATCTAACAATTCAGCTGCCCTCGAATGTGACACCCCTGCCCGTTCTGTTTCAGGAAGCTGGATACTACACCTGCATCGGCAGCGGTTTGCTCGACAAGGATGCGCAGGGCCGATTGCATGCCGAAACTGAGGGTAGGAATAAGAGTCGCAAAAGCGCGGCAGCTCGACTTGGAAAAACCGACTATAACTTTGAGTGGGATGCTGCCATGTACGATAACAACGATTGGTCTGGACGTGCCGCAGACCAGCCGTTCTTCATGCAAGTTCAATTGCACGGAGGCAAACTACGCGAAGGCACTCCTGAAGCTCGAGCCGCTTTTCATCAGCGAGTTAAGCAGGAATTGGGCAACACCGTTGATCCAGCCCTAGTCGCGCTGCCGCCGTACTACCCCCGCGAGCAAGCCTTGCTAGACGATTGGGCCGCCTACTTGGACTCTGTGCGGATGACGGAGCAGCATGTCGGAAAAGTTCTCCAGCGATTGCAGGACGAGGGGCTGCTCGACAAGTCGCTGATCATCTTCATGACCGATCACGGAATTAGCCATGCGCGAGGCAAACAGTTCCTCTACGATGAAGGAACGCATATTCCGTTTATCGTTCGCGGACCTGGTATTGAAAAGGGCGTGGTTCGCAATGATTTGATCGAACACATCGATATGGCCGCAATTTCCCTGGCAGCAGCAGGGATTCCCCTACCCGACGCCATGCAGGCGCAGGATGTATTTTCAAACAGCTATCAGCCGCGCGAAGCTGTTTTTGCAGCCCGCGATCGTTGCGATGAAACCATCGATCATCTCCGTAGTGTGCGGACGGAAGAGTTTCTCTACATTCGAAATTTTCTACCCCGACGGCCACATCTGCAACCCAATGCTTACAAGGATGGTAAGGCGATCATCCAGTCGCTTCGCGCCAGTCACGCGGCGGGAAGCTTGCCCGCTATGACCGAAGCGTTACTCTTCCGACCCGAGCGCGAACCCGAAGAGCTCTATCGTTACACTGAGGATCGCTGGCAAGTTAAGAACTTGGCAGGACAGCCCGAGTATCAAGAGCAATTGCGCGCACATCGTGGGCGTTTAGACACGTGGATGCAGCAAACGCATGACAAGGGGCCCGAGTCAATGGCCATGTACGATAGCGACATGGCCGTATATCTCAACAAGCCGAATAAAGCGGTAAAAGAGAATATTGCTTTGATGAAACAATGGGCCTCAGAGGGACGGTAAGCCGAGCCAATATGGCTCACTATTCCAGCCTTTCGAGAAATGCCTCCGCCACAGCGTGATGCTTGTCGAGCTTTGAGCCCATGCGTGTTAGCTGGCCGACCATGAAACGCATGCGTGGATTGGAATCGAAGAAATCCTGCTCCCGATCAATAAAACGCCAATAGAGCGCATCCCAAATTTCCGTCCATGGGCCTTTCGAGTGATCGCTCATTTTTAGGATATAGGACGAGCCACTGATGTAGGGCTTGGTTGTCATCAGCCCGCCGTCTGCGTGCTGGCTCATCCCATAAACGTTGGGAACCATGACCCAGTCGTAGGCATCGATGAACATCTCCATGAACCATTGATAGACTGCGTCTGGAGCCACGTCGCACAGCAGCATGAAGTTTCCAAGTACCATCAATCGTTCGATATGGTGGCAATATGCATGCTGGTCTACCCGCCGAACACACCAGTCAAACGGCTCGATGCCTGTCGTGCCAGTGTAGAAAGCGGACGGTAGTTGGCGTTGTAGGCCCCAGGCATTGCGGGTCCGCTGGCGCGAGCCAGCCTGCAAGTAAACAAGCCGAATAAACTCACGCCAACCAATGACCTGCCTGACAAAACCCTCAAGCGAATTCAAGGGACATGTGTCGGAGCGTTCCAAGACGGTCTGGATGATCTGTTGCGGTGTCAGCAGTCCAATATTTAACATGGGCGTCAACACGCTGTGATATAGAAACGTCTTACTGCGCGAAATCGCATCCTCGTAATCGCCAAAAGCGCTCAGTCTGGTATCTACAAATTGGTTTAGCCAATTCTCCGCATCTTGATAGGTTACTGGGTAGAGAAACTCGTCGGCCCGGCCACGCGCCTGGGGAAATCTAAGTGCTACATAGGCCCTCGCTTCGCGAACGCTGGCTCGTTCAGGAGGTCGATCGACTTCGGGAACGAGCAGCCCCTTGGGCAGCTTCTTTCTATTCTCGGTATCAAAGGTCCATTTTCCACCTGTCGGCTTGCCAGTGCCATCTATCAGCAAATGCAATCGCTTGCGTTGTTCGATGTAGAAGCTGGTGAAGTGATAGTGATTTCGGCTTTCGGCCCAGCGATGCCACACATCCAGCGGAGTTAAGAAGGCAGGATCGCTCAACCAATGAACAGCAATTCCATGCTGGCTGCAGCCTCTCGACACGCGCGCATGCAGCCAATTGTCGGTAGGTTCGTGAGTCACCACTTGCTTCACTCCGTCCCTTTGGAGAATCGCACCGATTTCTGCCGACTCAAATATTTCGTGCGCTTCAATCCGTCGCACGCGTTTGCCCCGGCTCTCGAGCGCCGAGGCGAATTCCGTCATCGAAGCGCGATGTAGAATGAGCTTTTGCCGATGGAAATCAAATTGGCGGAAGAACAGTGGGTCTTCAACCAGGTAAACGTTTGATACCGATTCAACCGCGGGATGGATCTGCCAAAGCTGATGTGGGTAAACAAGCGCGGCGGTTGATGCGTGCATTAGGTTTATAGCCCTTCATTGATGGATTTGCGGCAGAGTTTTTGCATCCTTGCGTTCTCATAACACATTGACGCAGCGATATGGAGTCTGTCTTCAGAGAGTTAGTTATTTGCCGAAGTTGCTCGCCAACCCCAGTCTATTCGGCAACTAATACGTCGACGAGACCGTCACCGACTACCAGGCAGTCGACTAATCCAACCTTAATGCACTACTGTCGGCAACGATGACTACGTGTATGGCCCAATAGAAAGCTACTACGGTTTTGAGGGCGGCGACAGTAAGCGGGCAAGAGTCTCCGCAAGCTCGCGTAGCGAGTGTTCAGACTCCAGCGAAATACGCAGTTGCGGCCGACCGGACGCGTCGCGTTCGACACTTTGCGACAGGCTGCCGACAAGATGATCTACGATTGCGGTGTCGGGCTTGTCGCTTCTGTTGGTACTGACCAATTCGCCGACCAGTTTGAGTGCGGCACCGAGCAATTGTCCACCTGCGCTGGCGACCCGTTCGCGTCGGTCAACAATTTCGACCGCCTGCTGTTCCACTCGCCGCTGCATGCTCTGATCGACTGGGGCGGCGATCGGGGGCAACAGCATTTTCTCCAGCTTTTCTTGCAGCCGAACGAGACTGCTCTTCATCTCGATGGCGCATACATCGGAGTCGAAGTCGATCGCCGCGTCGGCGAGATCTTGTTTGGATGCCAGTGTTTCCAGCAAACGCTCTTCGATCGTTTCTTCAGTGACTAGCTTGTAAACATGCACTGGTTTTTCTTGCCCCATGCGGTGAGCTCGCCCGATGCGTTGTTCGAGGACGGCCGGATTCCATGGCAAATCCACATTCGCAATCGTATTGGCACTTTGCAAATTCAGGCCGGTGCTGCCCGCGTTTGTCATCAATATCAATCTGCAACTCGGATTTTCTAACAATTGAAAATTCTCAAGTCATCGATTTTCCCCGCAAATAAATGTATCAGCTTGGAGGGCTGGCGAAAGAGTTGAAAAAATTCTCGAATCCCTATGGTGTGTGACCGAAGGTGTCACGCGGCTACTCGATGATGAGTCCTGTAGAGGCCAGTCGCCGTCTGCGGCCACCGCTGGCTGATCCGAGTTTGATCCCTATCTCCTCCATCCGATCAAGGAAGAAAACTATGGCGAAGTTTTATGCAACTTGCGGTTCTCACGCACTGACCCTCTCCGCACCCAGCGCAGAATTTGCAGCGATGCGACTGATGGACGAAGCCCTGGCGGCTCATGTCTGGATTTATGAAGACCTGCAGCTGAGCGAACAACAGCGTCGCGACCACCTCGTGCTCGAAGCTCTGCTGCACCTCGATACGACGGTTCGAGTTAGCGAAGTTGGCCTGGGGCACAGCGACGCTGGGGATTTCGGCGTGCCGGAACTACTGGATCAATGGCATCGTTTGATGACAGGCTTGAGCCTGATGGTGATTGCCGTGGGGCTGAAGCAACGGCGTGTGCTGCCTGGTGGTTTGAAACCAGCGCACCATCCGAGCAATCCCCGCTGACCTTACTTGCGACCGACCTCTTGCCACCATCCACCCTTGGGAACGAAATCACGCCTCAAAAACGAGGCGTGTTCGGCCTCTCGGTTCAGCATCCGCTCGGACTTCGCTTGTTTAATACTTGTCTGGTAGGAGTCTGCATTGAACTTTGGATTTTCGGTCGGAAATCTTGCATCCACCTCCTTCAGCCATTCAAAGAGCTTTGTGTGCAGCGCTTGGACGCGCTCGGGCTGCACTTGTGAGACATCTGTCTGTTCGCCAAGGTCGTCAGCCAAATTGTAAAGTTCGTCGCGTTCGTCTTCAAAATAGTGGATGAGCTTCCATTCGCCTTCGCGAATAATGGCCGACGGTTCACCACCTTGATTGCCATAGTGCGGGTAATGCCAGAACAGCGATCTGTGCGGTAGGTTTTCTCCCATCAAAACCGGCAGTAGACTCCGGCCATCGAGATGCGGTGATGGAGTCGCTCCTGCAAACTCCAAAATAGTGGGAAAGAAGTCGATGCCACTGGCAAATGTGTCGACAGTCGCACCGTTGGTTTTGCCAGGCACCTTGATATAGAAAGGCTGCCGAATGCCACCTTCCCATTGACGACCTTTGCCGCCTCGCAATGGCAAGGCAGACGTAGCGTAACCGTCTCCGGAAGACACGCCTCCGTTGTCGGAAGTGAAAATTACAACTGTGTTATCCGCTTGTCCAGAATCTTCCAATGCTTGCAGCACCAAGCCGACTGCGCTATCCATGGCCTCCATCATCCCAGCATAAATTGGGTTGTCCTGAACTTGCCGGACCTCCTGAGTGCGATCGAAAACGAAGCGTTGCCGCTCCTGTACCAAATCCATCAACTCAGCTTTCTTTTGGTACTTGCTCCACAGCGCTTGAGTCGTTTGCAATGGCGCATGCACAGAATAAAAGCTCAGCATGGCAAAGAACGGAGTATTCGCGTTCTTTCGGCTATGAATGTACTGTGCGGTCTCGCGTCCCAGCCGCAGTGGTAAGTGTTCGCAAGCTGGGCCGTCTGCCATCGCTTTGTTCTTATGTGGCGCAAAAAATCCTCCGGGTGGAGTGCCGTACTCATGTCCGCCAATGTTGATGTCATAGCCCTGGTCGGTTGGCAAAAAGCCTTCACCGCCTAAATGCCACTTGCCAGTAAAAAACGTATGGTAACCGAGCGGTTTCAACGCCTCTGCAATTGTCTGTTCTTCGAGTGCCAATTGAATCGAGAAACTTGCAGGCAGCAGTTTCGTATTGCGACTCCATTGCTCGGGTTGATTGGCGCCATTAGGACTGATGTAGTCCGTAATCTTTACACGAGCGGGAGTCTTGCCCGTTTGAATGGCCGCTCGCGAAGGACTGCAGACTTGGCAAGCCGAATAGCCATTGGCGAATCGCATCGCCTGCGTTGCAATTCGGTCGATGTGCGGAGTCTCATAGAAAGTGCTGCCCTCGCAGCTCAAGTCATGCTTGCCTAAGTCATCAACCAAGATAAACACAATGTTGGGCTGTTCTGCAGCGAGACTAAGCGTGGCTGGAACCACAATTAGTGCGATGCTCAGAGCTCGCTTGATAACTGAGTAGTCTAAAATACGATTCATCAAATGGGCTTCCATTGTGGCTAAGTACGATTGTTTCCGAGCAGCGGTGCATCGCGTTTGCCGTGCGCCATCGGTGGCGAGCCGACTGGATTTCTGCAGAGAGGTACACTGGCGGACGCGACGGAGTTTGGAGCGCTCAATATAGCGTTTTCAATTTGCTTGAGGTCGTTCAAATGCCTGAACGCAAACCCCAAAACAGGTTAACACGCTGGGGAATTTCGCGAACAGGGACGAAAAATCGTGCCTTCGCAATTGTGCGCATTGCCATGTTGAATCTCGCGTGCGAGACTATGGCTTGTGCCGTTTGCGACTGTACCCCGCACCGCGGGGGACCAACTGCGAGAATCGCCACGGTGCAAACGCAACTTGCTAAAGCAGTTTGCCAAGCGCCATACAAACTTAGGTCGAATTGACTACCGGGAGAAACACGCATGTTCAACATCTATTTGGTGCGTTTGATCTTGATGGCCTCCGCTGCGATACTGAGCTCTTACTGCATTGCTGCGGCCCAAGATGAAAATGCGACGGCGGATTCCATTTCCGACGTGATCGCGGCGGCCGTGGCAGACCCGAAAGTCGGCCAGGAATCGACGGCGGTGGATAGCGATATTCGCAATTCAGTGGTGCAGATCAGCTCTACGCTCAGATTGCCTAATTATCTCCAGCCCTGGAATAAGAGATCGTCGACGGTCACGGGTACAGGAACGATCCTAAAAGGTGGGCGGGTGCTAACCAATGCGCACGTCGTTATGTTTGCTAGCCAGATCTATGTGCAGGGTTTTCAGGGAGCTGAGCGTGTTGAAGCCAAACCGTTGTTTATCGCACCTAATATCGATCTGGCGCTATTGCAAATTGAAGACGAAGAGTTTTACGCGAAAAGACCTTCTCTTGAGATTTCGCCTCAATTGCCGCTCAATGGTCAGTCGGTAAAGGTATATGGATATCCGATCGGCGGTAGCGATCTTTCAACAACCGAGGGCGTCGTATCGCGTATCGAACTGGCCCCCATGTTCAACGGTGCAATGGCGCTACGGATTCAGGTCGACGCGGCGGTGAATCCTGGCAATAGTGGCGGTCCAGCCATTTCGGACGGAAGGATGATCGGAGTGGTTTTCTCGAAAGCCAAGCAAGCGGAGAGTACAGGCTACTTAATCGCAGGTGAGGAAGTCGTGGCCTTTCTACAGGACATCGAAGACGGTAGTTATGACGGACGTCCACAGTGGATGCACAGTTTTCAATCGCTGGAGAACGAGTCGCTGCGCGAGTTCCATGGCCTCAATAAAGACACTGGAGGGGTCTTAATCAAGCAGATACACGGAGACGAAGAAAAATCGGCATTGAAGGTCGGAGACATTGTAACCAGCATTCAGGGACAACCAATCAGCAAGGACGGCAAGGCTACCGTCACCGATTCCCTGCGATTGCCATTCTTCTATTTTGTCCCCAAATCGTCAAAAGCAGCCGCTATATCGCTCGAAGTGATCCGCGATGGCAAAACGCAGGCAATAGAGATTGCCATGGATACCGAACTGTCGCGCGTCATCGGCTACGAGCCACATTATCCACGCTATTTTCTCTGCGGTCCCATCGTGTTTACACAAGCCACCAGTGGACTAGTAAATTCGTTTCCACCGCAACTAGTTACGCCCATGTTGCATCGGTTCAGTCCATTGTTACTGAGGATTGCCGATTCTCCAAGTTTTGATGGTGAGGAACTCGTGACGATATCGAGCAATCCATTTGCGAGTCCATTAATGAAGGGCTACAATTCTCCGACCCTGGCCACGCTCACCACCATCAACGGTGAAGCGGTGAAAAATCTGGAGCATGCCGCACAGCTCGTGCACAACTGCAAGGCTGAGTTCATTCGCTTTGAATTCGCTGATCGCGGGGTGGATTCTTTGGTCTTTCGACGCGCTGCGTTGGAAGCCGCGACGGAAGCTGTACTGCAGGACAATGGCATCCGTTCGCAATACTCCGACGATCTTCGTGCCGTGTTTGAGGCGGAGCAGAACTAACGATTGCCGGACCTGATATTTCCCGGTCGATCGGGCGCATTGCGAATATTCCCTACGCAACTTCGCGTTAAGTGGAGTTTTCTGGTCATGTGGGGCGACCCCTGCATCTTCGAGCGACCTAGGCTATCCGGTCCGAAAACTTCCACGCGATGACAGATTAGTAACGGCAATTAGCATTGTGTCGATTGTGGCGGCACCCGGCTATCGGGCCCGGCGCCCGGCGAACTTAGTCCGGTTTCAATCACCGTCTTGCACTTCAGGTCAGCGACTTCTATCCGAGGCATTGATTCGTGCGACTAGAAAAAGAATGCAAAAGCAGGCACGAAGCGGCGGCGGAGTGGCGCGAGGCGATGTTGCGGTTCCAGTTTGCTGGACAAGTAACCCTGTTGATCGCATTGCTGGGATGGATTGGGTGGTTCTTCCCCTGGAATGATTTAGTAGATCGATCTGGTACGCCCTTAGGCGGCGACTATATCATGCTCTATGTAGCAGGTCAGACGGTTGCAGACGGCCACGCGTCGGAGCTGTACAATGACCAACGCAATCAAGAGCGCACTGCTCGGTTGTTTCCGGCAATGGATCCTCGCGAAAGCTGGCCATATCGCTATCCACCCACTGTTGCGGCTTGCATGTCGTGGCTGTCCCAGCTTCCGTTCCGATGGTCGTTTTTTTTGTTCGCTGCGGGGCAATTGATGCTGCTGACCTACGGACTCTGGCGGCTCAGAAGTGACTATGCTGTTCTGCGCGAACAGCCAGGTTGGCTTTGGGCGATTGGAGGCTGTCCATTGGTGGCAGAAGCGATCGTAGGTGGACAGTCTTCCCTGTTGGCGTTTGCCTGCATCATCGGGTTCCTGCATTATTTTCGCAACCACAACAATGGCATGGCCGGAGTTCTGCTGGCGCTGACTTTGTACAAACCCAATGTTGCCGCCATACTGATCGTGGCTGCCTTCATCGTTCGACCAGCACTGTGGATTGGATTTGTGCCAACTGCATTCGTGGGAGTTGCCATTTCGCTGGCGACGAGTGGGTTCGCGGGCCTTGCCGAATACTTGCGACTTGGGTCGCAGTTGGCGTCAACCGAATGGGGATTGGAGACTCCATTCTGGAAGGTTCATGGACTGGCCCCATTTTTCCAATGGCTCGTTCCGAGTCATGGTAAACTGCTTTGTGCCACGGTTGGTATGGGGAGTGGCATTTTAGTCGCGATCGCCTGGCGCAGAAGCCAATTTTCAGACAACATAGCCATCGCAGTGCTGCTCTGCTGCAATGCATTATTCAATCCCTACGTGCCCATCTACGACCTGGTGCTGTTGATTGTTGCGGTTGTCGCCGCGTGTGAGGCAACTCGTGAAAGCAGGCTTGGCTCAGACCAGCGATGGCCAATTGCCAAGTGTTTTTCGCGACCGGCCACGTTTCAGCTCATTGCGGGGCTTCTATTTGTTGGGCCCCACTTGTCTCAAGCTATTGCACCGGTCATTGGTGTGCAAATATTTCCGATTGCCCTTAGTGGTTTGGCTGTAGGCGGTTTTGTTTCTCCTCATTTTGTTTGGGCAAGCCGCGTCCGCCAAACGGCTTGACATTGAAAGCTGGGCGTAGCCAGCGCTGTCCATTCGGATGTTGCGCACTACGATTGTTGCCAGCCCATGCAACCATAGCACTGCTAACGCCCAGGATTTCAACGCCTAAAGAGATTCTGCCTCAACTGCGCTGCGCTTGTTGCAGCCTACAGGCGTGCAAACAGGATTTTCGAGACAGTTCCTTACCTAGAACGGTCCTGGATGCACTACGGAAAGTTGTGGCGCGCCGTTGGTGTCTGTTTGGCGAGTCACTATAATTGGGGTGCAGAACTCTGAGCATGAGCTGCCATTCTTACTTCTGTTTTGAAGGATCGTGCGTTGAAGTCTCTCCATTTCTTGATTGCGTGTTGGGGGATCATTGGCCTTGGGATTTGGGCAGAGCCAGTCGTGGCTGGGCAATTTGAATTCTCTGTGGCAACCCCGCACGGCGAAGCGATTGTCGTCGAATCGGGGAGCGCGTCGGCGACCGTCGTTTGTTTTTTAGGCACACAATGCCCCATGGCGCGAGCCTATGCGCTGAAGCTGAATCAACTGCAGTCCGATTTTTCGAGACGGGGAGTGCGCGTGGTGGGCGTCATGAGCAATCATCAAGATTCCGTGGAAGATGTCGTCAAGTATTGCACGGAGCTCGATGTAGCATTCCCTATCGTTCGAGACGAGTTGAACAGAATTGCCGATGGCTATGGCGCCAGCCGCACGCCTGAAGTGTTCTTGCTGGATCATTCGCTCAATTTGTGTTATCACGGACGAATCGACGATCAGCTCTCCCCCGGGGTTACCCGTCCGGTTGCCTCTCGGCCGGATCTAGCGATTGCGATTGGTGAATTGTTGGACAATAAGCCAATTTCAGTACCGGAAACTCGAGTGCTGGGCTGTATTCTCGGTAGAGCTCCGGTGCAGAGCAAGTCGGAGAAGCCAGCGGAAGGCGTCACCTACTCATTGCAGGTGGCCCGCGTGTTGCAAAAGCATTGCATCGAGTGCCATCGGGCGGGTGAAATTGGACCGTTCGCGATGGACAGTTACGAAGAGGTCGTGGGATGGGCGGCCACTACGCTAGAGACCATCGATAATGGACGCATGCCACCCTGGCATGCAGATCCGCAGTTTGGTCATTTTTCCAACGAACGCAGCATGCCAGAAGCGGACAAGGAAATCTTGCGAAGCTGGATTTCTGGAGGAATGCAACGCGGCGATGTTGCGCAGCTACCTCCCGACCAGGAGTATGTTGACGGTTGGAGTTTGCCGCGCGAACCCGATTTAGTTGTAAGTATGCGGGCACGTCCGTTTACTATACCCAAGGATGGTGTGGTTGAGTACCAGTACTTCGTTGCCGATCCTGGGTTTAAAGAAGACACTTGGGTTTCAGCGGCGCAAGTGATTCCTGGCTCGCGTTCCGTTGTACATCACGCGATCGTGTTCGTGAGACCTCCGGATGGTGCGGAGTTCAATGGTATTGGGTGGCTTACTGCTTACGTTCCCGGACAAAGGGTGCATGCGTTGCCGGCTGGACGTGCGCGAAAAATCCCCGCCGGTTCTAAGCTTGTGTTTCAAATGCACTACACTCCCAATGGCATGGAACAACAGGATGTTACCAAAGTCGGCTTGATAATTTGTGATCGCAAAGATGTGACCGACGAAGTTTTCACGATGATGGCGATTGACCAGGAGTTTGAAATACCGCCTGGTGAACCGAATTTCGTCGTCAGGGCAGAGACTCAGCGATTGCCGCCTCAGGCGGAGTTGTTAGCCATCACGCCGCACATGCATTTCCGCGGAAAGTCCTTTACGCTTTTCAGTCAGTCTAGCGAACAGAAACTGTTGAGCGTTCCCAACTACGATTTCAATTGGCAGCATACTTATCAACTTGCCGAACCACTAGCGCTGGACGAGTTGCAGGGGCTGAGGTTTGAAGCGGCCTTTGACAACTCGCCCGAGAATCCATTCAATCCGGATCCCACTCAAACTGTCACTTGGGGTGATCAATCCTGGGAAGAGATGGCGGTGGCTTTCTTCGAAGTCTCGCGACCGTTGACGCCCCAAGTTTTTTTGGCAAAGAGCGCTGTGGCTCGGTACGAGAAGGATGCTGGCATAGTTCGCGACAATCGGCTCGAGCTGCGCGAGCAATACGTGAAACGTGTTTTGACTCAACTCGATGCCGACGGCGATGGAGAAATCAAGAAAGCCGAAGCCGATATTGTAGTTCGGCACATGCATTTTCGACTCTGGGATCTAGACGGGGACAACAT
>JBGSTP010000239.1:0-27565 GCA_041736515.1 Pirellulaceae bacterium
TCACCGTATGAGAGCCTACGTAACCCGCACCCCCGATTACCAACACCGTCATCCTCAATATACTTTTAATCGAACAGTCGCGAAAATCTGTGACCAAAAAAAGCAGCCAGTCTACCACTCGAAAAATCGGTGCAGACAAATCGATTTGCGCACCAGTCAAAAAGCCGATCATTCATCCGCAGAGTAGTCTCAGGAGCGGAGTTGCGATGCGAAGCCGTAATTATGGCCTGTTCTCCAGTCTTTGTTAAAGCCGTCGATGGAAAGTAAACCAAGCAAGCTTAGTAAGCTCAGTCAACTGCGGGAAAAAGGGGGCGGCGATCGCCGCTTGCCGCCTCCAGAGGTCGGTGGCAATTGGCACCAAAAATTCACAACGTACCTGCGGACCGAATGTCATTTGGCGGACAATACGGTTCAGGCCTACGGTCGAGACCTGCGACGTCTCATCGGCTGGATGGGTAGCACGCCAGCAAATCGGCTGAAGCTATCGGATTTAAGTGAATTCGTCGCTGCATTGCAAGCCGAGCAACTCGCTCCGGCCTCAATTTCCCGCGCAATTGTTGCAACTCGAATGTTTTTCAAGTACTTGCAACTTGAAGGCGTTGTCCAGGACAACCCGGCTGAGTTGTTGGGTGCACAGAAAATGTGGGATCGAATTCCCAAAGCAATCACTCCAGCGGCCGTCGATCGATTTCTGGCAGCACCGGCGCGATATGACACCTATTGGCTGCGCGATAGCTGTATTCTCGAGTTGTTGTACGCTACGGGCTGCCGAGTATCTGAGGTCTGCGACCTGTTATCCGCCAATGTACACCTAGGCGAAGGCTTCTGTTTGGTGGAGGGCAAAGGTTCCAAGCAGAGGATGGTACCCATTGGACAACGGGCCATTGCGGTCATAAAGAGTTACCTGGGAGACCAACGCCCCGGGTTGTTGGGCGAACGCGATCCGGCCAGCACTCCCTGGTTAATTCTCTCGCGGACCGGACGGCGGCTGCGGCGGGAAGCGGTGTGGGAGCTCGTCAAGCGTTACGCGCTGCGGGCGGACATCGATCCGGAAATTAGTCCACACACGCTACGGCACAGCTTTGCCACCCATTTGTTAGCCGGTGGCGCAGACCTTCGACAAATTCAGGAGCTGCTGGGTCACGCGAGCATTCAAACCACTCAGATCTATACATCCGTTGATAGCTCGCGACTCAAACGCATCCATAAGGAGTTTCACCCCAGAGCCTAAGTCAATGGCACCGACACTATTTGCGCTGTTTGGCGAACTTGATGCGATCGATCAAGCGTACAACGTCATTTCCGCTACGATAGCCGGTAACGCTGGTGATCGCTTCGATCACATGGACATATTGCAGGTTGTAGTCGAGGTCGATTTCGACCTCGGGGCCTTCATCGTCAGTTGGGCCCGTCTGATCGCCCACTAATTGCACAATATAGCCGCGCAGTTGTTCCCAATTGGTTCCAAAGGATTGGCTGTCATTGAGCACGATCTCCTGAATGTTACCCGCCGGGTCTGCTTTCAGCCGAAGCTTGAGTGGTAGCTGAGTATTGTCTGCTTGTCCCTCACCATCTTGGGGCATCTTGATATTGAAGTCCCCTTCCTGAGCGCTGATCTTAAATGTCATCACGAAGAACACGAGCAATAGGAAGACGATATCGATCATCGATGTCATCGACAATTCCGTTTTATCCTGCTGCGAACTTTTGTGGCGGAACTTCATTAGATCTCTTCCTTCACGCGCAAGGCAAAATTTTGAAAACCCAAGTCCTGGCACTTGCTAATCAGCTCTTGAACTCGACCACCCGGTACTCCGCCATGCCCGCGAATGATAATATTCGCGTCGGCGGCCGTTTTGCCCTCCAGTTTTAGCAACGAAAGCTCGGGAGCCAACCGACTTCGCATCGCTTCGATCGACACTTCATCGCCGCCGATGACGACCGAACCAGTGTTTGTTAGGTGCACGATGATCGGGAACTCAAGTGGTGTGTCAGCAGGCTTGGCCAGTTCGCTCGTAGGCAACACCACTTTGTCGTTCTGTTCACTCTGGGAGAAATTGATCAGCACCATAAAGAACGCGATTAGCTGAAACGTCATGTCGATCATGGGCGTCAGATCCGGCTCAGCCGGCGGCGTATACTTCTTTTCAATGCGCATCGCGATACTTTCATGGAGGGCTGAGTAAAAGGGCGATTGTTTCTAATCAGCTTTGGAATCGCTCTAGTAGTTCCTCGCTGGTCACGCCGACTTGCATGGTCAGGCGTTGTACGCGGTTGCGCAGAATGTTGTATACGGCGATCGCAGGAATGGCGACAGCTAGTCCCGCCAGCGTTGTAAACAAAGCTGTGGAAATGTCGAGAGCAAGCTCGCCGGGCTTGGGCGTCGAGCCCGATGTGGCGATAGTTCGAAACGCGCTAATCATACCCTGCACGGTTCCAAACAAGCCAATCATGGGGCTGATATTTCCGATGAGCGCCATGTAGCTCAAATTGTGTTCCATTTTCATGGTTTCCTCTTCGCCCACTTCCTGCATGGCCTCGACAGCATAAGAGTGACCACGGTCGAGCTTGGACAGCCCTGCAGCCACGACCTGTCCAAGAAAGGAGTCGTCGGTGCGTATCAATTCGGCCGCCCCTTGCGGATTGCCAGCGGCGATCTGTTGTTCGACTCCCTCGACTAGATCGGGTGGGCAAACATTATCGCGGCGAGCCGAGATGACGTTCATTACGATGAGCGTGAGCAATGTGACCGAAAGCGCGAAGAATACTACCGTATAGGAAATTCCAAGTGCTTGGAAAGTCCAGGCGAGGAGATTGCTGGGGGCTTTAGGGCCGGTATCTTCTTCGGTAGTTGCCGTGGCTGCAGGCGTGTTGGCTGCGGCATCGACGGGCGGAGCGGCTGCCCCCATTTCTTCCAGTACGGCAGCGTCTTCCTGGGCTGCAACGTGGCCGCCCGGCACAATCACGCAGGCTAAGGCCACAACGAAAATGCCACTCAGCAGTCGGCAAACCAACTGGCTGCCAACAAAGCTGCCTAGACTCCAGGAGCCTACCATGCTCATACTCCGATGCATTTGATTCATATTGGGATAAACTTTTGGTGTGGAAACTGCTTGAACTATTTCTTGTTGGCCCAGGAGCTGGAGGCATAAAGCGTGCCAAGTCGCTCTTTCGCTTCCGCCGCTCGGGCGGGTTCACCGACTTTGGGCCACAATTGAGCTAGATGATATAGTGATTCTGCGTGAGCTTCTGCATCGGTGAAGAAAAGTAGGTCCGTTTGCAAATAACTTAACAAGGCCTGATTCGTGTTCCCTAACGCAGCGTAGCAAGCACCTTTCGCGTTGTTGATGCGTGCGAACAGGCTTTGGTCGGTCGAGTCGTACTGTTGGACCATGCCATCGAGTTTCTGCAACGCTTCTTGGCTTTTTCCTGTCAAGCTGTCGCAGACCGCCAAACCAACTTCGGCGAGACTCTTGAGTCTTGCCATCTCGGGACTACTACTGGTCGCGCTGGATAGTTGCATAAATCTAGTGCGTGCCTCCTCAACTTTTCCCTGCGTCAATTCGACTTCACCAAGTCTGTAAACGCCAATGGATTTGATGTCGGCTGCATTGGCTGACAGCAGTATGTTGAAGTAGCGCACCGCTTGATCTGGTTGACCGACAGCCATCGCCAGCTCGCCAAGTAGTTCACTGATTTCATAAAGGTGATGCGATTTTTGATTGGCGCTGGCAACCGAAAGTAACCCCTTAATGGCAGCGTTCTTGTCGCCGCTGCCAGCCAATCCCAATTTGCCTTCGCAGAAATAGCGATAGAACTCGATGTCTTGTTTAATCAACGGGGTCTTGGCATCTTCCAGCGGAATTTTTTTGACTTCATCCAAGGCTTGATCGTATTGCCCTTGGATGGTGCTCTCGCGAGCCCGATCGAGGGTGTTGGGTTCACCATCGAACGAAATCTTGCGAACATCGTTCATGTCATAGGTTTGGTCTTTGCCCCGAACAGTAATTCTCACCGAGGACGGTGAAATCTCCGCAATTTTACCGGATGCAACGGTATCCCGTTTGGGGTAAACGCGATCTTGGGCACCGACCGTCACAGCTCCGCCGAGCAGCAGGAATTGCGACAAGCCGAGAACAAAGGATTTTTTTACGGAAAGACTATGCATGTTCGATAACTATGGGTTGTTCAATTTCTTGATCGTATTGAGGAGTGTCTCAAACCGCTTTTTCATGATTGGGCCGCCCAAATCTGGAAACAGGGCAGACGTGGACGTAATGTCGTGTTCGGCGCGTTGCATCTCATCGGACTTTGACTTAGCGTCTTTGAGTCCCTTAGCATATTGCATTCGGCTGAACGCCAAATGATATCGTGCTAAAAAAAATTGCTCGCTGTAATCGGCTTGATTGGCCGTCAGTTGTTGGATCTTGCCCCAGCCCCACAGGATATTGCGTTTGCTTTTGGGATCGGGCCGACCTCCCTCGATGGCCACTTTGTAGAAGCCAGAATTCACTGCCGCCCCCCAAGCCTCATAGGTTCGAGCGGCTTCGATCTGCAGGTCCAGTAGGCCGTTATTCTTCGCCAGGATAGTTGCCAGTTGTTCGATCGCCTCTTTGAAATCGCCAAGTCCGCGCGAGGTTTGTGCGCGTTTGAGTCGAATTTGGGTTGTCAGAGCCGGAGGATTGATCCAGCCCGGTTGGCTTTGGTCTTTCAAAAGGATAGCGTCCAGAATCCTCGCCGCTTCTCCAAAAGCGGACAGTGCCTGAGTTTTACCAGCCGGAGATTTTTCAAGCTCTTCAGCAATCGACACGATCGTATCGGCGGCCCAGAACTGGGTATTAAAACTCTCTGACTTGGCGGCTTCCAAGGTAACGATCAACAGAGTTTCGGCGATTCGCTTGCGTTTCGCCTCGTCTTGAGTGCCGACCAATTGCTCTTTTAGATCGCGAGCGAGGACAACAAAAACGCTTGCCAAGGCAGTGCTCGACTCGGCATCGGTTGCGAGCGCCTGAAGCCGTTTGATCTGATCGCGAATTTGCGATGAAGCTTCGTCGGCAGGGAGTTTACCGTCGGCGAGCAGTGCGATTTTCAATTGAATGCTGGTGCGAAAGAAATCCATGCCAACGCGAGCTGGAATCTCATTCGCTTTGTTCTCGAATGTCTTGAGCGGTGAAACAGTGCCTTCGAAGAGGATCTTGGCCGCTTCTGCCAGCTTCTGTTCTGCCATCAACAGCCTCGCAAGCACGCACATGGCCTCAATTGCACTCGCATCGAGAGTTTCCTCGGTAATTGTCTCTACTCCCGTTTGGAGTAAATCGATGGCCTGACCTCGCAATTGCCTGGCGGACTCGCTGTCCTCTCCGGACGATTTCTTTTCTTCTAAATACTTGGAATAAAATGCCATGCCCGCATCTCGGCGCAGTTTGGAGGTGGCAGCATTTCCACCAGCGGGCAAAGTCGTCAGAACCTGTTGAGCTCGGTCAAAATCTTTGTTGATCAAGGCAAGCTGTACCAGGGCTGCACCTGCGGCTGCAGCTTCAGCCGACTCGGGCCAGGTTGCAAGCAAGAATTGCGCAAACGGCTGCAATTGGTTCGTCAGTTCGGTTTTCGCTTCTGGACCAGCGACACGCAATAGATCGCTGAAGCTACCCAAGGTAATCGCCGCGGCACGCAAGCCTTTGTCGGTGCCAGCCGAAGTGCGCGATAGGAACTCGCCAATCACCATGGCATCCCACGGTTTCTGTTGTTTCAGCAATAGAAAAGCCAAGCGAAATCGCGCATCGAAGAGTTTTTCGCGATCGTCCGAAATCTGGAATAAACGCAGCGAAGTGCGCAAGAGCTCAATGGCTTGCTGTTGGTCCAAGTCGATTCTTTGCTGCGTCGAATTCAATTGCTCACTCGCAATCTTCTTTTTTTCGTCATCCAGGTTCGGATCAGCCAGTTCGAGTTTGTAGGTCTCTAAGCCGATCGCATCCGTTTCTGCGCGATCGATGCGTTCCTGCGCCGCGGCAAGTGCCTCACCGAAATCCTTTACTTTCGGTAGTTCCGTGGAGACAATTTCGGAATCCTCGACTCCCAGCTGTCCCAGCAGATCTCGAGCCGCTTCCATGTGCGATCCGGGGATACGCAATAGGGACTTTAATTCAGTACGAGTGTCACGAATCAAGCGTCCTGCAACTCGATCATTAGGATCTTTGGTTTTCAAATCGTTCGACCATGCGATTTTTTGCTTGGCCAACTCGAGCTTTAGGGAAAGCGTCTCACTGGAAGAACGTTCATCGGGGCGAAGTGTACTCAGCCATTTCTCGGCGCGATCGACAGCGAGTGGGAACTTCTTTTGTTGGGCGAGTAATTTGATTAGCTCGGTGGTAGCATTGGTCTGAAGGGGACGCAGAATATCCACTCCCTCGACATCGGCGACGCGTTGAAAACCGTCGATGGCGTCGTCGAGCTTGCCTAAAGTGGCTTGAATTGCGCTGCGGTAGAAGAGCGAATAATTTCGGATACCCACCATGCGCTGCTCTTTCGAGTACAGATCGTTGAACATGGTCAGGGCTTGTTGCAGATCCGCAGCGCGCTGTGGATTTTTTTCGGCGCGGCTTCGTCCGCGGTCTTCGACTGCTTTTGCAGACAGAAGCTGCGACTGCCGTAAGTCCTGTTGGACCTTTTGTCGGTAGGCAACTTGGGCCGTATCGGCCGCGTCGACTCGCGCACCCTTCAGCTTTTCAACAATTTCGGCTAATTCGCTGATGGTGGATTCGAATAATTGATGGGCCTCGTCGTAGAATTTGATCGCTTCGGTATTGTCCTCCTGCGCTGCCCCGGCATTCGCAGCGCCCGCTCGAGACTTGGCCTCTTCGGCGCGGGTCAGTAGAAGTTCTCCCAGCTTCATGCGGGCTTCGCCACGCCGTGGATGCTGCTTTTGAGCGCCCAAAAAAACTTGGAGCGTAGCTTCTGCGTCGTCTAGCTTACGCGGCCGCTCCGCGTTGGTCGGCGGCAGCAACGCGGCTGCCTGGTACAGCAGCAAACCGCGTTCTAACTGCAGGTCGGCCTTGAATTCCTGGCTTACGCTCGGTTTGTCTTCGAGCTCTTCCATATAGACCAAAGCAAGGCTAAACAGCTGTTGGTCGCGAAGTTTCTGCAGAAATTTCTGATAGGGCTCCTCGCCACATACTAAACAGGCTGGGGGCAGAAAGGCCAACGCCAAAAAGAGCAGGCCTGTGCGTGCAAAATAAACGAAACCAGCTCGGGAAGATAAAAAGTGGAGCTGATTCACGACAATTAACGCTCGTTTCATGGCTCTGATGTTCTTCACCGCAAAAGATTCTTAGACAGCTTCAGTGGGTCGTTGTCCAAAAATTTTTGAGCAACACCGTTTGATTCCACACTTCCTACGATGACAAATCTACCAAGAGCAACGCTCGAAAACTACTCTGAGAACTCCGCCGCGAAAACGAAAATAGGATAACACCGGAGTCGGCGACAAGGCGCTAGCTGCCGATATTTCAGCATACACCAGCGGCTATCGACGCGACGCTCACAAAAGTTCACCACGCGATACATAGTAGTGCCGCTGTTCAACTAGCTTAACCGAGCCATTACTGGCGCAATCGAAGATGAGATCTGACGCGCTCGCGCAATTTCTCTGAGAAGTGCACGACGCTAGAAAAGGAGATCAGCCATTTCCGGATGGTCGCCCCACAACGCGGCCTCCTCTTTCTTAAGTTAACTGCACAAGTCCTTAGTCACAAGCCTTTTGCTTGGTAAATATCGCGACTACGCATTTTGAGTACACGGCCAGCCCACACCAAATACTGTTCGGCACGTGGATTGCTCGCAGAACTCGCGCGGAGGCAGGATTCGCATGGCGAGAAAGCCCGCCGGACACAAAACCGTGGTGACCTTCGTCCCATCTTTTTAATCTAGCTTGCGATCGAAGTGCACCTAGGACGCTTCCACCGTCTGGCGACAGGTGGCTACGAAGAATCGTAGCCATCCGCTGCCAAGCGGTGGACCGTTTTCCAGCAAGCACCCATCCACCGTCTGGCGCAAGTGGCTACGCGGTCGATCGCGGCTGCGACGACACATCACTGCCAGATCGTGGCAGTATTCAGGTACATGGTTCCAGCGTACATTGAAGGCATCGGATGTTGGAGAACCACTTTTTTTCACGACGCGAGGTGCTGTGTGTGCGGGTTACGCTTTGTTCGCTGCCGCCGAATGACACCCATGTGCTCTTTGCTTGGGACGCTCGTTTGGTTGTGGGACGCTCTTATTTCCAATACAGCTACGGCTCAGAACGCGACGCAACTTCACGCGGCCGACCTGGAAATTGGGCGGCAGCTTTCCCGAATTGTCGAGGACCAGGCTAGAGCCTGGAACGACGGCGACATCGACCAATTCATGCAGGCCTATTGGAATAGCGAACAGCTAACATTTAGTTCCGGCGGAAAAACAGAACGCGGCTGGAAGGCCACGCGAGAACGCTATCGGACTCGGTATCCAGATCGCCAGACGATGGGCAAATTGATTTTTAGCCGGCTCGAGGTAACGCCACTAAGTGACAGCGCAGCCATTATGTTAGGTCAGTGGCAGCTCATTCGCTCAGAACCGGTTCAAGGCAACTTCACTTTAGTTTGGCGAAAGATCGATGGAACTTGGTTGATTGTCCACGATCACACCTCTGTGTTGACTAATTAGCAAAAGTGTGGCGGACAGAGGTTGGTTAGCATCCGCGGCCTACGGGAGCGAGCATGGTTCGACTCAAATCTGATCGATGGTATTCCAGCGATGGACAGCAACGCAGCAAATCGCGCGCGGCCAGTCAAGTGGCAGGCTCGCGGCGTTTGATTTCGATGTGTTTGCTGCTGGCCCTCGTCGTGGTTTTAATGCAAAAGGCGGCGGACCCGCGGCATGTCAGCAATGCGTTCAAGGCGCTGGGGGTTCCTTTGGATAACAACCCATCGACAGCCACGCAAAAACTAGTCGAGTCCGCCAGGGATGAAGCAACGGCAGCAGCTACGACATGGGACCTGACCTGCGCTGACCTTCTGCCACGCCTGCTCGACGATGTAGCGGCGGCAACCTTAGATGAAATTGCTGTGCGCTGGTTTTCCCGCGAGTCATCCAAGTCAGCTTCAGACACCAGCTCGGAAATTGCACAGCAACTTTTGGATATAGCGGAATCTGAAGTTGAGTCATTGATCGAACAAACAAAATTGGCGAACATTTCGCCCGAAGAGAGAATTGCGTGGCTCGAGCAACTTGCGGAATTCAGTCGCCAGTGGCAGCAGATGTGGAGCCTTTCACAAGAGGTCGACGATCTTAGGCAGGTGAGTCCTGAGCTCAGCTCGGCAATGACAAATTATTTAGATCAAAGGCTCGTAGGTTCATTGCGGGATGCGTCGACCTGGACAAAATCAGAGACCGTGCCATTTTGGCGACTCATACAAAGAGGCCAGGGCAGGGGAGCGGCAGATGTTCCTGCACCTCCAGTTGTGAGCACACTGCAGCTTGAATCTCAAGCAAATCTGTTACGAGGCAAGTTTGTCCGTTTTCGCGGGGCGGTGCGTCGAGTTGAACGCGTGGCCAAAGAATTCCCGCCGCTAGGGCTCGATAAAGGCTACTGGCTGATGTGGTTGAGAGGCGAAGACGATGCGGTGCAGCCAGTTGCGGTTTACACAACGGAATCCAGAGTTGCAGAGCTTGCCGCAAAACTGGCCGAGGATCCCACGGTTTTTCCGGCGATTGAGATTGTTGCCATTTATGCAAAGCGACTGGCCTATGGTTCGACCGCTGGCGTACAGGTGGCTCCCGTGTTGTTCTCGACTTCGATCGCGCACTTGAAATCGCCAGAACCGCCATTGGTGGCGCAGGATGCTTTCGAGCTGCGATGGCAGCTGGGAATGTCGCTCCTGGCTGGAGCGGCGCTGGCTAGCTGCGTATTAATTCCGATTTGGTTTCAGTTTCGCCGCTCCGTTGGACCAAAAATCAAGTCGGGCGGCCGCAAGGCGGTGCTCGGTTTTATTTGCCTGACTGGCGGTTTTGCCGGGCTGCAGCCGACGATCGTCTTGTCTCAAACGCCGCCCTGGGCCCAAACTTCAGAGGATGACGCCGTTGGTGAATTATTCGCAGCAAACGCGCGGCGAATTCTCGACGAAACGTCAGTCCGCGAAGTGCAGCAACATTTGGCTGGCGATTCACCGCGGTTCCCCGATTCGATACTCAAAATAGTAAACGATGCACGCAGAATCGGTTGGGCACGTGCCCTGGAGTTTGGCTCGATAAAACTACCGTCGAGTGGACTGGTGTTGCGTCGTCAGCAGTTGCAGGGCTGGGTGCGTTTGGCGATGCCGGTTCAGCTCGACGATACGCAACTGGGTTGGTTTCAATCGGATGACACTCAGCAACTCTACCGCATGGAAATACAGCTGCTGCCGGATCTCCCCCACACTGCAGTTGAGACGGTTGAGTCCGGCGAGACGTCGTCCGCAGCACCTGCGCTGGTCACTGTTTACTGTGAACGCCTTCCGCAAATCTGGCAGTCGACTGCAAAGCTTCGGCAGCCGGTGCAGCTCGATGTTTTGGCCCTTGCCACACTGCAGCCATCGGAAGCTCCCCTGTGTGCGATGTGCGAAAATGTCCAATGGTACCTGACTGACGCGATACAAGCGGACGCATTGGAACCAAAGCTCCCGTCACACTATTTGGATTTGGGTGCAGCGGGCTGGGACTTGGCGAATTTCGACGCTGTATCGCAGCAGAATCAAAAACCGATCCAGCGCGCAGAATCAAAAGCATTTTTTTCGTTGATTCGTATCGCTGGTGAAATGTCATCCCGACTACCAAGGGGCCGTGCGGAATTAGACCAGCCGCTCGATGTGTTATCGAATGCACAACGCAGCGTTGGAAAGCCCATCCGATGGCGCGTGAGGATTTTATCGGGCACCTTAGTCCGTGTGGAAAATGCTCGCGATCAACAGACATTAGGAAGCGACAGCTATGTTCAGTACGATGGCTTCGTGGACATAGCCAACGATAAGATTCGCTTCCAAACCTCCCCAGTAGGCCAACCGAAACAGTATGTTGAATTCGAAGGTGAGTTTCCCATCACTATCCTGGGCACGACACGTGCTGCATTCGGTAAAAATAAAAATGCGAATCAAGGCGAACAGAGTTGGCGGATTGGCCAATATGCGGAAATGGAGGGGCTGTTTTATCGAATGTGGTCGTATCAATCCGAGTTGGTTAGTTCTAGGCAATCGCAGGCTCGGCAGATCGCACCGCTGGTAATCGCGCATCAGTTAATACCCGCTTCGGCACCTTTACGAAGCAAAGATGCGGCGATTGGCTGGTTTGGCTGGGCACTGTGTGCATCGACCGTATTGATTCTGGCGACCATACTCTATCTTGTTTTTGTGAAAGATCGCCCAATTAAACACTTTTGAATTGCCCGGCTATCCCTGCTTGACTGGTTTGGCGGGAACCTCATACTCGACAAGTCAAAAAATCAACTCTATTTGGAGCCCAAAATCCAATGCGTCGTGCAAAAATTACCATCGTCGGAGCCGGAAATGTCGGTGCAACTTGCGCACACTGGTGCGCGGCGGCTGAGCTGGGCAATATCGTCCTGCTCGACATTCCCCAAGCTGAGGATATGCCCAAGGGAAAAGCCCTGGACTTGATGCAGGCCTCACCGATCATGGGGTTCGACAGCCATATCGTAGGTACGACGAGCTACGCTGACACCCAGAATAGCGACGTCGTAGTTGTCACCGCGGGCATCGCTCGGAAACCAGGCATGAGCCGAGATGATCTGCTCGGCACCAACGCCAAGATCGTGGGATCCGTGGCAGAACAAATCAAGCAAAGTTCTCCTGAGGCTGTGGTGATAGTGGTCAGCAATCCCTTGGATGCCATGGTGCAAAGGGCTTTCCAAGTTACCGGCTTTCCCTCGCAGCGTGTCATCGGACAGGCTGGTGTGTTGGATACGGCTCGCTACCGGACGTTCCTGGCAATGGAGTTAGGTGTGAGTGTTGAAGATATCTCGGCACTGTTGATGGGGGGCCATGGAGATACGATGGTGCCCATGCCGAGCTGCACTTCCGTCGGCGGTATTCCCGTGTCGCAGCTGCTTGACGAAAAGCGACTAGACGAGATTGTTGATCGGACGCGAAAGGGTGGAGCCGAAATTGTTGGTTTGCTCAAGACGGGGAGTGCCTACTACGCACCCGCGGCGGCAACTGCGCAAATGGTTGAAGCCATCGTACGCGACAAGAAGCGACTGATTCCCTGCGCTGCATATTGCGATAAAGAATACGGTGTTGGCGGTTACTATGTGGGGGTACCCGTCATTCTTGGTAGTGCTGGCGTCGAAAAAATTGTTGAGTTGAAATTGACAGCAAGCGAACAAGCTGGCTTTCAACATAGTGTTGATGCAGTGAAAGAATTGGTGGCAGCCATGGACAAACTCGTGGCAGCCAATTGATAGCTAAACGCTAAACGCGTTAACGTCGGCAACTTTGGATTGTCCCATTTCGAGAACGCACTTAGAAGTGGGCTCGCTGACGTTGACTTGCTGGCCCGTGGCGAATAAAAACCTGTCTGACGAGCTGTGTTACAGCGATAGAGAGTCGCGGAAGTTTAGGTCGGTATCGACGACGGAACTTCTACTTCATTCCACAATTAAAGAATGGCGCCAAATGCGGAACCGTCTCTCCAACTATTCGGAATTGACCGGTCGACTCGAAACACCCTATGACACCAACCCACAAATAGATTCTCAAGGACACGGTAGCTTAGGCCAGCAGATCTGCATGTTTGGTCCTGAGCGTTACGAATCTCGCTACGACTATCCCTTAATCGTTTGGTTGCACAGTTGCACTAGCTCGGAGCGTGAGCTGGAAGCAGTCATGCCCGCGCTGAGCCTCCAGAATTACGTGGCGTGTGCACCGCGAGGTACTAACGCTTGCGGTCCCAACGGACGCTTTTTTCGCTGGGGCAAATCAGCTGCCTCGGTGGCCATAGCCGAAGAATTGGTTTTCGATGCAATTGAAGTTGTTTCCTCTCAGTTTTCTATCGCCCACAATCGCATCTTTCTGGCGGGCTTCGGTGGCGGCGGGACCATGGCCTGGCGAATTGCTTTGCGATACCCTCAGCGATTTGCCGGCGTAGTTTCGATCTGCGGCGAATTTCCGAATCAAAATCAACCACTTTCGAATTTTGAAAACGCCCGCGAAGTGCCCGCGTTGTGGATGTTTGGGGCCGAGTCACTCAATTGTGGAGTCGAAAAGGTTTGCGAAGCACTTCCCGTTCTGCACAGCGCGAGCCTGGCGGTAGATATTCGTCAGTATCCTTGCGGCAATGAGTTGCTTAACAACATGTTGCTGGATATGAACAGTTGGCTCATGGAACAAGTGACTCACCAACCCGCAAACTTTGATGTGTCCGTCGAAGAAAGCTTTTCTAAGAATTGAAACGTTCTTCGAAAATACTGCACTTGTTCTCTATTCAACAGATTTCTGATGCATTGACTGCCTTCTTTGTTGAATCCTCACGGACCGTCTATCGCTTATATTCGGTGTCTTCGGAATATTCCGAACTTATCTGAGTTAGTGAGTTGTCGCATCTAGCGAATGCAATTGCATAACGGAGTGGCGCTGGCACATTTAAGCGGCCATGGAGTTCAATCGTCGAAGCGGCGATTGTGTTGCAATTAAGGCGATTTGAGATGTCTAGGAAAAAGCTGCTAATCGTAGGGGCTGGGTGCGGCTGCGCCCTGCTTGCATTTGGAGCCCTGTTTGCAACCATCGTCGGCGGCGGTGGATTGGATGCGGTTGACAAATTGCGCATCGCTATGTCGCTGCTCGACGAAGGACGCTGGGATTTGGCGGGTAGGATAGCGCGCGACTTGGAATCGGAAGGCAGAATTGATCCAGAGTCCGATTCAGCCTGGAATTATGTGCAGGGCGTTTCAAAGTTGAAGTCTGTAGAGGAGAATCTCGACGCTCCCAAAAATAGAAAAGTCCTCCTGGATGCCGCCGAGCATTTAGCAAAAGCGGAAGAGTTGGGCTTCCCCAGCGGATACCTCGGAAAAGGAAAGTACTACATTGGCTGGTGTAGCTTCAACACGTATCGCTGGGATCAGGCTGCGGAGCAGCTAAAAGAAGCCGATCGATTGTGGCCAGAGAAACGTAGCGAGGCGTTTCAGATGATGGTCGAAGCGCAATTGCGCCGTTCGCCGCCAGATTTTGCAGTCGCTGAAAACGTTTTGGCCGCGTGGAAGGCGATTCCTGGCATGTCGGATTCAGAGCTTGCCAAAATCTGCCTGGTGGAAGCTAATCTGGCGTTCTTAAAACAAGCGCCGGAGCGCTGCGAAGAGTTGCTGTCGCACATCCAACAGGACACGCCTGAGTTTGTGCAAGGCATGTTTTGGAAGGCCCGTTGGCGATTGGAACAGGCTGGCAAATCATCGAGCGGTACCGAGTCGGAACGCCAAAAACTGTTGATAGAAGCGGCGGAAATCCTTCGGTCGCTGAGGCTTGCAGCAGAAACCCCCAACGTGCTTCGTCGCCAAGCCTCGTACTTGTTGGGGCGAGTCCTGCGGGCACAGGGTCTAACCCAGGAAGCGCTGAGCACGTTCAATGCGGCGCGGCAAAACAGCCCGCAGTCTGCGGAGGCGATTGTGGCTGGGATGGAGGAGGCCGAGATCCTGGTCGATACGCACACTCTGGGTGATGCAATCTCAAGCCTGCATCATGTGTTGGACAACATCGAAGATCTATCGCTGTACAATGAAGCTTGGATGACGATTCCCGAGTTCCGCGCTCGTTTATTGGAGATTGGCCGCAAATTTAGAAACGCGGGCGAATTCGATCGCGCGATAGAGCTAGCAGGCCTCATTGCGCTTGCCTTCCCCAAAGCGGATTCTGTTCGATTGAAAGCTGAGGCACTAGAAGAGTGGGCAGATGTTATCGCGACCAACCCACCAGCGAACGGCAGCCTGGCTCAGGAAGAGCAGCGCGAGCAAATCCGCGCAAAACACCTCGAAGCTGCACAGCAGTATGAAACTTTGGCGCGTTTAGAATTACGGTCGTCGGAATATCCCGACATACTCTGGCGATCCATTTCGAATTATCAAAGCGCAGCGGAACTCGATAAAGCCAATACACTCCTCGTCGATTACCTGAGCAGCGAAGATCGTACGAAGCGACCGCGTGGCTTTTTGGCTCTGGGAAGAAATCTAGTCAATGCGGCACAATGGCAAAAAGCAATCGAACCACTTTCAAAATGTCAAATAGAACATCCGACGCATCCCATCAGCTTTGAAGCCAGGTTGCTTTCCGCCAAGGCAATGGTCGAACTCGATCGCCTAGATGAAGCGATAACGCTGTTGAATGAGAATCTGTCCGGCGATGCGGCGGCTTTGCGTCCGACCAGCGATATCTGGAGGGATTCGCTGTTTCAATTGGCGCAAACCACCTATCGGCAAGGCGACGAACTGCTGCTCGAAATTCGACTGGACCCTACCATGCCGTTTAACGACAGGGAGGCTAAGCTCAAAACAAGCAGTGGAAAATTTCTGGAAGTTGTCAACCATCTCGGCGGCTTCGTGACGCGTTATCCAGAAGATCCGCGGCACTTTGACGCGATCTACCTGATCGCTAAATCACTGCGTTTGGCTGCCGAAACGCCCTATCAATTGGCGCTCAGCGATAAAGCCCTGGTAGACGCAACACGACGAAAACTGATGCAAGAACGACGCCGGCTGCTGGAACTTGCTTTGGCTGAGTTCCGAAAGCTGCATCAAGTCATAAACGATCGGCAAGACCTGTTGGTACTACCGGAACACACCAACACACTCATCCGCAACGCTTTGTTTGGTGAAGCCGATACGCTGTTTGATTTGGGACGCTGGGAAGAGGCCGTAGATGCCTACCAAAATGTCGCCAGCCGCTTCCTCAATCAACCGGAATCGCTGGAGGCGCTGTTGCAAATGGCGCAATGCTACCGAAAGGTCGGCCAGCCAGCGTCAGCGAAACGAATTTTGGCGCAAGCGGAACAAGTCTTAGCCCGCATTCCACCTGAGTACGACACGCAGTTTGTAAGCTTGACCAGAACCTCACGGGCTGGTTGGTCAGAGCTCATCAGTTCACTGCGCAGTTGGGATTAAGTTTGTTCAAGGCTTTGCGTACTTAGTTCTTCTGGGGCACAATGGGTAAGCCCTGTCCAGACACATTGCGAAGTTCTACTTCTTCACCAGCGTGCATCAGGAATTGCACGTTGATGCTGGATGCCAACGCGCGTTTCAATATGCCCAAGCTGACGTAAACATTGATTAGCTCGTCGCGCACCTGCTTTAGCTCTTTGCCTTGGACGGATAGCGGTTCGAGGTGCGGCACCAGAATTTCACCTTCCGCGTTGACCGGGACGGGAAAGCCGGTGACCGGCGACGATTGACCAGCTTGAATCACCGGTGGCGGCGAACCATCGGCTGGGAGGATCGACGGAATGGTAATCGCTAAAGTATCGCCAGGGCGAACAAAGCGTAGGCGCGCCTCAGCGATTTCCCGTGCCACTTGTTCTGGACGTCTGACAAGTTCCTGGTAATCCTCTCCAAGCAGCCGTCCAGCAAGAATAAAAACAGTCTGAACAACCAGCTCGTCTTGAGTGTTTCTCCGTTTAGCGTCGCGTATGCGTTGGCCCCATGTCGTGTCAGAATTTATAAAATAAGACTGTGTGATCCGTACTTTCTCCGCTGCGTCATAGACAGCGCGCAGCACTGCCGTCAATTCTTGGGCCAAGTCGAGTTCGTCGATCAGGCTCAGCGCGACTATCAGCTCGTTGCCTGGGCCAGAAAAGTCACCAAACGTACCGCCAAGATTCCGAGGTAGCGCCCATGTCCAAAATGGTGTCTGCAGCTCGATCATGGTGCCATCGAGATTCTTGGCGGCATTGATCAGTAGCATCGACAAATAGCGTTTGATACCCTCCGACTGCACTGGCGAGAGTTGATCGCCTTGATGGACGACCGAGCGCAGCACCATCAGCGCGTGCGTGCGCGACTGCGTGAGATCCGCCGCTGGCTGTACGCTGGTCGAAAGCACTGCAAAAGCGCGTTGCAGCATCACGTCTCGAAAAGCTTTGTCCAGTGGTTGAGCATACGAAACAGGTTCAGCCAGCCAGAAATTCTGATCGGTGAGCTGCGGATACTTGAGCAGATGGCTAAGGATTTCGCGTTGGCACTCTTGGCTGACGAGCCCGCCTTCCGCTTCAAAATCTTGCCGACTCGACTTTTGGGACTCGACCACCGCGCTGCGATCGCGCAGGAGAGTCCGCAACATGCGCGCCACGGTGAATTGAAGATCGATGTCGCTTGCACTGTCCGATGCAAATACCGCGTCTGACCACGTCAACAGCTTCGCCAGCGACTCCGGCTTCGAGCAGCCGAACTCGCGCAGTGTCGAGAAGTCCGTTGCTAGTAAGGTTGAGCGTTTGGCTGGCGAGGTCGATTCCAGCGCTTTGGTGAAATGCTCAAAGAATTGATCGCCTGTGACACGCCACAGCATCGCTGTCACCAGTCCGGACGTATCATCGCCGAACTGAATAAGTTGGTCCGTCAACAAGGGTATGGCTCGCTCGGCGCAATCACGCGTTAAATGATGGTGCAAAGCACTAAGGCCACCACGATTGTTATCGAACTCGATTCGATCCATGTGATGCCCCACATCGACTGCAATATCTTCTGGCAGCTTCTTGCTAAACCGAGCCACCAAATGGTTTAGATCCTTGCGGATTAACAAACCACTTTGCACGTATGCCGTCTGCAGTAACAGTTTTTCCTTGCTAGATGAACCGAGAAAAGACAGGGTTCTCTGCCAGGGTTGGTCTGAACCGTTCCCATTAACAAATTCATTCCCGTATAGAGCGAGCGTTGCTAACGACTCGTGCAATGCGGTTATCGAGGCTTGCAGTTCAGTTCGCCATTGAAATACGTCAACGATGTTCATTAGGACCATCGTCTGGTTGACCACCGAATCCGATGTGCTCTTTGTTTTGTCCAGAACGATGGGTCGAGCCGTACTCGAAAACGCACCGGAAACAGCGACAGCTTGGAGCGCGAGTTCAGGATTGCGGGTAGCCTCTGCAAAACGCGTTTGGAGGGCTTCGATCAATGCTAATTTCTGCTCGTCGCTGATCGCTGAACTGAAATTTCGAGTTGAAGCCAACACTAATCCAGCCTGAGCTACCAATTGGGGATTGGCCTGGTCGTCCGCCAGTACATTGATTGCGCGACGCACGATCTCGTCGCGTAGCGGGGCATGCCAAGGCCCCTTGTCGTATGCTCCCTCATTGGAAATAAGCCAAAAGTCCCCATCGCTCAGTCGCTTGCTCGATGTCAGCACATCCAAGACCGCTTGCTGACATTCGCTAGGAAAAACTCGGGTGCTGCCGCTATCTTCCAGCATGGCTTTTAGGAGGTGGCTTAAATATTGGGATGACATGCTGTCATCTGCGAGAAGATCCCTGGACCACTCCAAAAAACTCTGTAGCTGAGCGACGCGGGGCACATTTCGAACTACAGCCAACTGATAGGCTGCTTGGAGTAAGCTCCTAGATCTCTCCTGATCGCTGCGTAGAGCTATCAGCACTTTGGTCAGATTGTCGAAAAAGCGTTCGCCACTGGCTTGGCCCAGCAGGGCGACGGCTTGGGGATAGTGTGATCCCATTGCTTTCGGATTCAGCAAGTAATCGAGCATGGCCGGTTCGATTAAGTCGCTTACTTCCTCGCCCGACATAGCGCTGATAGCCGACAGCGCTTCCTTGATTTTGTTGCTGCTGCGTTCAAATTTCAGGCGTCTCAACCACACGTCCAGCGAGTATCCGTCGTAGACGACCGTCTCGAGACGCTCGTCCTGCGGAACTTTGCTACCGAGGGCGCTAACAATCTGTTGGGGAGACGGCGTGCTGTTCGGGATCTTATTGGTTGTCACTTTGGCCACGATCGTTTCGCCATTGCGAATGGTGAATTCTTGGTTCTGGGAGACCCTGAAGTTGTCGCTCGGCGAGTCGATGATGATTTCGTATTTGCCACTGCGCAGACGAGTGGTCTGCGTGCCGGGTGCAATGTGCAGCTCGCTAGCTTCCCCGCCGTCTTTCACCAGTTTTACTTGGACATCTGCGCTGTCAGACTCGATGACCAGCTGTCCCTTGGAAGTCTCCAGCACCAACAGAATGCCGGCATAGGCCATGCCCACACACAAGGCAACCGATAGCCAAGTCCAGCGGCGTGCCTGATTGCTGCCCCGGCTGGAAGGTGACAAATCAGCGTTTGTTGGCGCGAGTTGTGAGTGGATGCCGTGGCAGAGCAGGGCAGCGTGCGCTGGTCGATTCTCCGGCAAAGCGTCTGTGTTTGTCCTGGCCCGCGCAAGCAATGACTGGAGCTCGGCACCATTGCAATAAGGTTCCAGTAGCTCTGCTGCGTGCGCCGCGCTGGCTGGCCTGCTAGCCGGCTCGCGCGATAAGAAGGAATCGAGCAACATACTCAACTCGAGCGGCACGTCGCTGCGCAGCGTGGCCAGCTTGGGAGCTTTGTGAGTCGCCAGGAGTCGTAGCTTTTCCAGCGGCGTCAAATCGGGCGCGGCCGCCAAGGGCGGGCGTCCAGTGAGTAAGCGAAACAGCGTGGCACCCAACGAATACAAATCGGCGCGGTAGTCCACGGCTCCACCGCGTTCGGCCTGCTCCGGGGCCATATAGTCGAGCGTGCCCATCAATTGTCCCACCGTGGTGATCTCGGCCGATCCCGAGTCCCACAAGCCGACTTGGGCCAACCCGAAGTCTAGAATTTTGACTTGTCCGTCGACGTTGAGCATCAGATTCGATGGCTTGATATCGCGATGGACAATTCCCTTTTCGTGAGAATACGACAAACCTAAGGCCGCTTGGCGAACCACCTCGCAAGCATCGGCAATTGGAAGCTGATGCTGCGCATGGGCTATGCGACTGAGGTCGAGACCATCGATGGCATCCATCACCAGAAAGTGGATGCCGTTTTCTTCCCCCGCATCGGTCGAGCGGACAATGGCTGGGTGTTCGAGTTGCCCGGCGGCCCGCATTTCGCGCTGGAAGCGGGCTACGAACTCGGGTAGTCTGGCGGGCAGCGCGGGCAACAGCTTGATGGCCACTTGTTTGTCGAGCTTTTTGTGTCGCGCCAGGTAGACCGCTCCCATGCCTCCGCCGCCAAGCTGTCGGATCAGCTCGTACGATGCGATGACGGTCGGAATAGCTGGCAGCGAATGCGATAATTCGCGGTTCGCTGACTCGGATGCGGTCGCCCGTTGCCCGTCTTGTGCTGGCCCGACAGGTACAGACCCGAACTGCAGCAGTTCGACCAGCGTGTCGGGTTCCCGATCGATGTCCGACGCTGTTTGTTCGCACTCGGAGCATTCCAGCAAATGGCGCTCGAGTAGTTCCGAATTCTCGAGATCGAGCTTACCTGCCAGATAGTCTTTGAGGCGATTTCGCGGCGGGCAATTCTGGGGCGGGCAATTCGTGGATGGGCATTTTGTGGCTTGCATTGTTGGCAATTCCTCGGGCACCATGTTAGCATTAGCAAAGTCGGCTCGTAGCTCTAGAACGAAACGAGTGTGACAGCAAATTTTCAATTCGCAGATAAGCCTTCATAGCGAGGAGAAGTTGTTGCCAGTAAACGCGAGGATTAATTCTCTCCCGTCTGGCGACGGTAGCTAGCGAAATTATATTGGAGCCCCTGATGTCGTTGACGGAGTCCTCATCCACTCGGCTGAGCCTGATCTCGCGGATTCGTGCGAATGATTCTCGAGCCTGGCATGAGCTGGTCACGCTTTACTCGCCACTGGTTGCCTTCTGGTGCCGCAAGCAAAAGATCAAGGAGTCGGAGATCAACGACGCCGTGCAAGAAGTATTCTTCGCTGTCTCACGTCGCATCGACGATTATCAGCCCAGAGAACTGGGGGGCGGATTTCGAGCTTGGATGTGGACCATCACACGCAATAAGATTATTGACGCCAAGCGACGCGACGGGCGGTTTCCACTCGTTCAAGGTGGTAGTACGGCTTTTCACGCCTCGCAGCAGTTGCCGGAAGAACTGGACGTTCAAGACGAATCGGAGAGGATCGAGTTTACTCAGCTGTTGCATCGGGGGCTGGCACAAGTCGAGAGTGAGTTCGAGCCCAAATCGTGGCAAGCATTTTGGCGTAGTACGGTCGAAGGGCAGACTGTCGTTACAGTAGCAGAGGCATTGGGGATTTCACCAGCCACGGTTCGTCAGCACCGGGCCCGGGTGTTGCGGCGCCTTCGCCAGCAACTCGGCGACAATTTTATGACGTAGGCTAGTAATCCAACATCGGTCGCTTAACGTCGGCGTTGCATAAATTTCGATTTGTGCCACGCGACGAATTAATTGCAAGAGTGCGGCGCTTCGAATCTTGGGCTTACGTAAAGGCGCCAAGCTCGCCAAGGAAGAAGAGAAACGCTTGGCGTACTTGGTATCTCTGCGTGCGACCATCTTTCAATAAAGGAGTTTACTCGAAGTCCGAACAACAGTTCTTCGGCTGAAACATCTATCGCTTAGTATCAAAAATTTTGCTACAAGCGGACTTGGCTGCAGGCTGTTAGAACGACTTACAATTTCCAAAAGAGTCCCACGCTATGCTCCCGGATGCTAGCAAACAACACAGTTCGGACTTGTCGCACATCGAGTACTTGACGCACATCGAGTACACAGAGAACCTGTTTGCCTGCCTGCAGGAACGATGCGAGCTGCTGGAAGCGCTGAAGACTTTGGCCGAAGCGCACGCAATGATCGCAACGCAGAGCGAAGTTGACGTCATACTTGGACTGCTGGCACGCAAACAGGCTTTGCTTGAGCAACTGGCGGAAGTGCAGGAGCGCATGAAGCCTTACTTCAGCGATGAACCGGATAATCGCATCTGGAAATCTAACGAGCGAAAAGAGCAATGCAGACAAGTTGCTAAGCAGGGTCAGCAGCTTTTGACATATATCGCGCAGCTCGAGCATACGGCTTTGAACGAGCTAACCCTACGTCGCGAAGCTGTAGCCGCTCAGCTGCAGGACGGGAAGGATTCGATCATTGCGAGTTCAGCCTACAGGTCGGACGATCTGCTGGCGGGCAGCACTTTGGATATCGGCAATTTGTGATTTTATTTTTGAACTGATGAGGAAGGAGTCAAACGATGGTCAAATTCTTTTCTACTAGTACGGCCTCGACACATTCTGGGGCTATTGGAGAGGCTGTTGTAAGAGCCATTGGACTGGCAGCGCCACAGCTTCACGAACTGCGAATGCGTGTCGATGTGGAATTGGACCCGAATCTTTCCGAGGAAAAATGCGATAGTGACGTGACGTGGATCGTCGGCAGGTTACTGCAGCAAGCGATTTCCCGTAGTCTGATGGATGGTGAACTCCAGATTTCGGTGTGTCAAACGATGCGTGGCGTTGAGATTGAGATCGCTGATGGGTCGCAATTTGATAGTTTTCCAGTGAACGCTTTTTCGCGCTGTCGCTCTCGATGGTGGTCGGATTGCGGCGAAGACCAGCGAAGTTTCGAGAGCCTGCGCGGGATGCAAATATTCCATACCCGATGTCCGCAGGGAGGGAACGCTTGGACCATCGTTCTCGCTCCGAAACGCGTCTTACAGCGCGCGGTCGCCTAGCAACGGAATGCAAGCATGTGGAATAATTGGGTAAGTAGCACAACAATTCCCGCGTTGGAACAAGCGGCGATCTTTTCGCAGAACCGACAAGCACTTTTGGCTGGCAATATTGCCAACATGGACGTGCCTGGCTACAAGACCCGCGACATCTCCGTAGAGGATTTCCATACTCGGCTGCGCGAAGCTATCGACGGTAAAGCATCGAGCAGCAGTGCTATTGTTCCAGGTCAATTGCCCAGCGATGTTCGGGCTATGGAGCAAGTTCGCGATGTCAGTAACCAAGTGCTATTGCATGATGGCAGCGATGTGAGCTTGGAAGAGCAAGTAAGTGAAATATCGAAGAACGAAGCCATGCACAATATCGCCATAGCACTCATGAACTCGCAATTCCGCAACTTGGAGGTTGCGATTCGAGAGTCGGTTAATGTATGACCGTCACTGAAAACAGTTGCGTGCTAAAATGGAAACGGAATCTAGTGCTCAACACAATTTAACTTTAGGGTTCGTAGTTTTATTGTAGAACGATTGTCCCAATTGTTTTCATAAGCAATTGGGACAGTTGCTCTACACTGATCCCTAATTTTCAATGTGGACAAAGCACTAGCTAAACAACATCCAAGAATTAATGCAGCTAGGCATCGGATCGCTTGGTGCGCTTTAGATCTCCGACTTCCTCCGCGTCTCGGCGTTTGATGTTCTGTCCGCAACAATCGTGTTGTACGTTCCGTGGCGTACGATAAGTCTTAAAGCGCGGAGGGGTGTCTGGGTGCGCTAAATGAACAACGTCACTTTGCGCAAACTGTGGCAATACCAGCTCGACGCGCCAGACTCGCCAGCGAGTGGGGCGCTTGTAGAATAGAAAAAGATCCGACAAATTCGCACGCTTACGACGCACCTGCTGGCGCGTCTCACTCAACCAGAGAAGATTATGCGAATGCATGCAAATCATAAGGTTTCTATTGAACGTAGAGGCTTTGCTTTTTGAGTCGGTCGTCGAATGATTGCGAGCTGGTTGATTGGCGAATTGGTCGTTACATCCAGCGAATGGAGAGCAGTTTGTATAAAGGGATTTTGCCACTCAAGTCGGCGAATCGCAAAAGTGCATGGCTGGCAATGAGATGGAGGAAATTATTCGAAATGGGGTTGACTGCACGGGATTTAGCTTTGTATTGTCGCCCCAGCACAGTGACTGGTTTGACCGTCTCGAAAACTTTACGAACAGTAAAAAAAATCGCACTTGCAACCAGCCCGAGAACACTGTAAACCTGTGATATCGACGAACACGCGGTAAACAATCGCAGTTCCAGTAGACAAAAGAAACTCGCTCCCGGATCCGTAGCTCGCAGTCCTCTGCCCCCCTGGGACTCGTTCACAATCCGGGAGCTTTTTTTTTGACCTGCCTGGTAAGGTCGAACTATCTTGCCCAGACTTTCTGTCTGGAAAATCTCTCCCGACTGCGCCAAGCCGATCGCAAACAAGCCGACTTAAGACGCAGTATCGATTGTTTCGATCAAATCGTTGGGAATGGTTTTTTCGTTGTAAAGCGACCAAGCGTGACGGGTGCACTATGAGATTTGAAATTGAGTGGAGAAATCTGGCTAGGCTGGCTTTCCAGTCAGCGCTTCTCGGCTCAATTCTCAATTGCGCTGCATTGTTAGCTGGCGAGCTTGGGGATCGAGTGCAGGAGGCAACGCCTTTTCGGCTACTCGACTTCGTGGGTCCCACCAATGAAGGGCAGACGCCGAAGGCTAACGAAAAAGGTGGGGCGAAGTTGCCCTCGGAAACCATCGAGTTAGTGTCTTCCAACCTCGCAATGAACTCGGTTCCGCTGCCGCTGTCCGGATCTCTTGGGCTAACTGTAATCGATGGCCGCGATATCGCTTGTAGAACAGCCCAGCACTGGACTCCCGCCCAGGTGTTGCGCGCAAGAGGAAGAACGATCATTCAGGCCTATTGTGACGAGGATGAATGCTCGCAGAAAGCTGCCAATTCGCTGGCAGTTTTTCTCAATATGCAAGCAAATCACCAGGAGGACATTGGCGCCGCTAGCGCGCTACGTGCGTATTATACGCGTATTGCAATTAGAGAGCACCTTCAAGTCACCTTTGATTCGCTTAGCCTGATTGCTCTGGAGAAGGGGAAGCAGCAAGCTGCACAGAAAGGTGGGTTGGCAGCCGGCACCGATCTTTCGGACTTTGAAAGACAAAAGTTTTCCGTAGAAGACCAGCAGATCCAACTGGGATCGCAGGAACGTCAATTGCGTACACTGCTTTCACAGCTAGCGCGTGTCGACTATGCGATGGATGAGGTGCAGCAGGAATCGCTGGAGGTTCTGGCCAATCCAATGGATTGCGAGCGTCTCAAAGCGATTGCACTAAGCACACGTCACGATATTCGTGGTTGGAGCTATTTGTCAGGACAGGTCAACGAGACGTCGGCACCAATCTATGCCAAGATGTTGTCGACTATGGTGGGCGGTTTTGGTTTGCCATTACCTACTATCTCGGGGCTAAAAAATCTGCTTTGCCCTCCAGACCATTCCTGTTTGACTGCCAACATGCAATACGAATTGAACCTGACCGTTGAGACGCATCGTCGCTGGATCTGTCAGGCGGTGGACGAGAAGTGCGCTAAGGTTCAGTTAGCCTATCGCCGAATCGAACTGGCGCAACAAACCCTGTCCAGTTGGGAGAATCGCATCGAGCAATTGGAAGAGTTGGAGGCGATGGGAGACGCAGAGCCAGAGCAGATTGCTGTAGCGCGAGTTGGACGATTGAAGGCTCGCGCGGATGAGATCAGTCGACGATTGGATGCGCGAATTGCTGAAATCGATCTGGCAGAAGCATTGGGCGGACTCAGCTGCCGTTGTTGCAGTGGTCAGCCCTGGCTAATAACCGGTCTGGAGTAATCGACGCGTTGCTAGCATCGATAGATGGAGCAATTCTAACGATTGCTATCGACATCTGAAGCTGCGAACCGCTACATGAATCTGTACGGAATAATCGTCCGTAGGTGTTTATGATTCATATAGACTGAGCAAGCTTCGATGACTTCGGCAACGGCACAAGATCGACTGCGACAGATCGCAATCTTGGTTTCCAGTGTGGACGCTGTAGCTGCTCGTCAGATTTTGCTTCATTTACCCAGCGAGACTGCTCGGCAGGTACGTGGGTTGGCAACAAAACTCGGCACGGTATCGCCCGAGGAGAAACGTCGGATTCTGGCAGAGTTTCAGCGCTCTGCGGTTTCTACTGGTTCGGAAGTACCGGCAAGCCGACTGCAAAACCAGAAGACTCCTCCAGCTAAACCGCCTTCTGCTATGTCGCCTTCTGCTATGTTACAGCCGACTGAGCTAGAGTTCAAAAGTGTTCTTGCGCCATCTAGCTCGAACCAGGTTTTCGCTGCAGGTGGGGGTGAGAATAACGAATCCACCAATGCTGCGGCATGGACGCGGCTAAGCACGGCTGCCCTAGTGCGTTTTGTGCGAGGCGAGCGAGCGGCAGTGGCAGCGGTTGTGATTAGCCAATTAGCTCCCCGAGAAGCTGTCGAGGTCCTGCAGCATTTGTCTGCCGAAGCCGGCCGCGAAATTCTGTTACGGCTGTCGCGTTTGCAAGAGATTGCACCCGAAGCGATGGCAGAAATCGATCAACACTTGTCGCAACGATTCCATGAATACGAGCATCGCCTAGAAAGCGAACTCGAGAACGCGCGGCGTATCGATGCGCTATTGGAAGCTGCACCAGAAACGCTACGGAGGCAGTGGAGTTTGGATTTGAAGGCGGCGAGCGAAGATCGAAATCCTTCGCTGTCGGGCACGAGTGAGACCCTGCCGCAAGCAACCGATTCAGAAAATCCGATGGTTTTTGCGTCCGGGGAAACAGATAGTTTGGACATTGGCGGTGAGCAAAACGGCGTATTCGAGGAAGATTCCGCAGCTAGTGCAGAGCCAGCCAGCGATGACACCGATATGTCGGAGAAAGCCACCCTACTTCCGTTTGCACCCCAGTCGAGGTCGCATTTAACTCCGTTAGATCGCTCGCTAGTTGAGCTCGAGTTTGAGCAAATACTGCAGCTTCCACCGCAGACCCTGGCGTTGCTCCTCAGTAGTACGGATTCGCAGACCGTGTTACTTGCACTGGCCGGTGCCACTCCGCAGTTCATGCGTCGATTTTATCGCATGTTAGATCGCGGCGACGCAAAAGTCCTACAAAATCGATTGCAGCGCATCGGAGCTCTTCACCTGCGCGACGTCGACGAAGCTCAGCGGCGGATTGTGGAGAACGCCGCGAAATTAGCGGACAGGCAAATTGAATCAACGGTTCTTCGCTCTTCGCGGCTGCGGGCCGCGTAATGAGAGGAGATGTGATGCACGTGGCAACCGTCCACTAGATTTCTCAAAGACTTAACCAATTGGCGCGGGTATGGCATCAGTCCTAAAATCGGCAACGCAATCTCGAGGCAGCGACTTTCCGCAGGCAGTTGTGTTTAATGTGGAAGATGTGCAGATTCGAGCCCGAGAGTATCTGCAACAAGTGCAGCAGGAGGCTGCTGAGGTCTTGTCTGCTGCCAAAGGCGAAGCCGTTAAGATTCGCGAACAGGCCAAGGTGGATGGTCTCGCCCAATCGCAGCATCTGATGGAGCAAAATGTCGAAAAAGCAGCGCAGCAGCTCAGCGACAAACGCTGTAAAACTGCCATTGCTGCATGCGAGGCCACCGTTCAGGGCTTGGCCGAAGAGACGACAAAGTGGTTGGCCCTATGGCGCGATCAGACGATCGAATTGGCAGCGCGCATCGCCGAAAAGATTCTGAGACGGGAAGCATCGAATAACGAGGAAACACTGCGAGTTTGGATG
>JBGSTP010000246.1:0-9031 GCA_041736515.1 Pirellulaceae bacterium
TGGCTTGGCGCTTCACCCCGGATTCCGAAATTATCGACGGTGCGAACAATGCCACTGCCGATCAAGTGATGCCAGACGCGGTTTGCCATCACACGTGCGGTAAGATGTCCGGCACCAGTGTGCACGCGAGTCAACCACTGCGCGAGTTCCAGTCGACCGCTCGCGTGCTCTGGAAGCGTAATGGGCTCGGTCGTCATTACCTGTAGAAAACCGCGTGGAACGACTGCCCCTTTGCGATCTGCTTGACCTGCCAAACGAATTGGCTCGTTGCCAATGCTGTCAGCTTCGCCAGGTATCATGGCTCTAGGGGGAATGGCTGGTGGATTCGCCAATCGAGCGCTGAGTTGCTCGAGCAGCAGTTGCTGGCCGACAATGCGCTCAGCCAGTTCGGCACAATGATCCATGGCGATCTCCGAAACTGCTTCCGGGTGAACCCGGGCGAATTCTTCGAATGCATCAACCTTTCCGCCCTCGAGCTGCTTGATCGACGATTCTATACTCCGCTTCCGCCCGTCAAGTTCTTTCTTATTCCGCCAAAAGTTCTCGTAATCGTCGTCGAGTTGACTACCGGTGACACCCAAGCCGACCAAACGCTCCATTACTCGCTGTTCGTTCAGCATGTGCCGCTGTTCCATAACTTGCGTCGACGTAAAGATGCCAGCCATCGCATAGTAGTCGGCTGTTGGGATAGGGTCGAATTTATGATCATGGCAGCGAGCACATCCGATTGTTTGCCCCAACACAGCTTTGCCAATTGTGTCGAGCTGTTCGTCGGCGATATCCATACGTTGCACGTTAGGATCAATTCCTAGCAAAACTTTAGGACCAACCAGGAGAAACCCCGCGGAGATACGCTGCGCATCTCGCTGTTCGATCGACTCGTAGGGCAGCAAGTCACCCGCGATTTGCTCAAGCAAAAAGCGATCATAGGGCATGTCTTCGTTGACCAACTCAACTACCCGGTTTCGGTATCTCCAAGCTTCGCGAAAGAGGAAGTTTTCGTCCAAACCGTTTGAGTCAGCGTAGCGAGCCAGGTCCAACCAATGACGGCCCCAGCGCTCCCCAAAACCAGGTGAGCTTAGTAGCTGATCTACCAACAGTTCAAAAGCGTCTCCGCGTTGGTCGGCAAGGAAATCTTCCATTTGGCTGACAGTCGGCGGAATGCCAATGAGTTGGATAAAAGTGCGTCGCGCAAGCGAGCGGAGATCAGCGTCGGGTGCTGGAGTCAAAGCTTGTTCTTCCAGCTTGGAGAGAACAAACGCATCGATAGCGTTGCGTGGCCAAGTCGACGATTGGGCGTCAGGAATTGCAGTCAATGCCAATGGACGATATGCCCAATGCTCGCGACCGGCAATTGGATCCGGCGCGGCTGTGCTTCCTGGGGTCAACGCATGGTCAGTCATGTTCGCGGCGCTCTCCTCGCGAGGATCGGGTGCGCCCATTTGCACCCAGCGTTCGAGTTTCTCAATAGCATCATCCGGTAAGCGACGGTCGGGGGGCATCTGCAAGCTGCTGTCGCGGTAGCGAACTGAGCGAATCAGTAAGCTGGCTTCAACGTCTCCTGGAACGATGGCTGGTCCGTGTTCTCCGCCCACAGACCAGCCACTGCGACTGTCTAATTTCAGCTCGCCCTCCAAGCTGGACGCGCGATTCGAGTGGCAGGAATAACAACGCGAGACAAGCAGTGGACGAATGTGCTCTTCAAAAAAATCTAAGCCATCTTCGCTACGAGTATCGTCGGTACCCCTGGCAACTCCGCTTGCAACAATGCAGGTAAACAGCGCAGCAGCCCAGAAAGTAGCTTCATTTTTATACTTGATTGAAATCATACAGCTTCTATCCGCTCCGAATTTCTCTTTCACTTATGCAGCGCGGCTTACCCTACATAACTAACAGCCGACCGGGAGCTAATAAACGGATACAACTATTCACTTTGGTTTCCGGTCGAGCCAACCATTCATCTTCATCCATTCGCCCAGGCGATCCATGAAGTGGTCTGCTCCCCCGCCTTTGTTGACAAAGCCGTGGGCCCCCATTTGAAAGATATGCAATTCGACGGGAACACTAGCAGTTCTCCATGCAGTAAAGGTTCGAATAGAACTTTCATAGGCGGGATCGTCCGCAGCAACTGCCAGAAACAGTGGAGGAGCGCCCTCAGGCAACGTCACCGTTGTGTCGCGGCCACCCGTTGCATAGATCAACGCCACAAAGTTGGGGCGGGTGTCCGACCGACCGTCCATTGCGCCGCGAAGGGGACCTCCTCCGGCTGAAAACCCGATCATGCCGATGCGATTGCCATCAATCCGAAATTCACTTGCGCGCGAGCGCAACAACTCGACGGCACGTAGACCGTCCGCGCGTGCCAGTTCGCGAACGTTCTGACCAGCCTGCGGACCCGACTTGGGGGGCTGGGATGAATCCGCTCCAGGACCAGTGTGATTCAATCGATACTTTAAAACAAACGCGTCGATTCCAAAGTCGTTGAGCTTCCTCGCGATATCGACCCCTTCATAGCTCATCATTAGGGTACGATTTCCTCCGCCGGGCGCAACGATCATCGCGGTACCTACCGATGCCTTCGCTGGGAAGTAGAGTAACGACGGACGAACGACATTCTTGATTTGCGGTCCTGACTTCCCCTCAGTGGCAACTTCTGGGTAATCCCACTTTTCCGATCCCGGTGCAACACCGTCATACAGCGGAATTACCTGAGTTTCTCCGAAGACTGAGGGCACCGAATTTACTTGTGCATGGACACAAGCGTCGAAGCAGACCAACGCTGCGAGCAGACGAATTCCCAAATAAGATCGATTCATTCAACGTTTCCTAAGTGGTTATTTGAGTTCGAGGGGCGCCGCATCGCACTTTTTCCGTAGTTCGGTTAATCGCTCGGCGTACCGTGCGTCGGCGACCAAGTTATTTCGTTCAAGCGAATCATTATTCAAGTCGAAAAGCTGTTCGTACACTGGCACAGTATCCGGATAGCGTATGTACTTCCATCGCTCCGTGCGGATTCCCTCGGTACGAGGAATCGGTGCACGCGGTGGTTCGGTCTGATATGTATGCTGATAATAGAAATGCGAGCGCCATTCAACCGATTCTTGATTAACTAGCGCCATCAAGTTTTGGCCTTGCATGGTTGCAGGAATTTCGACGCCCGCAACTGCCAACATAGTCGGCGCCAAGTCGATGCTCAATACCATTTCGTTACGTCGGCCTCGCTGCCCACTTGCAGCCTTGCGAGGATCAAAAATGATCATGGGAACGCGAATCGAGTTTTCATACATCAACCATTTGCCCGACAGGCCATGGTCGCCTAGTAAGCTGCCATGGTCGGATGAGTAAATCACAATGGTATTTTGGTCGAGCTTTAATCGTTCGAGCTCCGCCATAATTTTGCCTACCGCAGTATCCATTCGCGAAATCATGCGATAGACCGTCCGCCTCTCGCGCAAGCCACCTTCACCGTTATCGATTCTGGCCTCAGCTCCATTGCCACCCAACGAGCTTCGCAAGAACTCGGGAAGTCCCTCCCAATCTGCTTTCGTACAGGTCGGCGACGCCGGAAGCTCTGCGGATGCGTATGGGTCGGGAACATTGGGGTCGAAATAGTTGAACGGACCATGTGGCTCCTTGAATGCCACCGTCAAACAGAAGGGTTGGCTTGAGCTACTTTGCTGTAAAAACTCGATGGCCTTTTCCGTCATCACTTCGGTCAAGTACTGTGGCTCGCCATCGATCATTTGGCGAAAATCGATACTTTGCGGGAAGCCATACCAATAGTCAAACTTATCTGCTGGCAAGCAGAGTTGGCTAGGGTGTTTCGCAGGATTGCCGACGGCATACTTTCCAAGAAATCCAGTTCGATAGCCCGCCTTGCGTAACAGCGCGGGATAAGTTTGTTCAAAAGCTTCAGCCGACAAAGGTTCAACAAAATCTTCAATACCATGCCGCATCATGTGCTGGCCGGTAAGAATGCATGCGCGATTGGAGCAACAAATGGCGGTGGTCGCAAAGGCATTATTAAAGACTACTCCGCGTCGTGCCAAGCTATCGATGTTTGGGGTGAGGATCTTGTCGTTGCCCATCACTCCCAGGCAATTTGGCGCCTGATCATCGGCAAACATAAAAACCAGGTTGGGACGCTGCTCATCTGCCCCAGCGACCATGGTGGTTAAGCAAACTAGCAACCCACAGACAAAAATTGGCCAAGATTTCATCGGGAACCCACGCGTGTTAAAGTATCGATCGTTAATAGCACCAAGCTTAAGTTCTTGGGCTTGTCGCAGCAGGTAGCCGCGTTATCCCGAGACGCTGACTGCTGCGGTTCTCTAAGATTTGTCTACGTGCTTTGCTCAATGACTCGGGCATAGGATGTTGTTGTGCGAACGAGTGCAGCTCGTTTCGCTGGCAACCGTCACCCGTTGCCATCATTAACAGCTGCTGCGAAATCCGAATGGTAGTATAACAAATCGGTACGCAATTCGGTGGTTCCATTTTCCCGCAACTGTCCGCAGGTTTTCGCGCCGTGGCACCCGCGTTTGGGCTGCCAGATGGCTTGAAAAATCGCGGACATTTCGTTGCGCGGGATCAACTTACACATCGACATTGAGATAGATGTCTCGCAAAGGATGTCTGTTGCATGGTAAAATAAGTCAGCGGCTGGTTAATTGACCCCCGCAAGACTCACCCCCGCAATGCCCCCTCAAGAATCAGCTCCCTACACTCACCGAAACGGTTTTCAAGCTTATGATTTTACTCACCAGGCTCTCGTTGCTTTTATTCTGGCTTGCGGGAACGACACTCCAGGCGGCTGATGCGGTAAAGCCGCATATTGTTTTTATACTTTCCGACGATCAAGGATCGTATGATGTTAGTTACAAAGGCGGTGAAATCCGCACTCCCCAGATCGACAAGTTGGCGATGGCGGGAACTCAACTCGACCAGTTCTATGTTCAACCAGTATGTTCGCCGACCCGCGCCTCGCTGATGACAGGGCGCTATCCGATTCGCTACGGATTGCAGGTTGGAGTCGTAAAGCCAACTGCCAATTACGGATTGCCGCTCGAGGAACGCTTGCTTCCTGAGGTACTTCGAGAGATCGGTTATCGCACGATTATTTGCGGCAAGTGGCACCTGGGCAGTTTTGACAGAGCCTATTGGCCGATGCAACGCGGATTTGATTCTCATACGGGGCATCTCTTTGGAGCGCTTGACTATTTTACCCACCTTCGCGATCAGAAACTCGATTGGTACGTGAACGGTGTAAAACAGAATCAAACCGGCTATTCAACTCATCTGGTAACACAGGCTGCAGTGAAGGCCATTGAAGAAAACCCTGCAGGGAAGCCTCTATTTCTATATGTGCCCTACAACGCGGTTCATGGACCGTATCAAGTTCCCGAGGAGTACAAGCAGGGATATGAGCATCTGACGGGCAATCGTCTTCAGATGGCTGGCATGCTGACTGCGCTGGATGAGGGAGTGGGGAAAATCGTGGCTGCATTGGAACAAAAAGGGATGCGTGAAAACACGCTGTTCATATACTCTAGCGACAATGGTGGTGTTGCACCGAACAAGATTACCAGCAATGGTCCGTTGCGCGAGGGAAAAGGTACTGTCTATGAGGGTGGAGTCCGCGGAGTTGCCTTCGCAACTTGGTCAAAACAAATTCCGGCTGGAGCAGTTTGTCGGGAACCCATGCACATGGTGGATTGGTACCCAACTCTTATAAAGCTTGTAGGTGGTTCTCTGGAACAGCCACTGCCTTTGGATGGAATGGATATTTGGCCTGTTATTACGCAGCAGGCCAAGTCGCCGCATAAAGAGATCCTGGCTAATGCTACTCCCTCTGGTGGAGCTATTCGAGTCGGCGATTGGAAGCTCGTCATTAAGAAGAACACTGCAGGCAAAAAGAAGGCTGCAACGGAATCGATCGAATTGTTCAATCTCGCGCAGGATCCTTCAGAAATGAATAATCTCGCAGTGCAAAACGCGGACAAGCTAAGGGAACTAACCTCACGCTATGCGTTCTATGCAGATGCGGCGGTAAAACCCAAGAATGCTGCCGACAGCCCGGAGTAAAAAGGTGGAAGCCATGGTTTATCTCAAGCGAACCTTCACGCTCGTATTCAACGTTATTACCTCTGGTCTGATGTTGGCTATCGGCCCACAAGCTTTGGCAGTTGATTTTGCGCATGAAGTTGTGCCGATTTTGAAGCGACATTGCGTTGCCTGCCACGCAGGCCGCGAGGCTAAAGGCGGATTTTCTATGAATACTCGCGAGCTATTTTTAGATAGCGAAGCTGCTGTGCCGGGTGACGCCGCCCGTTCGTATTTTTTGGAGCTGGTGCGTTCCAAAGATCCTGACACGCAAATGCCGCCGCGCGACAAAGCCAGAGTGAGTGTCGAGGAAATAGACGTGCTTGCGCGCTGGGTCGATGCCAACATGCCATGGACGGAGGGCCTGTCGTTCGCCGAGACAACCTATGAACCACCGCTATTGCCACGCCAGGTTGCATTGCCATCCCCCGACTCAAATTCCAATCCGATCGATCAGATTCTCGATAGGTACTTACAGGAGCATCAACTCCCGCAGCCCAAGCCAATCAATGACTCGACGTTTGCACGGCGAGCTCACTTAGATCTAGTGGGACTATTGCCGACTGACCAAGAACTGACGCAGTTCTTAAGCGACCCTTCGCCCGACAGACGGGAGACGCTAGTGCAAAGACTGCTCGAAGAGGACGTCGCTTACACAGAGCATTGGTTAACCTTTTGGAATGATTTGCTTCGAAATGACTATAATGGGACGGGCTTTATCACGGGAGGTCGGAAACAAATCAGCGATTGGCTCTACCGCTCTTTAATGACGAATAAGCCGTTTGATCTGTTCACGCGCGAGCTGATCAGCCCGTCCGATGAGTCGAGTCGCGGTTTCATCGATGGAATTAAATGGCGTGGCACTGTAAGTGCTGGGCAAACCATCGATATACAGTTTGCCCAAAGCGTAGCCCAGTCCTTTCTGGGAATCAACCTAAAGTGTGCGTCTTGCCACGACAGTTTTATCGATCGATGGAAGCTGAGCGAGGCATACTCGTTGGCGGCTGTTTACGCGCCCCAGCCGCTTGCAATCCACCGTTGCGATAAACCGACCGGCGAAGTGGCTCGGGCTGGCTGGCTGTTTCCTGAATTGGGGCAAATCGATGCGGATGCACCGCGGGAAGTGAGGTTACAACAGCTCGCCGCTCTGGTTACTCATCCCAACAATGGCCGATACGCAAGGACGATTGTCAATCGCTTGTGGGCCCAACTGATGGGCCGCGGAATCGTTCATCCCCTGGATGCGATGAATACGCAACCCTGGAACGAGGATCTGTTGGACTACCTGGCGAACGATTTTGTTGCCAGTGGCTACAATTTGAAAGCAATTCTGAAGAGGATTGCCACCTCGCGCGCCTACGGATCACAAGCCGAAATCATCAGTGAGGATCCTAGCCTGGAAGGTGATTACTTGTATTCAGGACCGCGTGCTCGGCGACTAACCGCTGAGCAGTTCGTCGATGCTGTCTGGCAACTCACGGGTACCGCACCAACGACATTCGATGCGCCAGTCACACGTGGTGCCGTCGACGAATCGTTGCTGGCTTCGATGGAATTGCAAAGCCAATGGATTTGGGGCGACTCAGCGAAAGACGCTGGCCGCCCACCCGCTGGAGAAGAACTTACGTTTAAGAAAACAATCGAATTGTCCCATGCCGTTAAAGGGGGAGCAGCAGTTGTCAGTGCAGACAATGCATTTGATCTGTTTCTCAATGGTCGGCGCATTGCCACCAGCGACGATTGGCAGATTCCTCAAGTTATTCCGCTAGCCGCACATTTGAAGAAAGGCGAGAACACTGTAGTTATCGTCGCCAGAAATGCAGGCAGCGAACCGAATGCGGCGGGTTTGTTTTTTGAAGCTCGGCTGCGCTTGGAAGATGAGTCGTTGGTGGCGATTGCGGCGGACGATTCTTGGCAATTCAGCACGAATTCTCCCGCCGGTCGTGAAGGGAGGCTGGGAAAGCTCGAGGGACCCTGGACTACCGTGATTTGCCTCGGCAACCCCCAGGCCTATCAGCGCATCGAATCTAAATTAAAACGCGGCCTAGCATTGGGCATCTCTGGAGAAGCTTCGATGGTCCGCGCCTCGTTGATCAACAGTGATTTTTTAATGCGGTCGCTAGGGCGTCCCAATCGAGATCAGATCGTGACGTCGCGTCCAAGCGATCTAACTACGCTTGAAGCGATCGATCTGGCAAATGGACAGGTGTTTGCGGATGCGCTAAGTAAAGGTGCCAACTCGTTAATACAACAATCACTGACCTCACATCAGCTAGCAAGCAAGGTTTTCCGTACTGCGCTCGCTCGCGAACCGACGGCAGAAGAACTCCGAGCCATCGTCGAGCAACTCGGCGACCAGCCATCCCAGCAGTCGATCGAGGATCTACTATGGTCGGTTTGTATGATGCCCGAATTTTTCATGGTAAGGTAGACTTATGCACAGCGCCAACGAATCAACACAGCGACGAAGTTTCTTGAAGCAACTGGCCTTGGCCTCCACTGCCACGCTCGGCATGGGCGCCCCCAAGGCCTTCGCTGGAGCCATTCCCGTGGAGCAGCCGGCAGCTAAGGCAGATGCTTGCATTCTGATTTGGTTCGGCGGCGGCATGGCTGCACCCGATACATTCGATCCGAAGCTCTACACGCCTTTCGAAGTCGGTTTGCCCATCGAGAAAATGGTTAGTACATTTCCTGCGATTGATACGGCGGTGGACAACATAAAAATCTGCCAAGGGCTTGAGAATATCGCGTCCGTCATGGATCGTGCTACGCTGATACGATCAGCCATCCAGCCCGATCTAGGTAGTATTCTCCATTCGCGTCATCAGTATCACTGGCATACGGGTTACGTCCCACCTCAAACTGTGGCCTGCCCACATCTAGGATCCTGGATGGCGAAAGTTTTGGGGCCACGAAACCCAGTGATGCC
>JBGSTP010000247.1:0-40288 GCA_041736515.1 Pirellulaceae bacterium
TTGCCGCTGCGTTTCCTCTTTGGCTCGCGCTCGTTCCGCGCGGATGGCCTGCCAACCTGTTCCAACCATTCCCAGCAACAGTGTCATCAAGATCAGAGTAGCGGCCAACACCGGCGCTTTATTCTTACGAAGCAATTTTCGGAGACGGTAGGCGGTGCTGGGCGGATGGGCCTGAATGGCTTCACCACCAAGGAATCGCTGAACGTCTGCTGCGAAACTGGCCGCCGTCTGGTACCGCCGGACACGTTCCTTGTCCAGCGCCTTCATGACGATCCAATCCAGTTCGTTTCTTAGCAGGCTAGCTAGCCGCGTCGGTTCGGTTCCTCGATTGGCCGCGAGTGAAGGCAAAGCGTCTGCGGTGCTCAGTTTGGTGCTCGGCCGAGGTGGTTCATCCTCTCGCACGACACGCAACATCTCCAGCAGCCCGACTTTCTCCAATTCCTTTTGTGAAAAAGGAGGAGCGCCAGTTAGCAGCTCGTACAAGAGAACCCCAAGGGCGTAGATGTCCGATCGCGTATCAACGTCCAGGTTGTTAAACGTTGCTTGTTCGGGCGACATATATTGCGGAGTACCGACCACGTTGCCAAAGCCTGTGTCAATCGAATGCTCTGTCAATGCTCCGCCCGTCGCCTTCGCGACGCCAAAATCGATCACTTTCACGACCGGTTTTTCATCATACTGTGCAACCAGCACGTTTCTTGGTTTGATATCGCGGTGAATGATTCCTTTTTGATGAGCATGCTGGATCGCCTCGCAGACGTTAATGAATAGTTCCAGACGTGACTTGGGTGTCAGCTTGTGAAAGTCGCAATATTCTGTGATGGGCGTTCCCTTGACGAGTTCCATCACAAAGTACGGCCGATGCTCATGCAGACCGCCGTCGAGAACCTTGGCGATGTTCGGATGATCCATCAACGCCAGTGCTTGTCGCTCGGCTTCAAACCGAGCCAAAACTTGTCTGGAATCCATGCCCGCCTTGATCAGCTTGATTGCTACAAAGCGCTTAACGGGATCTGTTTGCTTGGCTCTCCAGACCGTACCCATCCCGCCTTCGCCAATCGGTTCCAAAAGCCTGTAGCGCCCAGCTATAACCGTGTCGACCTGTGCGTGTCGTTCGGAAAAGTTGCGCGTTTGATCTTCGGTCAGCGGTATAGGCCCCTGATCAAGCAGCGAGTGCGTTTGAAAGTGCGCCTCTAGTAAAGCTTCGATTCGAAATCGCAATTCTGGGTTGTCACGACACTCGCGGTCAAGAATTTCGGCTCGCTGGACTTGGTCAGGTGCCATTAGCGCGAGGGCAAAAAGGTCTAATTCCTGCATTTGATTTGTTCCTCCGATTCATCCAGCGAAAATCGGTTGGAAAAGGCGCAATCCAAGCCGAGAATATTTCAGTTCTGCCTGTTTATCTGTCTATTGTGATGTTTCGGGTTCGGATCGTGTTCAATCAGGTATCAGATTGGTTCGCGACTCGCTAGTTCCTCTATTATTTCCATCCGATTTCCTGAGAAGCCACGCCAACAGGGCGACTCCTTCAAGCGGCTTCTTCGCTTCCATGGCGTACAGTATCGGATTCGGAAACGACAGCATTCAAAGTCAAAGCATTGCAAATTAAGTGAAACGTGTCCGAAACTCATGATCCGGAAAGGCCCCCGTTCACTTTCGGACTTTCATGGGCCCGCCTCTGATAGGACCTTATGCGGATGTCGCCGCAAGTGCTTTGGCTGTAGCGATTAATGCTTCCGGCATAGTGCCGACGCCAACAGTAAAAAGTTCATCTGGTGTCCTGTTACCCCGATTTTCGGCTCCGCCAAAAATAGAGAGTAGAAAAGAGAAAGTAGAGCAGTAGAGCTTTCACGCCCGCGAGTTTTTCCATGGCCATTGACGTAATCAGCCAAATACACCTTCTCTTTTCTACTCGGTCTACTGCTCTACTTTCTACTCACTTCTTCTGGAGCAGTGAATAACTTTCCGATTCGAGAAGCTCCTCGTCTACCAAAAGTAACTAGATTTCGACATTCAAGTTTGCACGGCTACTGAACAATTCTCCCGTGGCTACGGCTTCTTGGTGGACCAACTCAACCGAGTCGCTCTCTCCATCTCAGCGAACATCGCCGAAGGGAACGGCCGATTCACCAAAGACGACCGAAAGAACTTCTTGATCATCGCCCACGGGTCGTTTCAAGAGTTCGTGTTACTACTCGAGTTAGCTCGACGCCGCAGCTTGCTCGATGAAGCAAAGCACGCCGAGTTAAAGTCGCAACTTGAAGAGATCTCCAAAATGCTCTTAGGCCCAATCAGCGGTTTGGAGAATCGAAAAATCCGACGCCTGATCATGCACGCCTCGCCAAAAAAGTTCAGCTGGTGCCCTGTCACCCCGACTCTTTTCAGAATCGAGCCCTTCGGCGAGTACGTCGAAGGGCTTTCTCATTTGTACGCAAAGAGTTACGTTGTCTAAACGATCGTTCAAACCGAGGATTTCGAGTATCTGGCGTTTTCTTTCTGGGTAATTTGCCGTACGCCATTTTTCCTTAAGGGGAGCAAGTGCTTGTCGGAAGCATCGTTTTTCATAATCGTTGCGCCATGGCCTTTTGTCCCCTTTCGAATAACCTGTTTCCGCATTGTGACCTCCATTCCATTTCATCACTCTTCACGCTGGCCTCCTGGCCAGCCAGAATCGCACTTGCCATATTCCATTACTGGAATATGATGTGTGCATGGCACGAGCAACTACCACATCCGATGTATTCAATGCAGTAGCGGAACCGAAGCGGCGTGAGATTGTTGTTTTGTTAGCCGCTGGTAGGCCACAGACGGTTGGCGAATTGGTGGTATCCATGGACTTAGCGCAACCTGCCGTATCAAAACACTTGGCGGTTCTGCGCTCCGTTGGAATCGTCAACGTAGAAAAGCGAGGCAAAGAGCGGCTTTATTCGCTTAACCCTCAATCGTTGAAACCGCTTCACGACTGGGTGCATCCATTTGAAAGGCTTTGGACAAGCCAACTCGACCGCATCAAGCGGAGTGCTGAAAAGCTGGCCGCGAAACGGGCTGCCAACAACTAGAACCCTCACATCCAGGATATTCAAAATATGGTCGCATCGTCTGAAAGAGAAATGATCCAGCAGCTTCGAATTGAGAAAGAGATATACATTTCGGCCCCAATCGACATCGCCTTTGCCGCCACACTCGAGGAACTCGCCGGCGACAATCAATTGCCTGACGGAACACCGATGCCGCTCGTACTGGAAGCGTGGCCAGGCGGTCGTTGGTTCCGTGATTTAGGCGATAACACGGGGCATCTCTGGGGGCACGTGCAAGTCAACAAGCCGCCGAAAGTTCTTGAAATATGTGGTCCTCTTTTCATGTCCTATCCCTGCGCAAATCACATCCAGTATCGCTTCACGCCTGACGGCATTGGAACAAAGCTCTCGTTTCTTCATCGGGCGATTGGCGATTTCCCGGACGAACATCGCGAAGGCGCGGTAATCGGTTGGACTCATATTCTGGATCGAATCAAAAGCCACGCGGAATCTCTTAAGTGATTGTTGTTGCTCAATTACCACTGCTTCGAAATCTATTTTCACGGGAGATAAACTCATGACGATTGCTGCTGCAATGTTGGCTGAGTTTGAACAAGAGGCCAAGACCACTCGCAAATTCTTGGAGCAGCTGCCTGAAGAAAAACTGCGGTGGAAGCCCCACGATAAATCGATGACCGCTGGACAGCTCGCTCTGCATATCGCATTGGCACCAGGCGGAATCGTCAGGATGGCTGAAATGGATAACGTCCAGATGCCTGACTTCGGTCGCCCTAATCCACAGCCAGCCACTCGCGGGGAGATTTTGGATGCATTGGACGCGAGTGTGTCCACTGTCTGCGAAGTCCTTCCGAAATTCTCTGATGAGCAGATGCACGCGACTTGGCGAATGAGTCGCGACGGTAGGGAGTTGTTATCGCTTCCGCGAGCCGCCGTCTGCAGAAGTCTCTTGCTCAACCACTGGTATCACCATCGTGGGCAATTCGGCGTTTATCTGCGACTGGTTGGCGCAATGGTTCCGTCCAGCTATGGCCCAAGTGGCGACGAACTGCCTGACTTTGCAAAGTAAGGGTACTGCTCATGAAGAAGACCTGTTGCTCAGCGCACATCGAAGGGATTATGGGCCGTTCCACCGTCTTTGAGATCGCGGGCTGGCTATTGCCAAGTGGGCTTTTGTTGCTTATTCCCAAGTGCCCAATGTGCATTGCAGCTTTTGCCATGATATGGACAGGGTGCGGGCTTTCTTTTGTCACTGCCACTTACTTGCGTTGGACACTGATCACGCTGTGCATCGCATGTCTCGTCTACTTGATACTTACTCGGGCAAGCTTGATTTTCGCTTTAACAAATGGCTACTTTCGAAAGGACAATCGACCATGAACCATAAGATCGCAACACGGCAGGAATGGCTGGCTCAGCGACTGCGGTTGCTTGAGGAAGAAAAGGAACTGACCCGTCGGAGCGACGATGTGACTCGAAAACGTCAAGAGCTTCCGTGGGTGAAAATCGAGAAAGACTACCAACTCGAAACTGAGGATGGCTTGGTTTCGCTGGGCGATCTTTTTCAGGGCCGAACACAGCTCCTCATTTACCATTTCATGTTCGGGCCAGACTATGCCGCTGGCTGTCCGTCTTGTTCCAGTATTGCGGATGGATTTAACGGAATTTCTGTTCACTTGCGAAACCACGATGTGATGCTTTGGGCCGTATCGCGAGCTCCGCTAACCAAACTGCAAGCATTCAAGGAGCGAATGGGCTGGAGCTTCCCTTGGGCGTCTTCCGCTGGGAGCGATTTCAACAGCGACTTCAATGTCTTCTTTACCGAGGAGGAGCAGCGCAGCGGCGACGTCGTATACAATTACAGTGGTGAATCGGCTATGCCGATCGGAATCAAACGTGGCGCTACCATTGAAGCTGGGAAGTCAGACGGTACTGGTAGTCCGCTGGAACTGATGGCATCCATGACCGGCACAGATGTGCCAACGTATCTGAGAGATCGGCCTGGACTAAGCACTTTTGTCTTGCACGAGGGCGACGTTTACCATACATATTCCGCCTACGCACGCGGATTGGATGGGCTTTGGGCCATGTATCCTTGGCTCGATCGTGCACCCAAAGGACGAAACGAGAATGGGATCTGGTGGCGTCACCACGATGCCTATGACGAAGTCTAGTTTTCGAATTTGCGCAAACATCATCGGCTGTATTTCTAGAACATTAAGCCCAGCCACAGCTACACCGAGCAAGATTCGTCAGCTGTGTAGTGGGTTGTGCTAATTTCCGTAGCGTAATTCAAAGCGACAATCAGTCCGATTTCTCAACAGGACCTTTGTTTTCGGGAACAGTTTTCGGCGAACCCGAGGGTGACAGACGTCGAGAATGCGATTGCACTGGTCCCGCTTTGGCGATGTCTGCCAGTTCGCGGAGTTCGTTTTCACTAAGGGCTCGGTCGAACACTGCCACACCACCGATCCAGCCGGTGAAGCCGACGCTGCGGCTGCTGTGGATGACGCGGCCGATCGTGAATGGCCCACCGCTTTGCTTGTCCTTCGGTGTGTACAAATCGTGCGGAAACCACCAAGGGTTTAGCCGCAACGCAACAAGCTCCCGCGACACTTCATGGCCGTCTCGCAAGGTAACTTCGACCCTCGTATAGCGAAACTCACGCAGTTCGACGCGGTCGGTTCCGTTATCGCGTAGGACTTTGATGCTCAATGGATCGTTTTCGGGCGGGTTGTAGAATTGGTCTTTTGGGAACGCTGCATCCTCGGCCGGTTCTTTGTCAGGGGTTGTTGCATAGTGCCCTTGCATGTAGGCATTGTAAGCGTAAGAGATTAGGTTATCGCGTTTCGGGTTCTCGAGCCAGCGATCACCCGCGACGCCGTTGAGCCAACCAGTGAGTTCGTCGCGTTGGTGGTCAAAGGTCATGGCAAAGCATTGCCAGGCGGAATCAAGCACTTCCAGCGGCGAGTCTGCGGGGACTTCGGGGCTTTGGCCAGCCGAGTTGCACTTGTGCAGAGCATATTTGTTAAGGAACGAACTAGCTCCGTTCTCCGAGACATGGCCACAGGCGCTTCCCGCTTTATTCAGTCCAGCAAACAGAGCATATTGCCGTTGTCCAAGTTCGACTCTGGCGACGCTGGCGGTCTCTTGCTGCTTCAGATCTGTCCCCTCATGCCAGATACCGGCCAGCGCATGATTGCCGCTCTCGCGAATCGCCCACACGACGACGGTGACCGACTGATCAGCGCCCTTGATATCCAGCGGAGTGTCATGCAGTCGAGCACGCGGCACGAAAAGGAATGGGCGGAAATCGGGATCGGTCTCCTTGGCGATGCGTATGGCATTGCCAAAGGGGCCGCGACCAAGTTGTGGAAAATCCCCGTATGTCGCCTCGCGGCCAGCGCCCCAATAATCTCTGATGTAGTTTGCCGCATCGAGTGGGTAATCCGTCGCAGCACCTTTGCTCACATGCGCGGTAAAACGCCGATGGCCGTCCGGCTCGTGTTTCACGAAATCCCAGAATGCCACCAGGCCAGGCGTGCTGGTAACGATGTCGGCATTTTCTGCGCCTGCGGAAACAGCAAGCAACGATGGAAACAAAACGAGGAAGGTCAACAATTTCATAGTGCTTTGAATTTTCAAATTAATGACAGACTCTTGGATCCGTCTACGACGGTCATCTTTTGGCGTGAAATGAGTGATGGGTGGATGGCTCAGTCTCGCTCTTTGTTTGCAAAGGCAGCGCGTATCCATTCTGCTCGTGTTCGCGCGACTGTGGAAACACGCACCCCAGGCGGTAGCAGATGCTCCCATCGAGTTCGAAGTTCCGGCGTCAAGGGTTTGTCCAGCCCAGCCGCATGATCCGGAAACGCCTCGAAATATTGGCCAGTAATGTTCTTTGCCCTGCGAGAACTGTCGAGTTCCACAAGTCCATGTAACCCGCCGCGATTACCCCACCACTGCACGGAGGCGAAGTCTGGTGAAGAAGGTGGCACATCGGAGACATAGATCGTGGCGCTGCGGTCCTCATGCAAGTACTTCTGCAAAGTTGCCACATTCAGGACACTTCTCGCTGATCGCCATCAATCATAACTCTAAACTGTCTACGCGTGTGAGTTAGTGACGACGTCGGCAAGTCAGGTAGTCGAGTCTCTCCGAGACTCGAAAGACCACTGCTTTGTTGGTATCAGCCTCGGAGAGGCTGACCTAGGTGGTGTCGGTCGGCGAGAAGTGTCGAAATTACAGGCTTTTCTGATTAGTGAGCGTCAAGGCACTAGCCGCTCTTTTTTTGCGCAGTTATTACCTGAAAATACCGGCGGCTGGCGCCTTGCCGCTCACTAAATTGACGTGTCCAGTAGGCGATCTACAAAATCGGCAAGCAACACTGCGACGCTTAAACTGTTACTAACGCAGAATCACTATTAACGCGGAATAACCTCAGCTCCAGATCGCGTGGTAAGTGCCGTCCAGATGTGATTGTCAATGTTGTTTGATATAAACTTCACCGCGCCGTCGCCCAAGGCCATGTTGAAGCCACCGGTGTGCATCGGAGTAGTCCGCACGGTATCCATGTCGGTGGCATCGACCGGCTTGGTCCAAGGAACCATCGGTTTGGATTCCACCAGGAACACTGTATTGCTCGTTCCGTCCGTGATATCCGCCGGCCGCGGCGGTTTACCCTCGTTCGTCAACGTCAAACCACCATCTGGACTGACAACAGCCAAATAAGGCGTTTCGGTGCTACTCACGCCAGGCATAGCGAAGACCCTGGGCATTTGCTTGAGGACTTCGAAATTGGCAGGGCTATCCCATGGTTCGTCTTTGCGGTATTGCTCGTACAGCCTCTGCCCTCCAGCGAGAAACGGGAGAATCTCGACACGCCAACTGCGTTCCACACCTGTCTCCGCATCGCGGACGACTGCTGGTGGAAAGTGGTTGTAGGCAGCTTCGTAGTTGTAGAGCCCTAGCATTAACTGCTTAAGGTTATTGGCGCTTTGCATGCGCATCGCCGCCAGACGCGATGCTTGCACAGCGGGCAACAACACCGCCGTTGCCGCGTAGGCAGCCGAGTCAACTCGGGCAGAGACTTGCACGCTCGAGTCGCTGGTTTCGATCGTAACCGATTGCAGCAACTTTTTGGCTTGTCCCATCACGGTAGTCATCAACATTCGCTGCATCGGATCTTGCTCCCCCTCGCCGCGACTATCGTCCGCTGCGCTGCTGAGTAGATTACCAGCCAAAATCTTTAGAGCCGACAGTGTTTCTGAGACACGGGTTGGATCGCTTGTGTCAAGTTGTCCCTTGAGCCGCAACTCATCGCTAACATCCATACCAAGCGACAGAGTGTCGACCTTTTTCCAAAGTGGGGCGAAAGCCATCATGGATGGGTCATTCCCCGTCGGCGGTGCTGAAAGCAATTGACGCAGTACCTTGGTCCGTCCGGCAAGACGGAGCGGTTGACCTTGATGGCGGGCCAATAGTGGCTGGAATTGGTTGTCGGTTGGTAGCGTGCCAAGCGTTGCTCGCAGTTGTGCGGTTCCTCCAACGACAAGCATCCGTTCATTGATGTTGCGCGAGTTAGCCGCAAAGAGTGAGGCGGGAGTATTGGAGCCTGGTTTCTCGGGTGGTACCGCTGCGTTGGACATTTTTGTTCCCTCCTGAAATTGCATCACGACGAGCGGATTATCCTGCTTGCTTGCCACTGAGGGAATGAGTATCAGCGCTCGCTCAAGCGTTTGAAGATCGAAACCTATCTGCGCGAGCAGGTCAGGCGACGCATCGAGAATCGGTTTTGCTGCTTCGGACGCGAGCAGCGCAGCCACGTCGATATCCACCACACCCTCGATGATCCCTGGTGGAATCAAGTCGAGTAGATCGGCGGGCTGAGCCGTGGAAGTAGCAACGGCTGGCTGACGAGCCGTCTGTTGTGCATTCGCAGCCATCGGCCTTAGACCACTGGCCATAACCGAAATCGCTAACACCGACACACAACCAGAGGCCATGTACCAGTAACTTCTGTTCGGGTGAGTAAAATCCTGAAATCGCAACATTTCTAATCTCCGGACAAACATCTGCCGGGTTGGCAAAAATGCCTGCGCGGGCCCCGGAGTCCGCACCGCAGGCTGACGGAGCGCCAGCCCCGCCACAATTTCTACGTAACGCTGTGGACCACCTACCATCCTCGCGGCGATCCCATCAGCGGCCAGTTCCTGATCCAGTCTCAAACGTGATACCAATGCATGGACGAGTGGATGAAAGAAGTTGATAGCTACCGCTAATTGGGCCGACGCTGTGAGCAAGTAATCGCAACGGGCAACATGCGCGAGCTCGTGTGCCACAACCGCGCGTCGCTCTTCGGCCGTCCATGTGTTCCACGTCTTTGGCAGCAACAACAACGGATTGCGCCAACCTATAATGGCGGGTGATCCAATAATGCTGGAGACCGCGATGGAAATGCCGGATCGTATTCCCAATTCAGCCGCAGTCGCATCGATTTCTTTCTCCAAGTCAGGATCGTCCAAAGGTGATGCCTGGCGTCGCAATCGTTGCACTAACCACAAACCAAATAGCAACCGAAAACAGCCGACTAGAATGCTGAGGCCAAAGGACAGGATCAACCATGGTGCGGTCGCTTGGACCGCCAGTGGTGGTGTTTCGTCCTCGTTCCCGCCGACTGTCGTGGTCGAAGGCTGCAACGACGACACTTGGTTCGCCGTCCCTTGGCCAGACGCGACAAACAGCTCGGCGGCAGCCAACATCGTTTGATCCCACCAGCCTGTGGCTGGATGCGATGTCGTGGTCGTTTCCGCCACGGAATTGTTGTTCGCTAGTTGTCCGGCGTTTGCGTCAGCGGCGGTTTCACCATGTGCGGGCGCAAATCGCGACAGCCACTCTCCCCAGCTCCAGACACTCATGTGGCTGATCGCAACAACTGGCAATATAGTCAGGCATGCCAAGCCGACGAGGCAGACGTTCGCTCGAGCCGCCGGGGACGCGTTACTTGCTGACCCAATCAATGCATAAGTCACCAACGCAACCAGGCTTACCTGCAAGAGGAGCCACACTAACAAGCGGCCATCGATCGAGTTGAGCACTTCGAACCAACTAGCCATTTCAGCTCCCCTTCTTCTTCGGATGCGACTCGGCGTTCTGGCTGATCAGCACTTGCAACCGTTGACGATCGGAGTTACTGAGCGTCTTGTCTTCCATCAGTCGCATGATCAACGCTTCCGCAGAACCACCAAACACTCGCTGCATCAGGTCTTTCAGCAGTCGCCCAGAAACGTCGGCATAACTCCGTACTGCACGGAAAGTATGCGGTCGTCGATCGCTGACTTGCATGAGAAACTTCTTATCGACCAGAATCCGCACCAACGTAGCGACCGTCGTGTAAGCCAAGTCGCGGCCTTCAGCCTGCAACCGCTCTTGCACTGCAGCAATCGTCGATTCGCCATCGTCCCAGAAGGCATGCATTACCTCCAACTCTCGATCGGTCAACTCAGCCGCTTTCGGTCTTGCCATCGCATCCTCCAGAACTTTGATTTCTTGTTACTTTGGTTTTTTAGTAATTTTCTCGCGGGATTGCAAGCGAATTACTAAAAAATCAAAGAAATACTTTTTTTCCCTAGCAGGATAGGCTTCCCGGCCTACTTCCAGTCGAGATTTTGCTTCAGAAACTCGAAGGTACCAACTCCATGGATCGTGTGCGGGCCGTTGAAGTGTTCAATTGTGGTGGAATCTCCGATGTTCAATTTGTTGTACAAGCGACGAACCTTCGCGTATTCGTAGTTCACCCATTCGTCGATGCCTACTCCATCATTGTGGCCGCGTTCAACCATAAAGGGACGCGGGGCAATGAGCGCTGCCATCTCGGCATAATTGAAGGTACGGCCCATGTTCCATTCCCAGATTTCATACTCTCCGGTATGGATGTAGCTCATCGGCATATCTGTGGTCACACACTTGCGAACCCATTCGTTAAAATCACCGCTGCAGATGCTCAAGCAGTAGTCCGTCAATACCGCTGGTGTGCGCATGGCGCTTTTTCCACCGTAGCTCAGCCCATAGAACGCAATCTTTTCTGGCTGAGTAAACGGCTGGGACTTGAGCCACTCCAGAATGCGTTGATGTTGCCCATTGATGACGCTGTACAGCGTCAGCCCCAAAGGATTCAGCTTTCTTTGCAGCGTACGAAAGCTATCTTGGCCGCGATAGGGATTGTGTGGGGCGAAGGTAACGAATCCCAATTCAGCAAGTCGCAAAGCGAAAGCTTTATATGACTTGAAGGCCGCTGAGCTTGTGTCATCATTAAAGACGTCGGCGGGGACGCCCTCCAGTCCGTGCTGGCACACAATCACTGGGCGTTTCTCATCCAACTTGATGTCTTTCGGTAAGCACAGCCATCCCCAGCTGAACACGTCTTGCCAAACGTCGAGTGTGACTTCATAGATGACGACGTGTTCTGTTTCCCTTACCAGACGTGACTTGGCATTCATTGCTGCGTCTGGATCCGGCAGTCGACCAATGACTTCGTTCCAGAATCGCTCTCGTTCGACAGCCGTGTACGTCTCGAACTCGCTGGGCGGCGACAGTGGCAACTTCCGCCAAAACTGTTTCTCTCGCTCGGCTTCGCACTCTACAATCAGTCCCTGAGTGTGTGCTTCCAACTCGCGGACTTGACGCTTTTGCCGTGCCCGGTCGACGGGCAGTTCAATTGAACCGTTGCTGTTTCCGCCGGCACTCAGGATCGCTTCGGCAACATCGCCGCTCAACGCGACCGGTACGATGCTGCGCAGACCCTGAGTGTCCTGCAAAAAGTGTATCCAAGAACCTGGAGCGATCTGTTTCGCTCGCTCGACCTCGGCTTTCGTTTCGCTTGCACTGAGGGCCGAAAGCCTGCCAGGAGCCGCAATCGATCTTTCACCGGGCTGGGCAGTCGGCGGCCCGTATACCTCCGGAAATGATCGATGCTCAATCACCAAAGGCCGCGGTGCGATGAGTGAGGCGATCTCGGCGTCGCCAAAGTCGCGTAACAAACCAAAGACGTTTCGATAGAGCGGTTCTTGCCAAACCCTTTCGCGTGGCCCGAAGTAACCGGTTACAGACACAGCATCGAATCGTTTGTCGATTGCTCCACAATACATTGCGAGCATCCCGCCTTCGCCTACTCCAGCAGCAACGATGGGGAGCTGTTCCGGTTGGGACTCGAACCAATCGAGCAGCGACAGGACTTTCTGGATTTCGTAGCCAATAATGTGACGGCCCAATTCGTAAGATTGGCGATAGATCCACTCGCGATGCGGAATGTTTGTCTTAACATTGAATTTGTCGTTGGTGCTATAGGTGGAGTCGCGACTGATGAGCGTCGGGATTACTACCTCACAGCGGCTAGCGGCGAGCCACTGATCGACCATTGATTCCGGTGTCGCGCTGGCATCCGGCAGCCAAATAATTCGCGCGAGTGATTTCCCCTTGGGTTGGAGATACAGTCCCTCGCCGAATACGCCCTCAAGAACAGGCCAACGCACGCGAAAAATTCGCATGTTGTTCGTCTCAAGCAGTAATGCAGGAGTGTTTGTGTCACCAACCAGCTCGAGAGACTTGATGGGAAGACGCGTGTCTACGACACCGAGAATTGCTTTCAATCGCTCTCGATCCGGTTTTCGCGAAGCTCGAGACTGTTCGATCCGTCGCAACGCAAACTGGTCGATTCCAGCCACCATTCTTTTCGAAAAGTCTTCGTTGGGCTCAAGCAATTCGGTTCCCGGAAGCGACTGAGCTTGCAGGCAAGTCGTCGCGGTTGCAAAGGCTAGAAGGCTGAACAATTGTCTAAACCAAGTTCGCAAAGTGATGAGCAGTCTCATGGTCGCCTTTCTAGTGCGTGATTAAACAACGACCTCACACTAACGAACAGTGCGTTTTTTTGATCGCTTTTCTATTTCTTAACTCCCTCTAGTGCTTCAACATAGTTTAACTTTCGGTTTCGTAGTTTTATTGTAGAACGATTGTCCCAAGCGTTTTCATAAGCAATAGGGACAATTGCTCTACACTGAACCCTAATTTTTAATCTGGACAAAGCACTCGGGTCTCACCTGTACCACCCAGGACTGCGCGAATGCATGCAAATCAGAAGGTTTCTATTGAACGTTGAGGCTTGGCTTTTTGGGTCGGCCGTCGAATGATTGCGAGCTAGTTGATTGGCCAAACCGATTGGCGCAGGCGAGTATCAGATCACAGAGAATTTATCCGGTTTTCAGCTCGACTCGTCATCTCTAGGGTCGACTATCCGTACTGTTGTTCTGTGCCAGGTACTTTCCGACCAGGCGACCGCTGGTAATGGCCCAGGCGATATGGAGACCGTGCCCCCACAATATTTGACCTCCCAGTCCGTTCTGACCGACTGCATAAAGCCCCGGTATGATGAGACCCCGAGGATCGAGGGCTCGCATCTGTTTGTCGATGGCGACACCTCCTTCAGTCGTCGTGAAGTAAGCTTTGGCGGGTCCCAACAGAACCCAAGGACCATCATTCAAGCGGCGGCGACCGCTGCGATGCGAATCTCTTAGTGACGCTTCCATTCGCTTCAAATCCATGCCGCGTGCGGTCGCGATTTCTGCCAACGTAGCCCGCCGGAGAGTAACATCGGGCCGTAGGCTTTCATAGTCTGATACGTAGGCATAAGCGATACGAGGTGCAGTCGAGATGAAGTGCGGCCACTGCGAGTATTGCTCTACCAACTTACCGTCAAGCAACAAGTAACAAATCTTGTCAGGCTGTGCTGCAATTGCAATCTCCCGATCGGGCCATACGGTCTCATCGCAGAAGCGCTCGCCCAAACGATTGAGCAAAACAGCTCCATGCTCAAACAAAGCATTCTCGGGATGCTGCCAAGTCACCAGCAGTCGCTTTATCAGACGCTGAATCAAGAACTTGGGAACCATTGGCAAGCACCAACCTACCCATCGCGCCAGCGGTCCATGCGTGGGGAGCATGCGCAAAGGATTGGGTTTCCGTGGCGCAACAAAGCGAATCTCGGGCCCGTAGGTCACGTCCATATTGACTAAGTTTGCGCCGATGGCCTCTGCTAACCGATGCCCATCTCCGCTGGAATTGGGGTTAATTCCCTCGATGTTCGCAAACCGTGGATGCTTGTATTGAGCCAGCAGGTCTGCTGCGTTGGCGTAATCACCGGCAGCTAGAACCACACCATATCGAGCCTGCAGGTCGATCGGTACACCAGCTAGTTTCGCTTTCACCCGGTGAACCACCCCTGCAGCACTGCGGATCAACTCAGACGCTGAGCAGTTGCAGAGGATCGTACCGCCTAGGCGGAGCAAGCGAGCTTGTAAGGTCGCAATATAAGCTTGTGCGCCAGGCACCACATTGTGCATCCTGGGTACGCGATTGGGTGGCTCGGGGTTAGGGCCTTGAAATACGATGCCCATGTTTCTTAACCACTCCAGCGTGGCCGCTGACTCCGTGAGAAACATATGCCGCAGCGAAGCATTATTGCGCGCTTCCACGTCGGCTGTGGCAAATTTTGATGCATCGACCAGGTGGTCAGCTACGCAGTCGACGATACCCGCGGCGCGTTGCAGCGAAGTGTTGCAAGCCGTCAATGAACCGACAGCCATGCCAGTGGTACCACCACAGACAGACATTTTTTCCAAGACAACAACGTCGAGTCCATGCTCTGCTGCACTCACAGCCGCTGCCAATCCACTTCCACCACCTCCTATAACAATGACATCATAGAGACTTTTCAAAATCTTCTACTGCTTTCTGAATGCCATGATTCGAAGCTGATCGTTGTTGCCCTGCTGGCAGCGGCTTGTGAAGTCAGCAGCGAGCGGACCCGGACTTTCCATCGCTCTGGAACGCTGCGTGGATTTGCAGGAAGCACCTTATAGCACAGTTGTCAGAGACGGGTGCAAAGATGATGAACGAGAAAGGACGGGTTGATTAAGTCCGTGTCCTTCTCGATCTGGCATCCCTGTCGTTCGTGTTCGCTCTGGAGGCACCCGTCATTGGCGCCTTCGCAGCCGATCGACCGCACAGTGCAATCGCTCTTTTCCAATACTGGACTACTCGCAGGTGCTCGCCAGAGTTTGCAAAGCTTCGCACCTTCCGGGTCATATCCATTCCGCACATCCGCTCCTTGTCGAATCGATAGCGACCGTGGCAAGTGGTCGAAGCTATATCGAGTGATGATGTCTCGATTGAACCGCAGCACTTTGGAGGAGACGGCTTGAGCAAAACAGAGCGTCGCCGCAATACACATTGAAATAAAAATAATTGTCGCAGACGGCAGTGCGACTAAGATCCGATGGTAGATTATCAGAAACATGGTTTTCATTATCGAGGAGTCAAACAAGGAGAGGGCAAAACAAGGCGGGCATAGACACTCATTTTTCGAGCAACCAAAGAGTATATCAAAAACCCATGCGGGTAGCTCGCACCTCATGGCGCATGGAATGCCACAGCCGGTTCCGCACCCGACACGCGGTTGGACAGCGATGCATTCCTCACAACTCATGAAACAGGCAATCCGAATGAAATATACAATTCTGCTGCTCGCGATCTTCAGCTCGCAAACATTGCAAACCCAGGCCGGAGACTGGCCGTTGGAGTATATCGACGACACGGTGATTGTGCGCGGCACTGCGAGCTATGCTGCAGGCGCAAAAGGGCAATGCTTAGTGATCGATGGTGAGTCGCTGATTGAACTCAAGGAAAGCGCAGACCTCACCAGCGATTTGTTTAACCTCACCTTATGGTTCAATCCGTACGATATTTTGGACGGACAGCAGATACTGGTTGGTAAGAATCGTTATACAAAAAACGAGCGGCAGTGGAGTCTCACCATAGAGCCAGACGGCAAACTGAAAGCTCATTTGCAACAAGTTGGTTGGAGCACGATAACCTGCGACGAACCACTTGTGGCCGGTAGATGGCACCAAGCAACCTTGACCGTCACCACTGATATGGCATCGCTGTACTTGGATGGAACGCTCGTAGGCGACGTGATGCTCAAGAAACGCATCGTTGCTACCGAGTCTCCGATCACGCTCGGGGGTATCTGGGATGCGAATGCGGTACGTCAAGCCTTCCACGGCGCCTTGGATGAATTCTCGGTGCAGCCACGCGCGTTGACCGCGCAGGAAGTCGCGGCAAGTTACCGACATGTTACGAGTACGCACGAAATACCAAACTTCATCACAGGCCTGCCGCTGTGGGACGGCACTCAGAAGTTTCCGAAAGCCCACGAATTATCGCAAGTCGCCGGCGCGGAGTTCTACGTGATCAAGCAGCCGCGTCCCGATAGCGATGGCTGCAACTGGACCCTCGGTGTCGGCCTGGCCTGGCACAAGGGGAAACTCTATGCGTCGTATGGCTTTAACCAAGGCTCTGAAAACACGCCCACCGAGGAAGCACATGTCCGAGTGAGCGACGATGGTGGTAAGACCTGGGGGCCGACCGTCGTAATGGATGCAGGCGAGGGCGATCTGGGGGTCAGTCACGGCGTGTTCCTCTCGCATGCTGGCAAGTTGTGGGCTTTCATGGGCGGCTTCTATGCGAATTCAGAACCCTATCATCGAGTTCATACGCGTGCGTACCTGCTGAATGAGAATTCCGGCCAATGGGAGGCGAATGGCACTGTTGTTGAACGTGGTTTCTGGCCAATGCAGGAGCCGCTGAAGATGGTCGATGGCAACTGGATCATGTCCGGGTTCCGCCTTGGAGGGCAGAACGGCAACTTGCCTGCAGTAGCGATCAGTCATGGTGACGACTTCGCGAATTGGGACTTAATCGATATTTCTGCCACGCCTGGTCTGGGCGACATATGGGGCGAGTCGACTGTGATCGTTGAAGGCAAACGCGTACTCAACATTTGTCGCTATGGCAAGAAAGCCTTGGCCTTGCTCTCGGTTAGTGAGGACTACGGCCGCACGTGGACTCCAACGGCACCATCGAACCTGCCAGTGGCCACCAGCAAGCCATACGCGGGTACATTGAGCAACGGTCAACGCTACCTCGTTTGCACGACAACGGCTTACACTGGCGGCAAACGCTCGCCGCTCACTATTGCCGTCAGTAAACCTGGAGAGTCGGTCTTCAGTAAAGTCTTCCTTATTCGCCGCTCCATCTTCCCCGAAGGCCCAGGCGTCTCCGCTCCGAACGCGGACTTCAGCTACCCGTACGCCATCGAGCGCGAGGGCAAGCTCTATCTCGGATACACGCACAAGAGCCACGCTGGAAACGAGTTGGCTGTGCTACCGATTGCTCAATTGCAAGTCGAGAACCAGTCTCGATCGCAAGCTGAGCCGACCAACGCCACGGAAGCTGCCGCGATGAAGGCGCGCGAAGAGGCTAAGCTGGAAGAGAAATATCAATTATGGGTCGCCGAACTGCCACCCCCGCGCAAGCATGGGAGCGAACTCTGCAATCACAACTGGGCGGCTTCTACTTGCCGATTCACAAGCGTGAGAAAATTGCTGGGAAGTCCAACGCCTGGGACTTTGTCGAAGACGATCCGGCTTTGCCGCGAGTCCTCCTCATCGGTGATTCAGTCTCGCGTGCCTACACGCAAACGGTTCGAAGGGAGCTCTCCGGAATCGCCAATGTGCATCGTGCTCCGGCCAACTGCGGACCAACGTCCTCCGGGTTGAAAAACATTGACGTGTGGCTGGGCGATGGCGAGTGGGATGTCATCCACTTCAATTTCGGAATCCACGATCGAGCAACACCTTTGCCGGATTACGCAAGTCGGCTTGAACAGCTTGTCGATCGCATGCAGCAAACTGGTGCAGAGCTGGTTTGGGCCAGCACAACTCCGATACCCGATGTCGCCGACAAGTACACCGCTGATTCGATCGTCGAACGCAATGCTATAGCCGCGGAAGTGATGCAGCGACGTGGTGTCGCTATCGATGATTTATTCACCGCGATCTCACCAAGGCTGGCAGATTTGCAAAACCCCAGTGACGTACACTTTACAACTTCTGGCAACGAATTCCTGGGCCAGCAAGTTGCGGCGCATCTTAAGCCAATGATGAACATTGCTTCCCAACCAGGAAAGTGACAAGAAGAAATCTGACCGTAGGAAATGAAATACATCTCTACTATCCTGACAGTCCTGACGATCATGCCGTTAACGGTGTTTGCTGCCGAGAAAGCTCCGCAAACCGTCTTGGAACTCTGGGCCGATTTCGATCCGCGCAGGGACCCATTGGAAATAGAAGTGGTGCGAGAGTGGAAGGAGGATGGGGGCGTATATCGCTACGTGCGTTATTTGATCGGCAACTTCAAGGGTAAGCCAGCTCGCATGGCTGCATTCTATGGATTCCCCGAGGGTGCCGAGGCGAAACTTCCCGCGGTGATGCATATGCACGGCGGCGGACAGCGTGCGTTCATGCAAGAAGTGAAAACGTTCGTCGGTCGTGGCTATGCAGCGTTGTCAGTGAATTGGGGCGGACGCGAAATGGAAGACGCGCTGCCCGGTGAACCAAATACGGATTGGGGCTCGGTTGATCCGACGCAGCAGAATGTACCAGGTTACTTTAATTTGTTGCCGGGTGACAAGTTTCTTGTTGACCATGAATCGCCGCAGAACAATAACTGGTATCTGCTCACGCTTGGCTGTCGACGCGGAATCACGTTTCTGGAGCAACAGCCTGAAGTAGATGCTTGTCGGATCGGCATATTTGGTCACTCGATGGGTGGCAATCTGGCGATGTATGTTGCGGGTACGGATAGTCGTGTGAGAGTTGCAGCGCCGAGTGTGGGTGGGCAGGGCTTTCGTACACAGCCACATGAGATGATGGGAGGCAAAGCTCAGCAGGAAAAAATCAACGGCGATGTCGAACTCTTTGCCCGTACGCTTGGATTTGAAAACTACGCACCGCACATTCAATGCCCCATCCTGCACCTGAGCGGCACGAATGATTTCCACGGCTGGATGGACGACGTTTACCGCACCAATGCGTTGATCAAGAAGCAGCCGCTGCGTTATGCGTTTTCGCCGCATCTGAATCATCGCTTCATTCCCGAAGTTGCGGTGACACGCCCACTCTGGCTCGATCACTATCTCAAGGGTGGTCCCGCTTTGCCCGAGACGCCGGGCTCCGAGTGGAAACTCAGAACCGACGATGGTATTCCCGTCATGCGTGTGATGCCAAAACAATCCTCACTGCCAGTCGCCCGCGTTGACATCTACTACAGCGTTGATCCCGATCCACGCGCGCGATTCTGGCGTGACGCCGGTGCAGTGAAAAACGGCGAACATTGGTTGGCGAAGCTACCATTGCTGAGCACCGACGCGCCGCTGTATGCCTTCGCCAATGCCTATTACACGCTGCCAAAGTCACAGTCGCTGCCGCATATGGCGAATATTACCGAAGTCTGTATCAGCACTTGGCTGCACAGCGCGTTGCCTGCCGAACTCAAAGCATCCGGAGTACTCGCAACCGACGAGAGCTCGCTGCTGATCGACGACTTTGCCCGCGGTTGGCATGATTGGTATCGACTGAACGCTGAGCACAAACAGTTCTGGCAGAACTGGACTCGCAAGGTTACGGACCCGAAATGGCGAGGTCCCGACGATACAAAGCTAGCCATCACGCTCACAATGCCGGAAACGAACTCCATTAGCATCGTCGCCATCGAGAATGAGTGGCGCAGTTATCGCGGCAAAAAGAGAACATTTGTCTGTCAATATACTGTTCCCGGTGATAACAAGCCACAAACCATCGTACTCTCACTAAGCGATTTTATGGATAGCAAAGATCAGACGTTGACCGCGTGGAGCCAACTCGATCAACTCGGCCTCTGCGCACACTTCGCGCAAGACGAAGGCGGCCCAAAGCCCACAACCGCCATGTGGAATGGCGATCTGCCAAGCTTTCATCGCTTGCAATATGTGAGCCAAGAGTAAGATAAATTGAATTCCTGTTATATTTCCCAAGTGGTTGGTCGCGATTGTTCTCTGATACTTCGAGAAGATCTGAACGGCCGTGCGACCGAAGCGCTCGATCAACTGTTCAGTCAGGCTCTAACAGACTTAACAGGCGAAGGCGACAAGTGAGTAGCAAGTCAACGAAACCGTCGCCGCCGAAGATCGTTGTGTGCGGTTCCATCAACATGGACCTCGTTGTCCGCTGCGCGTCGCTGCCTTTGGTCGGGCAGACCATCGCTGCAGAGTCGGCCAACGAAGTTTGTGGCGGAAAAGGAGCTAACCAAGCGGTCGCTGCGGCAAAGGTTGGCGGCAGCGTTCGCATCATTGGTCGCGTTGGCAGTGACGCGTTTGCCGAACGTGTTATGTCGAACTTGAATCAGCATGGTGTCGATTGTACGACTGTGCTGCGGACAAAAGATTGTGCCAGTGGTCTGGCGATTGTCGCCGTCGAACATTCGGGGCAGAACTCAATCCTGTTGGTCGCTGGCGCGAACGGCGCAGTGACAGCAGCCGATGTTCGCGCCGCCGCCTCGCTCATCGAATCTGCCGATATTTTGCTCGTGCAGCTGGAAGTGCCGTTGGAATCCGTGCTTGCTGCCATTCAAATCGCTAAACAAAGCGGCGTCCGCTGCATTCTCGATCCAGCTCCCGTGCCAGTTATTTGGAGCGATGAACTGCTTCAAGTCGACTTGGTTTGCCCGAATGAGACCGAAGCGTCGGCTATTACCGGCTTGCCGATCGCCACAATGTCAGATGCTGAGAGCGTGGCAACGCAGTTGCATGATCGCGGCGCGAAACATGTCGTCGTCACGCTTGGAGACAAGGGAGCGGTGTTGCTGACCGATGGGGTGTTTCACCACATCGAGCCGACTGCGATCACCGCGGTAGACACAACGGCGGCGGGTGATGCCTTCGCGGGTGCCTTGAGTGTTCGATGGGCCGAAACGAATGACCTGGTAGAATCCGTACGGTTTGCCTGCGTCGCTGGAGCAATCAGCGCAACGCGTCACGGCGCTCAAACGAGTCTCGCGTCTCGTCACGAAATCGAAGCTATGCGGAATCAAGTATGAAGGAGCTTTTCTTCGATGGCGGAAAGTGCAAAGACGCGGCAGTGGAGCAACGGCCGATGTGAGCTGTTGAACAGCTGCATCAAGGTCGAACGCGACATCAGCCGGCAGGTGACGTTACTCGCGTCATCGAGTTCCAGCGCGCTCTTGTTGCGCAACCACCCCAAGCGGTACATCGATGATCGAGTCGACTGTGTTGCCGCGCGTAGCTATCAGGTATTCCTAAGATCAGTATTTCTCAGCCGCTGCCCTCCACATACACTGCACCGGTACTCCCCAAAGGCTCAAATCTGGTCCACGATGTTGCTGTGACTACTTTGCAGTGGTATTTAGCTTGCGCTAGCATCTACAGCGATGGTGGGATAGCGTTAAGATAGTCTATTGCGTTTTTTTGCCAACGATCATAAGAGCAGGCTATCCGAGTTGATACTGTTCCAGAGTCTGCTTAGGTCGCAATTGTATTTTGGCCAATTAGTCGACCCGAATTTGAAGGAAGTTTTTATGAAGTTTACAACGAGTCGGTGTTGTTTTTTTGGATCAGCCGCGTTGGCCGCAGGAGGAATCACCTCGAACCGAGGTAGCGCCGCAGAGCCCACTATCCCCATAGCTGCGCTCGACCAGATTTTGGCTCGACCAGTATTGAGGCTTGACCAAGTAAAAGAACCGGTCGTTATCGAGTCAATCGAAGTGCTTCGACACGGCGAAGACTATTTCATTAGGATGCGGTCCGGCGATGGAGCGGTGGCTTATACCTTTCCCAATCCCGGCAAGATCGAAGTCGCCTTACCAGCGCTATTTGAGTATGTCGCACCTGCATTTTTAGGCAAGGATGCACGTGGTCTCCAGTCACTGCTGTGGGACGTCTACCGTCAACGCAGCAATTATAAGATGCAGGGGCTGATTTTTGGGGTGGCCGTGGCTGCGATTGAGATGGGCGTGCTGGAACTGCTCGCCCGTTCCGCTCAGTGTCCTTTGGCAGACTTGTTTGGTGGCACGATCAGACGAGATATTCCAGTTTACTTTGCCAGTAGCAATCGAGGGAATGCACCTGAGGCTGAAGTCGATCACTTTCGGAAGTTGATTGGTGATTCGGGAGTGAGAGCCATCAAGTGGCGAGCCGGCGGTCGCATGAGCCGCAATGAAGATTCTCTGCCCGGACGAACCGAAACGCTGATCCCGTTGCTGCGAGAGTCGTTCGGCGATGAAATAACGATCTACGCTGACTCGAACAGTTCCTACGATGCGCGAGAAGGTATTCGTCTGGGGCGCATGATGGAGGCAAGCGGTTACGGATTCTTCGAAGAACCCTGCGAGTTCGATGACTTGTGGGGGACAAAGGAGGTCGCCGATGCGCTCAGCATGCCTATCGCTGGAGGTGAACAGGAATTCAGTCTGCACCGGTGGAAGTGGATGATCGCCAATCGAGCCGTCGACATTGTGCAGCCAGACTTGCATTACGGTGGCGGGTTCATTCGGGCCGTTCAAGTCGCGCACATGGCGGAGGCCGCCGGCATGAAAGTCGTTCCGCATATGTCCGGCGGTGGACTCGGATATGTGGAGGTGATTCAGTTTGCCTCGTTCGTTCCAAACATTGGCGACCATATGGAATTCAAGGGCAACGCCAGACTACCGGTCGAGGCCGTCGATTCTACTTTGAAATGCGCGGGCGGCATCGTCCGTTGTCCGGGTGGAATTGGGTTCGGGATCACGCTGGATTCAGAATTTATTGATTCGGCTGAATTGGTTCGAGCGTAGAAACCGAACTTCTTGAGGAAGTCAACAATCGAAATGCTGCAACGAAGAATCACGCTCGGCGTTCCGATTACGAGTGCAAGCGAAACGGAACAGTCAGTATCTTCATATTGCCAAAGTTAGATTGTGCTGAAGCTCTAGTTCTTGTCGGCGAGCGCATCTTGCAGTTTGCGGATTGCCCTGGACAACAAAACCCGAGTTGCGACATCCGATTTGCCTAGTCTCGCAGCGATGTCTTGACTTGGCAAATTGTCAAGATACCGCCAGCGAATAGCATTCCTCATCGGCTCGGTCAACTTCTCCATAGCTGTGTAGACGCGTACGAGGCGCATGTCGCGCGACATTGCTACGCTAGGCGTAGTCATGCTGGCGACCAGCAGTTCCGCAAATCCTCGAGCCTGCTCATCGCCGGCAACGGGTTGGTCAGCCGAAATCTCTCTGCCCGCATTTCGCTTCTGCGCTTCGAAATGGAAGCGGTGCAAATCCACAATTTGGCGGTCTATCACTTGAAAAAACCAACCTAGCGGATCCTGATCGCCAAACTCAATCGACGGCAGGTCTTTGATCGCTCGAGTTAGCGCCTCCTGCAGAATATCCTCTAAATCTAATTTGCGTCGTAGACCTGCGCCGACTTTGCGTTCCAACGCAGCCATAAAACGCGGCTTGTCGAGCATAACCAATTCTGCCAAGGCATTGCTGTCACCCGAGCGAACTCTTGCTTCCAGAGCTTGTCTGTTCGAATCGGACATCTGCTTTGCCTCTGTGTCTCAAATGATTTTCACTTGCTAGAATTGTACTGCATAAACCGTTCTTAGAAATCTCTCTGCCCGCACGTTTTGTGGCGACCCCCAGTTCGCCTTGGCAACATGTAGGCAAGCCCCCCACCCTAGCCGAGGCCAATCATGCTCAAATCTGATGTTTTTAAGCGGGCGCTGCCAAGTATTCTTGTACAAATAGCGTGGAGCCTTAGTTTTTGTTTCATTTCAAATTCGTCGCTTTCTTATGCGCAGGAGAGCAAAGGAGCTGCCAAGCCCATTCGAGTTATCTGCTTTGGTGCACATCCTGACGATGCGGAATACAAGAGCGGAGGATCGGCTGTGCTGTGGGCCAAGGCTGGACATCAAGTAAAGTTGGTATCGGTCACCAATGGAGATATCGGACATTGGGCAATGGCTGGTGGTCCGCTGGCCCAAAGACGTGCCGCCGAGTCTGCCTTGGTTGCAGAGCGACTGGGAGTCAAGTCTCAGGTACTGGATATTCATGACGGAGAGTTGGAAGCGACGCTGGAAAACCGCCGGACTATCACGCGATTAATCCGCGAGTGGAAGGCGGATATAGTCATTTCGCATCGCCCTTGGGACTACCATCCCGATCATCGCGCAGTCGGCGAACTAGTTCAGGATTCGGCTTACATGGTTGCAGTGCCATTTTTTTGCCCCGACACACCTGCGCTCGAGAACAATCCCGTATTCCTCTACTCGAGCGACTCATTTCAACGCCCCTATCCTTTTAAAGCGGACATTGCTGTCGCTATCGATGAAGTATTTGAGCTCAAAGTCGATGCGCTGATGGCGCTCGAATCGCAAACATTCGAAGGCGGCGCGCTGGGTAGCCAAGCCAAAATGGATGCAGCTCCGCCAGCCTCGAAACCGGAATTGCGTCGCGATTGGCTGAAACAGCGCTGGGAAAAGCGCGCGTCTACCGAAGCAGAAAAGTTTCGCGATGCGCTCAATCGTTGGTACGGAGGTGAAAAAGCCGGGAAAGTAAAATACGCCGAGGCATTTGAAATCTGCGAGTATGGTAGACAACCAACCGAAGCAGAAATTAGGGAGCTGTTCCCCTTCCTGGACAATTAAAGTACCTTTCAAACGGCATTGCCCCTGTTTTTTTAGTGAGGAAGGGGCAATACACAACAGCAGCCCTTCGTAAGAGTATTTCCATAAGTTTGGAGTCAAGATGAGCAACGGTGAGTTAATTCCTGTCCACGGTGGTGCGAGCCTGCCGAGTGTGGGTCTCGGCCTGTGGAAGATAGACAATGCCTCCACGGCAAAGATGGTCGAAACGGCAATTGAGTGCGGTTATCGACATATTGATGCTGCCTGCGATTACGGAAACGAACGCGAGGCGGGCGAGGGAATTTGTCGTGCGCTTGACCGCGGCTATTGCCGACGCGACGAATTGTGGGTGACGAGCAAATTGTGGAACACTTTCCATCGTCGCGAACATGTCAGGCCCGCAATGGAAAGGTCATTGTCCGACCTGGGACTCGACTACCTCGATTTGTACTTGGTGCATTTCCCGATCACACTAAAGTACGTTTCACCCGAGCTGCGTTATCCGCCTGGTTGGTTTTTCGATCCAAATTTGGCGGAACCGAGAATGGAAGTAGACTCTGTGCCCATCGCAGAAACATGGCAGGCGTTAGAGGACTTGCAGACGGCGGGCTTGGTGCGACATATTGGGATCAGCAATTTTGGCTGCGCGTTGATTCGCGATTTGTTGTCGACGGCTCGAGTTCGACCCAGCGTGCTGCAAGTCGAATCGCACCCCTACTTGGTTCAACCAAAACTACTGCGATACTGTCAGCAAGAGCAGATCGCCTTCACGGCATTCTCGCCACTAGGAGCGGGCTCGTATGTGTCGTTGGGCATGGCAGAAGCAAGCGACTCCGTTTTGCAACAGGAGACAGTTCAATCGCTAGCTGCGCGTCATCGTAAGTCAGCAGCGCAGATTGTCTTGCGTTGGGGCGTACAGCGCGGTACAGCCGTCATTCCCAAAACTAGCCGCGTTGAAAGACTTAAAGAGAACATCAGCATTTACGACTTCACTCTAAGCGACGAAGAGATGCAGCAGTTGAATGCGCTTGACCGACACCAACGCTATAACGATCCAGGGGTTTTCTGCGAACAAGCGTTTGGCTGGTACTACCCTATCTATGAGTAAATGAAAGTCCCTTTTAAGTGCAATCTATCTTAGAATCTGCTTGTGAGGCGGCACGTCTGGGCGGGAAAGTGCTGCGCGAGCAAATGGGAAAAGCTGCAGTGCGTGAGAAAGCGCCTGCCGACTTGGTTACCGACGCAGACATTGCCTCTCAGCGAGCAATCGAACAACTGCTTACATCGAGATTTCCACAGTATGCCTTTCTGGGTGAGGAATCAACTGATGCCGAGCGTGCAAGTGCTCTTGCCAGTGGCAAGCCGATGTGGGTAGTTGATCCGCTGGATGGAACGGCAAATTTCGTACATCGCCTGCTTAGTTTCTCGGTTTCGATAGCGTTAATCGATGGAAATAGGCCGCGTGTAGGCGTCGTCTATGACCCGATGCTCGACATCCTGTATGCCGCCGATGGCGATGGGCATGCTACCAAAAATGGCAAACCGATCCGAGCCAGCGGTTGTACGCGACTAGACAAAGCGATGGTATGTTGCAGTTTTCGTCCCGGTGTTTCTCGCAGCGACCCCGAAGTGGATCAGTTTCTGTGCGTGCTGGAGAAAAGTCAGTCGCTGCGACGACTCGGCTCTGCCGCGTTAAACTTGTGTTATGTGGCTGAAGGCTGTCTGGATGCCTACTGGGCTTCGTCGGTTAAAACTTGGGATATCGCAGCGGGTTATTTGATTGCCAAGTCGGCAGGTGCAGCATTTTCGAGTATCGACGGTAGCGATTTCGATCTATGGAACCCCAAACTGGTAATTTCCGGCAGTAGTGAACTGCATTCTGCCATGCTGCAGTGCCTGAATCCGTGAACAGGATTCTGGGCGTGCGACGGCGGAAAAATGCTGCCCATAGCAGCTTCCCTTGACCAAGAAGGTCTAAAATCTGGTTTGAACCCACCTGCCAAGCCAATGGGGGTATCGAGTAGGATATTCGGCTCGACAACGCCAACTCGTCTCACGGTACCGCCGGGCGAATTGCGACCTGCAAAGTAACCCCGCGAATTCGGCCTCCGGTGCGGATGTCGTTGGCTCGGTGTGCCAGATTCCACGGAAGTAATTATGGAAAAAACAAAAGTTGCCATCGTAGGCCTGGGAACGGTAGGCAGCGGTGTTGCGCGTCTCCTTTTAGACCATGGCGATCGTACGGCCCGGCATGCTGGACGCGCACTTTGGCTTGAGAAAGCTGTCGTTCGAGATTTCAGTAAGCCGCGCGGCTGCAAACTGCCTGACGGTGTACTGACCAAAGATCTCGGCGAAGTATTGGTCAATCCAGAAATCAAAGTTGTTGCTCAGTTGATTGGAGGGCTGGAGCCAGCGCGAACAATCATGCTCCAGCTCTTGGAGGCAGGCAAAGATGTCGTCACGGCTAACAAAGCACTCCTGGCCGAGCATGGGTCAGAGTTATTTGATCGCGCTCGTGCGCTTGGCCGCTGCATTGCGTTTGAAGCGGCGGTGGCGGGCGGGATTCCAATTATCACGAATGTCAGCCAGTGCTTTTCTGCCAACCAAATTCAATCGTTGCAGGGCATTCTCAACGGGACCAGCAACTTTATTGTCTCGAAAATGGACGAGCAGGCGTGGAGCTACGATGCCGCGCTGCAGGAAGCGCAGCAACTTGGTTTCGCTGAAGCTGACCCAGCCATGGATGTGGACGGTACTGATGCGGCACAGAAACTTGCGATTCTGGCTCACTTGGCATTCGGCGCGCGGATTCGCTGGAACGATATTCCCCGAGTCGGTATCGATTCCCTCGACGCTACCGATCTACGGTTTGCTAAGGAACTCGGTTACCGAATTAAACTGATCGCCAGCGCTCGCTTGAGCGCGGCTGGCTTGGAGCTGAGCGTTTCGCCGACGCTAATTCGAATAGGAAACCCACTGGCAGAGGTCCGCGCCAATTACAATGCAATTCGCGTCGTTGGAGATGCTGTGGGAGACCTTTTTTTTCATGGACAGGGGGCTGGTCAGATGCCAACTGCATCGGCCGTCGTTGCCGATATGATCGACGTCGCGGTGGGCCGCGCACCAATCACCTTCCGCACGCTCGAACTGTGGAGCAACCGCGAGGCGCCTGTTTCAATCCGACCTGATGCTGAAATGCCAGGCAGATACTACATGCGATTCCAAGTAGCTGACCAACCGGGAGTGATGGCGAAACTGACGGCCATTCTGGGCGACCAAAAGCTATCGATCTCGTCCATCATTCAACATGAACCGCTGATGCAGTCAACCGCAGCGACGGTGCAACTGGTAATCATGACACACGAAGCTCCTGAAGGCGCCGCCCGGGCTGCTGTGGAACAAATTATGAAGTTGCCGGTTGTCAGCGGCAACAGCGTTCGCATGCGAGTTATGGAATAGCAATTAATTGGACGGATGGAACAAATGAAATATGCCATTGTTATTCCCGACGGATGCGCCGACCTGCCGTTGGCGGAGCTAGCTGGAAAATCACCGCTCGAAGCAGCGCAGATTCCGAACATGGATCGCGTCGCAGCGGAAGGCATGGTAGCACAAACAGACAACGTTCCGGCGCATTTGCCTGCAGGAAGCGAAGTCGCCAACATGACATTGTTTGGCTACAATCCCAATCAGTATTTCACGGGCCGGGCACCCATTGAAGCTGCTGCGCAGGGCATTCGACTGGGCGAACTAGACTGGGCGGTACGCTGCAACCTGGTAACGGTCATCGACCAGATCATGGTCGACTTTACCGCAGATCATATTTCGACCGACGAAGCACGTCAACTTTTGTCAGACTTGAGCAAGACGTTGGCTGACCCACGCTTTGAGTTCGTACCGGGCGTTAGCTACCGCAATTTGATGATCTATCGCGGCACACCCGACGCGAAGCCGCTGTTTACGTCAGACACGCGGACTCGCGCGCCGCACGATCTTACTGACCTGCCAGTTACCGACGATTATCCGCGTGGTCCGGGCAGCGACATTCTGACCGACTTCATGCAGCGTTCGGTAGCTGTCTTCGCGGATCATCCAGTCAATCGCGCCCGATTGGCTGCAGAGCATCGCGCCGCTACAAATGTCTGGCTGTGGGGACAGGGAAGAAGCCCCATACTACCTGCATTCTCCGATCGATTCGGTCTGCGCGGTGCAATGATTACCGCCGTTGACCTACTACGTGGATTGGCCGCATTGATCGGTTGGGAACGGATTGAAGTCGAAGGTGCCACCGGATATCTCGATACAAACTACGCCGGCAAGGGAGCCGCGGCAATTCGGGCGCTCGATCAATACGATATTGTCTGCGTACACGTAGAAGCGACCGATGAAGCGTCTCATGAAGGACGCCATGGGGAAAAGATCGTTGCGCTGGAACAGATCGACCAGCATGTTGTCGGGCCCATACTCGAAAAACTCAAAAGCTTTTCCGAGTATCGCATGTTGGTCCTGCCCGATCACCCAACTCCCTGCGCGACAAAGAAACACAGCCATGGCATGGTGCCACTGGCCGTGTGCGGAACTGGGATTGCCTCGACCGGTGCAACTTACAGCGAGATGGCAGCTCAAAAATCTGCCAAATCATTCCCCAACGGTTGGGAAATGATGGAAGCCTTCATTCGAGGCGCATGGTAAGAGTCCTTTTTTTGCGGTTGAAGAAAGCGTTTGGAATATGCCTTTAGTCGTTCAGAAATTTGGTGGTACAAGCGTCGCGGATCCGGAAAAAATATTGGCGGCTGCTCGGAAAGCAATTCGTGCACAGCAAGAGGGTAATCAAGTCGTTGTTGTGGTCAGCGCTATGGGCCACAACACAGATCTCTTAATCGAACTGGCGAATCAAGTGAACGACAGTCCACCCGCTCGCGAAATGGACATGCTGCTTTCAACGGGCGAGCAAGTGAGCGTTGCTCTCATGGCAATGGCTGTGCATTCGCTTGGCTCAAGAGCAGTTAGCCTCACTGGCGCTCAGATGGGCATTCACACCGACAGCGCGTTTACCAAAGCAAGAATCCGCACGATTTCTCCCGACCGAATTCGTAAGCTATTGTCGGAGGGTAATATCGTTATCGCCGCTGGCTTTCAGGGGATCGACGAAGACTTGAACATAACCACCCTTGGACGCGGTGGGAGCGACACGACCGCCGTGGCTCTAGCTGCCGTGCTGCGAGCCGACGCATGCGAGATCCATACCGATGTGGATGGAGTCTACACGACCGATCCAAGGCAGTTGCCCGAAGCGCGACAAATGAGTCGTATTAGCTATGATGAAATGCTGGAACTGGCCAGCCTCGGTGCCGGGGTAATGCACAATCGCTCCATCGAGTTTGCCAAAAAGTACGATGTCCCAATCCACGTCCGCAGCAGCTTTAGCGATACGCTTGGCACCCTCATTGTCGCTGAGTCCGAGTCGGCTTCTTCGCCCGTATGCGGTGCTGCGATGACGCGAAATGAAGCGCGAATCACGATTCAAGGCGTGCCCGACAAACCGGGTTCGAGTTGTGAGATCTTCAAGCAGTTAGCGGAGCGAAAAATTACAGTCGACATGATTGTTCAAAATATCGGACAACAAGATCGCGCTGATATTTCCTTCACAGTTCCCAAAGAGGAATTAAAGGAAGCTACCAAGGCCGTCGAAGCGGCGGTGGCATCGGTCGGGGCGACTGGTTTCACGCAGGACGACGAAGTGTCCAAGATATCCGTGGTGGGCATGGGAATGTCGCAGCAAACCGGCGTCGCACAACAGATGTTTAGAGCGCTCGCCACTGCTGGGATCAATATCCAAATGATTACCACCAGCGAAATCAAAATCTCCGTATTGGTTTCTCGCAACGAATCGCTTCCCGCCCTCAGGGCCGTTCATCAATCCTTCAAACTCTATCGTAAACCTGCTGACGCAGCGACCTGGGACAAGTTGCCAACGCGCGCAAGTTCCGCTGCGGATATTGAGCGCCTGGTTGCCGACTTGCATGTCGCGGATATGGAGCAATTGGCGCTAAGCGATATTTCGATGGTTGATGACCAAGCACGCATTACGTTATTGGGCGTGCCGGACTCCCCAGGCTTGGCAGCAGATGTATTCGATGCAGTGGCTGCCAGGGGAATTTTCGTCGATATGATTATCCAAAGCTACGACGGATACCAAGGCGAGACCGGTATCAGCTTTACCATTCCCCGAAAACAATTCGACATGTGTATGCAAGCCATGGACGAATTGAAAAAGAAGTTTTCGGTTTCTCGAGTACTAGGCAGCGACGACATAGCTAAATTGTCAGTCAGCGGCATAGGGCTTCGCAGCCACACTAGCGTAGCCATCGGAATGTTTGAGGTACTTTCAGCAGCTGGAATCAACGTCGAAATGATCAATACTAGCGAATTACGTGTCAATGTTGTCGTCGCCAGCAAGGCAGGCCCGCTAGCCCTAGAGTGTTTGAAAAATAAATTCTCGCCAAACCTTTTATAGTCTGGCAAGCAGCTTCCCAAACCTAAGTCTCTCGCTCTTCGCCCGCGATTCTGTACAAACCAAGTTCACATCTGATATCATCTGCCTGACTGACTGAAAGTTTGAGCGAGAAAACCAATTGGCCAACGGTCAAGCCTGCAGATTCAGTCACAGGCGGATGGTGGTGAAAATACAGTTGTTTTCCCCAGTTCGCCTGCCGACAGTCAGTTTTCAGTTAGAAACGTTTACTCCGGGTCTCGCCAGCCGAGCGGGTTGCGCGTGCAAGAAGATTGCTGATTGTCCTATTCCAACTTTTGGCTGTCCCAGTGTTCGTGAAGTCCCTAATTCTCAGGAGTCACTCATGAGGTTTTCAAGCTGTGTACGGATCGTCGCTATATGGTCCATCCTGATCGGTGCTGCATCAGCACGCGCGCAGGTGAATGCAAGTATCGAGAAAGTCGTTAAGCTCACGCCCAATGAAACGATTGCAGCAGTTTCAGCCTGGCCCAAGCAAATGTCTACGCGTGCGCGGATGACAATGCTGCCGCTCGAGGTTCTGAGTGCGGCTGGCCTCGAACAGCTTGGGGTGGATCCATTGCAGATCGAACGACTTGATGCGCTCGTTGGCATGCCTGGTCCCGCTGGTCCACAATTTGGCATGATTGTCCAGTTCGCGCAGGAGTTTAGTGTCGAACAAATTAACCCACAGCTGCTGGATGCGAACGGTCCTCAGACCGAAGGCAACTTTACCTTTTTGTCGGATCAATCCGGGCAGCTCGCGATTCACCAACTTGACCCTACGACGGTGCTGGTGGGCACAAAAATCTTTGTCAAACAAATGGTCGCAACGCGTCAGTCACCCGGAAAAATCGGCAGTTTGCTACAGTCTGTAAAAGCGCAGCAAGATCTTTCCGCTATCGTGTCGGTCAGCATGTTACGGCCGCTACTCGAGGGACTCCTCGATCAGCCGCTGCGACAACTGCCTCCGCCACTTAGCCAGGAGATCGCCACGGTTGTGCAAGCCACCGACTTCGTTGCGCTGGGAGTCAATTTAGAAAAAGCGGAAAAAATAACGTTGGTGGTATCGGGCGAGGACGAGCTAGGGGCTGGAAGAATTGAAAAAAGCATCAACTCCTTATTACAAACCTCGCAACAAATTTTCGTGTCTGAGTTCAAGAATCAGTTTCAATCGGCAACTCCAACGGCGGCTGCAACTCGCCAATACATTGATCGCATTAGTGCTGACCTATCGGGCAGACTAACTCCAGTTCGTAGGGGCAAGGCGCTTGTGCTTGAATTCGATGAAATTCAAAACGTTGGCGTGATTGGCATCGCCGCCGGTTTGTTGCTGCCAGCAGTACAGTCGGCCCGCGAAGCCGCACGTCGCATGCAATCGTCCAACAATTTAAAGCAATTGGCATTGGCCATGCACAACTTTCATGATGCCTACAAGGCGTTCCCGGCTACTGCAGGCTTGGATGACAACGGAAAACCATTGCTAAGCTGGCGCGTTGCGATCCTGCCATTCATCGAACAGAGCGCGCTTTACGAGAAATTTCACTTGGACGAGCCGTGGGACAGTGAACACAATATCCGTCTACTCGAGCTCATGCCAGCGACTTACGCGCACCCAAGTCGTCCAACCCAACCAGGCTACACGGTCTATCAAGCTCCAGTCAGCGATCATTCTTTGTTACGGGAGACTGAACCAACCCGAATGCAGCAGATAACAGATGGCACCAGCAACACTATCATGCTAATTGAGACGGCAACGGAGAAATCCGTTCCTTGGACAAAGCCTGAAGACTATCCAATTAATGCTGATGATCCCACCATTAATCTTTTTACCAACGGAATAACGCAGGCTGCATTTGGTGATGGAAGCGTCAGAGTACTCTCACAGTCGATCGACATTGCAATTCTAAAGGCGCTCTTCACCCGCGACGGTGGTGAAATTACTCCAAATTTCTAGTCAGCTTTGGCTGATAGGCCTGGTTCTGGTAAACCACGTCTATCGTAGTTACCGCTGCCAAGCGGTCGGTCAATAAACGCAGCGCGTCCACCGTCTGGCCACAGTGGCTACGGCATGCGGTAGCCACGTCTATCGTAGCTACCGCTGCCAAACGGTCGGTCCATAGCCATAGAATGGCTACTCGCGATGAGTAAAAAAAGTCAGTTATCGCGGAGCATTTGGCTCAGTAACTGTGCGACTTCGTCAGCGTCTAGATTCGGCAATTGCTCTAGCAGCTCCTCTGCTTGGCTACTCGAGAGGCCGGACGCGGATCGATTTGGATCAAGGGTGTCTAAGCTCTGGTGCAAATCGACCGATTCGGCCAGCGCGCTAACCACTTGCTTCATACTCTCGCTGCGCATCAGAGAGGAAATCGGCACGTTGATCTGCATCTGGCTTTCGATCCAGTTGCGCAGCTCCACGGCCATCAGCGAGTCGAGTCCCATTTCTAGCAACGCGCGATCGGATGGAATCTTTTCGGGGGGAGTTCCTAACAACCCGCCCATCTTGATACGGAGTTGTCGCTCGATTAGACCACACCTGTCTTGCATTCCCAGGTTTCGCAAGCTCTGTGCAGTGAGAAGCTCGCTATCGCATGCCTGTAGCGAATCGCTGGCATGGCACAGTAAATGCGAGAAGCGCGGCGATATCCGACTGGTAACTCCCAATCCACGCCACACGCTCCAATCAATTCGCAGCACGCTCAGTTGCAGTGCCTTGTTCAATAAAGCATATTCGAGACAATCGGTCGCCTGCTGCACACTGAAACTGAGTACTCCCTGTCGTTCAAGGCGCTGCCCCAGTTGTTCACGTTCGGCCAAGTATCCGACCTCGCCGAGGTGTCCCCAATTGACAACCGTCGCAGGTAATCCTTGCGATCGACGGAAATAGGCCAAACTATCCAACACAGCATTGGCTGCCGAGTAGTTGGCTTGACCAGCATGGCCAAACACGCTGGATAGAGACGAAAACAGTATGAAGCAATCAAGCTTTAGACCCTGCGTTTCCTGATGAAGATTCCAACCGCCAAGCATTTTCGGCCAGAGCACTCGCTCCAGAGTCTCGCGATCGAGATCGACCAGCAGCTTGTCCTCGAGTACCATCGCAGTGTGAATCACGCCTCGCAGTGGAGGTAGCGAGTCATTGATCGTCCGCAAGACTCGTCGCACATCATCCGCTTGAGTGATGTCGGCTGGAAGAACTGATACATTGACGCCTGCGTCGCGAAGTTCGGCAACCGTCTTCTTGGCAGCCGGACGCAAAGAACTACTTCGCCCACTAAGTACTAAGGACCGCGCGCCTCGTTTAGCCATCCAGCGCACAATCTCCAACCCAAATCCACCTAATCCACCGGCAATCCAGTAGGTACCATTGCTATCGAATAGCTGCTTCGCGGCCCCGCCAGATTGAAATTCTCCGTTCTGAATTTCGGTTGGGCGTTTTTTGTAACTGACAACGACTTTACCAATGTGCTTTCCCTGCTGCATAAATCGCAGTGCCGCCTTAGTTTCATCTGCGGGGTAGCTGCGTACAGGCAATGCTTGTAATTCGTTTGCCTCGAAGCGTTCCACCAGTTGCTGGAGCAACGCTCCCATCCGGGCCGGCTGTTGCTTGAACAGTTGGTCAAGGTCGATCGCAAATAAAGCCAGGTTGTTGCGGAACGGGTAAAGTCCAAGCGATGCATCGCTGTAGATGTCGCGTTTACCAATTTCCAAGAATCGTCCGCCCGTTTTCAGAACGGCGAGTCCCGTTCGGATGGCCTCACCGGGCAACGAGTTCAGAACGGCATCGACACCTAAACCTTTGGTCGCCGCCAACGTCTCGCTACCGAATGCCAACGAACGCGAATCCATTACGCACACAGCACCTTGATCACGCACAAATTGCCGCTTCTCTTCGGAGCCGGCGGTCGCCAGAATGCGGACGCCAGCCAATTTTGCAAGCTGCAGGGCAGCCAAACCCACTCCACCACTTGCCGCGTGAATCAACACGCTATCCCCTGTACGGAGCCGAGCACAATCGTTTAGCGCGTACTGCGCAGTCAAAAATGCGACTGGAATGGCGGCAGCCTGTTCGTGTGAAAGAGTGCTCGGCTTGCGTGCAACCAACAGTTCATTAGCGATGACATGGGTCCCAAACGCCCCAGGCGCAATTGCGATAACCTCATCACCAACACTCCAGCGGCTCTCGGGGGCAACTCTCGAGATTCGACCCGAACACTCTGCTCCTAAATCAACAACCCCATCCGGCAGGCCCGGATAGAGGTCCAGCGCCTTCATGACATCGCTAAAGTTCAAACCTGAGGCGTGAACCTCGATTTCAACTTCTCCCAACGCAAGCGCGGCGCAAGGCTTGGTTACGTAGCGTAGCTCTTCGATTCCCGCCACACCCCCGATGCGTAGTTGGCAGGGAAGTTCACGAGCCGCATCGCTGGAAGCCTGTTTGTCCGCCTGCGACCCAAAACGATGAACAAAGCGTACTCCCTCGCGCCACATCACTTCATCTTCGTCGTCAGTCGACAGCAACTCCTGGAGCAAGCAATCCATATCATTGGCACATAACGCACCGGGCAGATCCACCAGACTGCACGGTAATCTCGCATATTCACTCGCAATCACTCGTCCAAAGCCGATCAAAGCGGCCTGTGAGACTGCAGTACACTCCGGGATGCCGTCGGTTGACTGAGCCCCTGCGGTTACAATAGTCAGTTCGGCCGTAATCCCAGCCGAGATTTTCTCCCAAGCCTGAACAAGGTAAAGCGGGGCCAATGTCGTCAGGTGGGAACTAATTCGCAGCCGCTCGCAGGTTAGCAACTTTGCATCGGGTGCGTCGAGTCCCCATAGAAAGACGACCTCATCTACCTCATCCTGCAAATCGGCCACAGCGGCTGAGATCGCTTCAGTCATGCTTGGCAGCGAGTCCGCTGCGGCTTGGTAGAAACGATTTGTTACAGCTTGGGAAACATTCGAATCACTGCGGTAAATTTCTACAACCCGATCTCCACGCTGCGCGAGTCGTTGGTTTAACTCGCGTCCAACGCCTCCTTCATCCATGAAGACAATCCAGCGTCTAGCAGCGCCTGGCTCAACCGTTTCAGCTACCGTCAGATTCTTTGGGCTCCAGGAATAACTATAGATCAGATCTTCAGTTGTTTGTTTTGTCGTCCCGCCATTCACTCGTCGACTCTCGAACCCGCGAAACGCCGCACACAACCGTCCATGGGAGTCGTAGATATCCAGGTCGCAGACCATCAGTTTCTTGGATTTTCTGAGGCAGCGGGCGATTACGGTGACGCTGTCTGTTGGGCGTCGATAGAAGTTAACCTGATCAATTTCAACTGGAAGATACATACCATCCACGGTATGGTCGAAATCTGGATCAGCGGCAATCATGCTATGAAAACAGCTGTCGAGCAGGGCCGGGTGGAAAAAATATTTTCCGCGGTCACTGTCGCTGTTAACTAGATTCGAATCTATGCTAACCTCGACGACTGCTTCGCCATTGGTCCGCTGACCAGTAAATGCACCCTGAAACGCTGGGCCGTAACAGAGTCCAATGTTGCGACAATGCTGGTACAGTCTGTCGCGTTCGAATTTGTCCGTACAACGTTCGCGTGCTTCGACAATCCTCTGGGAAAAACTCTCTACCGAATCATCGCCTGATGGAGGTGGCTGCGAACTGAAGTCAATCGTCGCCAATGGACTCCATTCTGCACTATCGCATTGTCGAAATGCCAAACTCAACCGATCGCGACTAGAGTCCAAGCTGGTTTGGATCCACTGAGGTCTGTCTTCGCTCAGCACGCAAGGATTGTGCAAGCGAACGCGCTGCAGCCGAACAGCGCGCTCTCCGAATGTGCCTAGCGCCGCGAAAGCCGTCTCGAGCATCGCTGCGGCTGGATAAACAATGGCCCCCCGAACCGCATGATCGCTCAGATAACCTTGCAATTTCAAGTCAATTCGCTGCTGCCATTGTGGCGTCGGACTAGCGCACGATTCGCCAAGTAAAGGATGAGCCTCCGCAGCAGTGCGACTGGAATAGGATTCGAAGGATTCCGACCAACATCTTTGAGTTTGAAATGGATAGGTGGGTGCATCGATGCGCCGCGTGGGCCGATTGTAGAACCCAGTCCAGTGGATATCAAACCCGAGCGAGTACAAACTTCCGAGCGACTTCGTTATGCACTGCAAATCGTCCTGTTGCCTATTGAGCGACGGTATAGTTCGAATCGAAGTCCCGGCGGCTTGGAAGCACTCGTTGATTGAGTATGCAAGTACGGGATGCGGACCAATCTCGACTGCTACACCGTAACCCATGTCGGATAAACAATGCATTGCATCGATAAAACGCACACTTTGACGAACATTCTGCCACCAGTAGTCGGCATCTAGTTTCTCACCCTCGATCATTTTGCCCGTCACCGTGGAAATCAATGTCGTGTGCGTAGGCTGTGGCTTGATCTGCGAAAGCGATCTGAGCAACTCTTCGCGAACAGGATCCATTTGAGGGCTGTGGAATGCGTACTCGACAGCCAATCGACGACAGAATATGCCGGCCTTATCCAATCTTCTAGCAAGCTGTTCAATGGCCGACGCAACTCCGGAGATCGTGATCGAGGACGGTCCATTGATTGCAGCAATCGAAACTTCTTGCTCAATTCCCTGTAGCCACTGACTTACTTCGCTGGCTGATAGACCAGCCGCGAGCATAGCTCCCTGCGAACTGGCGAGATCCATTGTGCGTCCACGGTGATATGCAACACAACAGGCATCTTCCCAATTTAACGCGCCTGAGAGGTAGGCTGCAGCAATCTCGCCGACGCTGTGTCCAACAACAGCTGTTGGCTTGATACCCCAGCTGTCCCATACCGCGGCCAAAGCAACTTGAACTGCAAAGATGCTCGGCTGCGCAATCGCCGTTTTCTGCATCCGAGATTCGGATTCGCAGCGAGTTAGCTCGGTAATAAGCGACCACTCGCCATACTTTAGGAACTCTGTGTCGCAGCGCTTAATAACGGTTCGAAATGCGGGCGAGAAACGGAGCAAACCACGTCCCATGGCCCACCACTGCGGTCCTTGGCCGGAACATACAAATGCAACGCCTCGCGACAGCTTCCCACTGCTGAAATCGTTGGTAGATTCCTCCTCGCAGGTTTCAGCAAGTATGCGCAGTTCTTCGGCCATCTCTGCTGAGCTTGCGGCTGTTAACGCAGCCCGAACATTGTGATGATTTCGCCGATGCGCGAGAAATCCCGCCAACTCGGCCAGCGGTGCTGCCTCGCCCTCGCGGAGATACTTGGCAAATTGCCGAGCTTGTTCGGCCAGTCCGGGCATGCTGCGCGCCGACAGCGGCAGCAGCACCGGTGCATTAAACTGCGCAGGGTCACTGGCGGACCGATCGACTTTATGGTCGCCGTCGCGTGGCGCCGCTCCCGTTGAGCGAACACTCGACGCGAAAGTTGTCGCGAAAGTTGTCGCTGCGGTAAATCTCGTGGCGGAGGCAGGTGCTTCCTCCAGAATAACGTGCGCATTGGCACCGCCATATCCGAAACCATTGATGCCTGCCAATCGTGGTCCGTTAGACTGCCATTCGATCGACTTCAACGGTACGCGAAGATTCAGCGCTGCAAAGTCGATTGCTGGATTGGGGCGTTGAAAGTGCAAATGCGCGGGAATGCGGCGATGGTGCAGGGCCAAAGCGACTTTGATCAAGCTGGCGATTCCAGCTCCTGCTTCCAAGTGACCAATATTAGTTTTTACCGAACCAATCGTACATGGCGAAGAAGGATCTCGTCCATGACCGACCACCGTGCCGATCGCTGTCGCTTCGATGGGATCCCCTACGGGCGTACCGGTTCCATGCGCTTCAACATACTGAATGTCGCTCGGACGGATACTAGCTTTGCTACATGTCGAACGAATCAGCTCTTGCTGAGCCTGCTGGCTCGGAACTGTCATGCCGGGCGTGCGACCATCTTGATTTAATCCGGTAGCGCGGATCACGGCGTAGATTGGATCTTTGTCGCGAATGGCTGCAGAAAGCGGTTTGAGCATGGCCATACCCGCTCCCTCGCTACGCACGTAGCCATTGGCCCGCGCGTCGAATGATTTGCAACGACCATCGGGCGAAAGCACGCCAAGCTGACTAAAAGCAACATAGAAGTCGGGCATCAACAACGCGTTAACACCACCCGCCAATGCCATGTGGGCTTCGCCACGCCAGATGCTCTCGCATGCCAAATGCACAGCGACCAATGATGACGAACAAGCCGTATCGACGGCCACACTGGGACCACGCAGATCGAAACAATACGAAATTCGATTTGCCGCAATGCTCGACGATCCCCCAGTATTGCTATAGGCATCGATGACGCCACGGTCCTGAAAGCTCAAATTGGCAACCGCATAGTCAAAGCTGGAAATACCCACGAATACAGCTATCGGTTGTCCCGCAACGTGTTCAAGCGGCTGCCCTGCGTCCTCCAGGGCTCGATAGGCAACCTCCAAGAGCATCCGCTGCTGCGGATCCATGCTCGCAGCTTCCCGTGGAGAGATGCCAAATAGTTGAGGATCAAAGCCATCAATACCACTGACATACCCACCCCATTTGCTCTGCGTCTTGCCGGGTTTGACGCGATGGGACGCGTAGAATTTTTGCAGATTCCAACGTTCCCGAGGAGTCTCGGAAATGGCATCCGTGGCCGAATCCAGCAAACGCCAAAAGCTGCGCCAATCATTCGCGTCGCCAGGAAAGCGACAACCCAAGCCAATGATGGCCACGGGCTCGAGGCCACGGGCTAGGTCGCTCGGATTCTGAATACCGTATTCTTTGACAGAGTGAATCATGCTTTATCTCTTGAGAGCATCAAATAGAACCAATCGTTGGCTGTCCTTTTTAGCAGCCAGCCGCGCTGGTTTTTCGACGTCAGTTTTCGAAGCTCATACCACTTACCATTCTCGAAATGCTTCCGTTGGAAGTAATCTGGCTGCTCGCCAGGCCGGGAACACTGCCCCCAGCACTCCGATACCAAACGCCAACAGGACCCCACGCAGAATAACGAATGAGCCAATCGTAGGACTTAAGATCCCCTTGGCGGCTGGAGCCTGCGCAAGCGCCCAGGTTAGCATTAACGCAA
>JBGSTP010000254.1:0-3747 GCA_041736515.1 Pirellulaceae bacterium
GCACCACGACGGGAAGACTCTGGAGTTCACGCATGAGGGCAAGAAGCTGAACCTTAGCGAGGTGTTTAAGTTCGAGTACCTTCAGAAGCATGGCAAGAAGGCGGTGGCTGAGATCCAGTCGGCGTTTGATCAGCTCAAGACGCATGTCGACTATGTTGTCACGGACGACAAAGGGGATTCGCATCCAATCTTCGATAAGAACGAACACTTGCGGCTGGAGCAGCCTCGCAACTACGAGACAATTCTGGAGCTGATCCAGAACCTGGGGCCGGTGTTGGATAACTCGGACAACGTGCTAAAGGAGAAAGCGTCACTCAAGGACGTGGCCAACGATGTGTTGGGCCGTGCATTCGACGTATTCTTGCGAGCGAATTTCGATTCAAAAGGTGGTTTGGCGATTTATCTGACACCAGCACCGGTGAAGCAGGCAATGCTGGAGATCGCGTTCCATGACATTCTCGAGGAGACACCAGAAATCTTGTCGGCTCGCAATGCAGATGGCACACCTTCGTTTCGCTACTGTGATCCAGCGTGCGGAACGTATGGCTTTGGGGTGGTCGCTCATGGTCACTTGCGACGGGCATTGAATGAAATTGGTGGTCGGGAGACGAGTAACGATCGGGCTCGTGAGAAGCTGTTTGCGGAGATGTGCGAGCACAGCTTCATTGGTGCTGATTCGGCTCCAATCATGGTGACACTGGCTCGTGTGAATATGGCGATGCTGGGTGCTCCAAAGGCTCGGATCTTCTATTCGACGAACTCGCTGATCAGCGATCAGTTACAGCCATGTAGCTTTGATCTGATTTGCACCAATCCACCGTTCGGAACTCCCAAGTTCAAAAAAGGACAAGAAAACGCAAAGAAGGCCTATGAAGCCGACATGGAAAAGATTCTGGCGTTCTATCGTAGTGACTTGGTCGCTCGCGAAGGCAAAGGCGGTGGCTACGATCACAAGCCACGCGTTGATGGTTTGTCGATGGGTGGTAAGCCGAATAGCAAAGGTCAGTGGCAAGAGTCGAAAGCGACCAGCGTTGATCCAGCAGTATTGTTTCTCGATCGCTGCTTGCAGTTACTCAAGCCCGGCGGGCGTCTGCTGATTATTCTGCCGGATGGTGTGCTGTGCAACAGCGGCGATCGTTACGTGCGCGAGTACATCATGGGCAAGAAGGACGAAACCACGGGACAGTTTCATGGTGGCAAGGCGATTGTGAAAGCAGTAATCAGTTTGCCGTCAGACACGTTCAAGCTGTCGGGCACAGGAGCGAAGACCAGCATTCTCTATCTGCAGAAGCGTCACGAACGAAATGATGGATCAAAGCAATTCATGGACGAGCCGCAAGCCGACGTTTTCATGGCCGTTGCGGACACACTTGGCTATGAGGTCAAGAATAACGTCGAAGACTACAGCAAGGGGATGTCTAATGACCTAGCCAAAATCACCGGCGCCTATGTGAGGGGTGAATAGTGTTTACTACATCGGTAAGAAATGTCGACCTGCATGAACGGCTTGATGCAGAGCTGTTTGATCCTGCTCGCTACAGTTTGGAAAAGCAGGTAATGAGTTGCAAGATCCAAGTTACGAATTTGCAGTCCATTGTCGATCCGAAAGCGGGTATTACGTACGGCATTGTTCAACCTGGCGTCTTTGTAACGCCGGGCACTGGAGTGCGGATGATTCGATGTGTTGATATTCGTAATCTCAGTGTGTCAACACAAGATGTACTTTGGGTTTCAGATGATATTGCGAGGCCCTATACTCGCAGTTCAATACGCTCTCGAGACGTATTAATCGGGATTGCCGGAACGCTTGCAACGGTCGGGCTTGCTCCGAATGATATTGAGCCAGCAAATCTGAATCAGTCCGTAGCGCGGCTTCGAATCGTTGATGAGACGGGACGCGATCCGGAATGGATTGTTGCATTTTTAGCCAGTCGCTTTGGTCAAGCAATACTACTTCGCCGCTCTGTCGGGAGCGTACAGCAACACCTTAACTTGGCGGATCTCCCTAGCATCCCAGTCGCGATACCAGAAACTCGTGTGCGAAAATACGTTGGCGACAAGATACGACAGGCAGAACGACTGCGTACAGTGGGCAACCAAACTATAAACGATGCTCGGGCGATTATCGAGCTGATAAACGACGGACAAATAACTTGCAACGATGTCGAAGATGATCGCTTCGCATGGACGACATTAGTTGATCGGATTGCAAGCCCGCATACACAAATCGATGCAAAACATGATCGTGTAAATCCAAAATTGCTCGGAGACCGAATCGATAGTTGGTTTTATAAACCGGAGTTTGTTAGGGGCGATAGTCAGTTACAGATAATCCGTGAATCTGGAATAACGACCCCTACTCTGGAGTCGTTTGCAACTGTCTGTTATGGATTCATGCCGACGGAAGATTATTGGTCGCCGACGGAAGGCGCGTTATTTTTACGTGTAACCAATATTCAGGATAACTTGCGCCTTGATTTGTCTAAGCTCGAGTACGTCAATCCGAGCTTGAGTAAGGCTGCGCGATACCGGCTTCAGGAAGACGACATTGTCTGCGTTCAATGTGGAAACTCGACTGGAAGAATTGCGCTAATTTCGGCGAGATGCAACGACTGGGTATTCCCATCCTTCGCACTTCGCATTCGGTTGAAAGATAAGGAATGGGATGCGGCTTACGTTGCAGGATATCTCGCATCATGGTTAGGGCAGTCTCAAATTCAGCGAACAATCTCAATAACCTCTGTTCGCCCCAATACAACGAAACCTGCAATCGAAGCCGTTACTGTTCCCAAATTACCTTTTCGAACGCAACAACTTATTGGGAATCAGTTGCGCATTGCGATCAATTGTGTTGAACAATCTGTTCCTCTCTGTGATGCGGCAAAACTACTTGTCGAAGCTTTGATCAAGCGTATTGTCACAGAAGAAGAACTGATCGATGCTCAAACGAGGCTGGAAAAAGGAGATGACTCGGCCGATCGTGCTATCCTGAGTCGGCTCTTCGAAGGAGGCTGGGATGCAACGGAAACGCGTCCGTTGTTCCCCGACTTGGATGCTTACTATCAGACCCTGCGAATGGTCGAGCGGGAACAAACGGAGGTTGCCGCGAAATGACAGAAAAACTGCCCCAGGTAAAAGATCTATTCACACTGCTAAGCGATGGTGCCATTGCTGCGCAATGTGCTGCATACCAGTCGCTTCAGTCGCGAGGATTGATCTGGTGCGATACAGCAGCCAGCATGGTTGTGGTGACCGAACGTGGGCTCCAAGTTGCTGAGGGCTTGCCAACGGAAGCAGAAGCTGTTGCGGGATTGCTCGCTTGTGTGGGGGATGTTCGATCAGCGTGGCTGAATCTTGTGGCGGCACGTTTACGCGAGGCAGGGCAGCGGCGTGATCTCGGCGAACTATGTCAGGCCATTGAAACACTTGGACTAGCGAGCCAAGAAGTTCGTGACGCGATGGGGAATGCATCGCTTGAGGTAACTGCTTATTCAAGGCTTGAAAGTGAGTTGTTTGGGAGTGGAGCCGAGCAGCCGGTGAACCATCCGAAGCTACTGCGTGCGCTGGGGAAGACTGCCCAGGTAATGAGCAAGGAGTTGGTAACCAAGCCAATATGGTTGAGTGCTGTTGATCCGTTTGAGCCGAAGGAGAATTGGTGTGCGGGGCGGGTGTTGCAGTTGCCAGCTGCTGAGAGCCCCTCACCCCCAGCCCCTCTCCCCGAAGCGGGGCGAGGGGAGCGAAGAATTG
>JBGSTP010000293.1:0-6853 GCA_041736515.1 Pirellulaceae bacterium
TCGCGTCGCGAACCGGCCCGATCGATTCGAACCCCGGCAGCGGAAGAGACGCGACGGAGCTTACGACCTACTCACCCAGCCGAGACACATTGCGAAACAAGAAATCCAGCAACGACTGAAACGTTAACTAAGTGCCATTCGGTGGTGGTTCCGCTGGCGGGCATTTGGCAGCATACGTGGGCACATTCGACATGGATCAAGGGCAGGCAGTTTCAGCCCGGTCCAATGCAATGCTGTTGTTTAACCCCGTCTACGACAATGGTCCCGGAGGATGGGGAACCGCTCGTGTAGGTGATCGTTATCCAGAGTTCTCACCCATGCATAATTTGTCCAAGGACGACCCACCTTCGATCGTTTTTCTCGGAACAAAAGACTCGTTAATTCCGGTGGCTACTGCGGAGAAGTTTCGCAATGTGTCGCAGAGCATGGGGATCGACAGCGAACTGCATACCTACGAAGGGCAGCCGCATGGTTTTTTCAATTACGAAAAAGACAATGGCCGTTGGTATTTCGAGACGCTGACTGCCTGCGACCGTTTTCTTGTCAAATTAGGATGGCTCGAAGGACCACCGACACTCGAAAAGCCGAGCGAAAAGTAAATTGCTCTGCATTGCTACCAAGGTTGGTCTAGTGCGGTGCAAAGTGCCGACATGAGTGGCCGCGCGGTGGAAATGAACTTAGGAATCAACGTCAGCAGCTCGGTGCCTTCAATCTGCTGATGCGTGAGCGGAGCGATCGCAATAAAACTTTGTTGCCGCAGTTCGTCAATCAAAGGATGGTGTTTGTCGTAGCCACGCGGCGTTGATTTCAGCCTATCTTCGTGAAATGCAAATTCTGCATTGAATTTCTTATTACGCAGAAGTTTGACCCATATCGATTCGTTTTCCGAAATGAAATCACGGATTCGCTTCAGCGCGTCTGCAGGAGGACGCCAAGTGCCAACGCCGAGGAAACATTCGTCTGGATCGATGTGAACATACACTCCCGGGGCGTGCACATCCTTTCCGTGAAGGTGGCGGAATTGAATTCCAACGTTTGTCTTGTAGGGAGTTTTATCTTTCGAAAATCGAGTGTCCTTGTAAATTCTCATCAGCGAGCCACCCATTTTCTTGGCTTCCACTTTCAGCAGTGGTGCGGACTTGGCCAAGGGCTTTTCGAGGCTGCGAATTAGGCTCAATGCTGGTTCTACAACGCTCTGCTCGTATCGCTGTTTATTGGCAGCGAACCATTCTCGGTTGTTGTTTTTCTTCAGCTCTCTTAGGAATTTTAGTGTTTCTTTCGGGAAACCCACAAAAGGATTCAGGTTCATTTTCTGCTGCGACATGCGTGTGTAGACTCAAACGGTTGAATGTTTCTAGGGCTAATGGCAAATGGCAAGGCGGGTAAACCGAACCACACGAAGCGTGTCTATGGCACGATTTGGCGTCTCGTTTGCTGCGTCTCGTTTGCTGTGTCGTTGAACATGGGGTGCAGAAACGAAAGTCTGAGCAGAAGAGTCTTGGGTATCGTGCTGCTCGTGGTCCCTTTTTCCCACCCCAACATTCTGACTAGGCACGTTCATTTTAAGCTAGGTTGGAGGGTCGTCCGTCCGAGAGGGGGGCGATGCAGAGGGAGGTGGCTCGATTCGGGGAAAACGCTTTCCGTAGAAGCAGCGTTCCCACAGGGAAGCATGTCTCAATCGCGGGTCGTCTAAAGCAACGCGATGCTCCTTACCACGCCGCGTGATTAACGTAGCCGTACCATCGTGGTGCACTGCTTTTACCGTCCAGTACTTTTCGACGATATAGCTGTAGTCTTCACCCGCCCGCAAGGGAACAACTTCCTTGGCCCGTTTGCCGGGCGAATCGCTCATTTTATCTTTGGCAAAAACTACTTTGCCACCAACTCTCAGAGATCCAACGCCCAAAACTTGCTCCAATCCGTCGCCAGTGGTGATTTCGTAGTTGCTCAAGTATAGCGTTAGACAAATCGGTGTTGAATCTCCTTTCCCGCAATCCTGCTCAACTGTAACGCGACCTGCACAGGGATGGTATATTGGCACCATCCACGATACTGTCAGCGTGCAACTTGTTCGTCAGCCAGCCTGTATCGGCTAGACCACCCACACCTCATCCAAGGGCATCAGAATGAGCACCTCCACCACACTCCGATTGTTGCCAGAAGTAGAAAAATTTCTGAGCCGAGGCGTCTTTCCAAGTTTTGTTGGTGGCAAAGATTTCCCCGCTGCCTCCGGCCGGTTGATCGAAACGCTTGACCCTGGATCGGGTGAAAGAATTGCTCAGATTTACGATTTGTCCGATGACGAGGTGAATCATGCAGTCGATGTTGCCAACGCGGCTTTTCCTGCCTGGGCGAACATGGAGAAAAAACAACGCAACGCAATCCTACTGAAGCTAGCTGATGCGGTTGAAAGCCGCAAAGGGATTATCGCACAAATCGAGGCTTTGGATGCGGGCAAAATTCAATCTCAAGCCATCGGCGACGTGCAAAATTTTGTGGATACACTGCGATATTTTGTGGGGCTGTCCGAGAACGTAGATGCGCGCACTAAGCTGCAGGTACCCGGTTACGAAGCGTGGACCTATCGACAACCATGGGGCGCTTGCGGATTCATCTTCCCTTGGAATTTTCCGTTTCTGCTCATAGGCTGGGGGATCTCGCCAGCTTTAGCTGCGGGAAACACTGTCGTGATCAAACCAGCCGAAGATACCTCTCTATCTGCAATTTATTTGGCACAGTTGGCTCATGAAGTGGGGGTTCCTGATGGCGTTATCAACGTAGTGACATGTCGCGGGGCGACCGCGGGTGCAGCATTGGCAAGAAATGCGCAGATCAAACGGATGTCATTTACGGGGTCTCCCGAGGTCGGCCAGCTCGTCGGGGAAGCATGCGGGCGAAATCTAGTGCCGGTAAAACTGGAACTTGGTGGCAAGGGTGCAGCCGTAGTTTTCAGCGATGTTGACGTCGAAGCTACGGCGGAAGCGCTGGTCGGGGCTATTACATTTCATACAGGCCAAGTTTGCTGTGATGCAACACGTTGGTTGATTCAACGCGACATTTACGATGAGTTTGTGGGACATTGCGTGGATCGACTGCAGCATGTCCGCATCGGACATCCGCTTGACCCGCAAAGTCAAATGGGGCCTGTAGTCAATCCTAAGCAGTGCCAGCGCGTGTTAGGCTATCTTGATAAGGGGAAGGCGGATGGAGCCACCGTAGTTCTCGCCGGTGGGCCAGCTGATGTGGAAGGCTATACAGGGAATTACGTGAAACCTGCTCTGCTCTCCGGAACACTGGACAATGTTGCAGCCCGCGAAGAGATTTTCGGACCTGTGGCCTTCCTGACAACTTTCGATACCGAGGAGGAGGCTATCGCGATGGCGAACAATACCGACTACGGCCTAGCGAACAGCGTTTGGACCTCGGACCCTGCGCGGGCAGCGCGAGTCGCCGAAGCCATGGTCGCAGGTAACAGCTGGATCAATGCGCACAACGTATTTGCGCATGGAGTACCCTACGGCGGCGTAAATAAGAGCGGTATGGGCGGCGGAGTGCTATCGATAGAAACGCTCATGGACTACTACCGCAGCACGTCAATTGTTCGTCCGTTGACTTAGAAAACGCTCGTTGGCAGCACAATCTGTGTACGTTTGTTGATGGGATAGCATGAACGGGCCACGACCCTTACTTCATCCGCGCGACGAGATCATGCAAACGATGGATCGCATCTATCGTTATCGCATGACGACCACTTCCGGCGGCAATTTGTCGATTCGAGATGATGCTGGAGATATCTGGATTTCGCCTGCGAGGGTGGATAAGGGTAACTTGACCCGCGCGGACATAGTCTGCGTGCGCTGCGATGGCACCGTGGATGGCTTGCACCCTCCTTCGTCCGAGTTTCCGTTTCACCGTGCCATTTATCAAGCCAGACCGGATCTATGTGCAATCGTACATGCGCACCCCGTCGCCCTAGTTGCATTCAGCATCTGCGGCCAAGTGCCCAATACGCGACTGTTTCATCAAGCGCACTGCGTTTGTGGAAAAATTGGATTTGCACCCTACGCCTGTCCGGGCAGCGAGCAACTTGGCAGCAACATTGCTGAGACCTTCAGCCAAGGATGCGACAGCGTCATTCTGGAGAATCACGGAGTAGTCGTTGGGGGAGATTCGCTGACACATGCCTTTGAACGCTTCGAAGCGTTTGAATTTGCTGGAAAAACACTGATCAAGGCAAAGCGATTGGGCGCGGTGCGGTATCTCGACGACGCTTCGTTGCAGCAAGCCGCGGCTCGCAGCGTCGACTTTGAATCCTTTGAGCCGACGAACGCGACGGCACAAGAACGCGAGTTGAGGCGGCAGTTATGTGAATTTGTGCGACGTGGATGTAGACAGCGATTGTTGATCAGTACGGAAGGTAGCTTCTCGGCTCGGATCGACCAGGAGACTTTCCTGATCACGCCGACCCAACAGGATCGGGAGAAATTGCGGATCGAGGATTTTGTGATTGTGAAAGGCCAACAACGCGAGGCTGGGAAGTTGGCAAGTCGCGCGGCTAAGGCACACCAGGCAATCTACAACTGCCATCCCGAAGTGCAGGCGATCGTCTTTGCCCATCCCGTGAACGTCACTTCGTTCAGTGTTACCGACGCCACTCTGGACGTTCGCACCATTCCCGAGAGCTATGTATTTCTGCGCGATGTGCGACGGGTTCCCTACGGCATTCAATATCGAGACGATAAAAAAATTGCAGAGTTTGTCTCGGCCAGATCGCCGGCCGCCATACTCGAGAATGACGGAGTTATTGTCACCGGGCGCAGCATCCTGGATACCTTCGATCGCTTGGAGGTGCTGGAATCAACGGCCGAAGCGGTGATTAACGCGATATCCGTCGGCGAACTCTCGACCATGCCCGACACCGCGATCGACGAGTTGCGGACAGTCTTCAAACTCGGTTAGTTCTACTCAGAACTATCGCAGTAAGCAGCTCAGCGACCGCTCTCGCAATCGCGTTGCTCATCTTTCGTCCTAACGATCAGCATAATCGTTCGTCTTGAACTTGCTTGGCTGATAAATGCGTTGCATTTCAATCGTTTTCTGGGCTTCGCTCCCCACACAGACCTAGATTTCTGATGGCGAAAACATTGCTCCCGACTGGTCGTACCAACTGAATCTGAGTGAGGGAATACCGTGGTCTTTGCGACTGAAAATTACTCCGTTGTGGACAAGTGTCTCTCTGGCTACGAAACAGCCTCTAGAGACCCCAGCGTTCTTTATGTCGACGACGATCCGTTGTTGATCTCCTCCGTCCAACGTAGTTTCCGTTCCTATCGAGTGCGTCTCGAAGTAGCGTTTCACGGCATGCAAGGCGTCGTTAACGCTGTGGAAACTCGACCGGATATAATCGTCACCGATTTACAAATGCCGTTCGCAAGCGGTGAGGAGTTGGTGGATTGCCTGTCCCGTCACCCGGCTACTGCGGGAGTACCGATTCTGGTTGTGACAGGTCGAGCGGGCGTGTCTCTGACAGCAAAATTCCGCCGACTCGGCGTAAAGAATGTATTGAGCAAACCACTCTGTTTTGAAAATCTCCTCGACGAACTTCGGGCGTATATCCCGATCCGACTTCGCGAGTAGATCTAAACAATGCACCGCACACCAGCCTGAGTGACAATGCTTGACCACAACCAGTCCAAAAACCGAAGGGAGCGATGCGATGAAGGGTGTAGTATTTACAGAGTTCATGGACCTGGTAGAAACCGGTTTTGGTATGGGGGTGGCGGACAGCGTGTTAGTTAAGGCTTGTCCTTTTCACACCGGTTTCACCGCCGTGGGAACGTACGATCATAAAGACCTAGTAGGAATGGTAGGGCACCTCAGCGCCGAGACTGGATTGCCTTCCAAAGATCTTGTACATGCATTTGGGAAGCACTTGTTTCACAAGTTTTACTTGGGCTACCCTCAGGCCTTTGCAGGAATTAACAGCACATTCGAGCTGTTGTACAACGTCGAGAATGCTATCCACGTAGAAGTACTAAAACTGACTCCAGACGCTGAACTTCCCAGATTTCGGTTTCCAGAAGCCGAACCTGGATGCTTCAATCTAGAGTACCAATCCAATCGCCCATTTGCAGATCTCGCCGGGGGACTAATTGAGGCGAGTATCGAGCATTTCGGTGAGTCGCTCAGCGTGACGCGGGTCGATCTGGAGGGGCCGGCCGGTACGCATGCGCTGTTTCAGCTAAAACCACAATGCCCGTTCGCCAAGAAGGAAGGATGAAAGCTCATGAGTGCTTCGTTGCCAGTGAAGGATGAAGCCGTCTCGGCGGAAGTGCTTGGTCGTTTTCTACAGCGCGAGCGTCATGCGAGGAAAGAGGCAGAGCAGCTGTTGGAAGAGAGAAGTCGTCAACTTTATTTTTCCAATGTGGCTCTTGAGAAGGAAATGCAGAGGACGAAAGCCGTTTTTGAAACGGCAGCTGAAGGCATACTCATCTTTGACCGCGAGGGCACGGTAGAGTCGCTCAACAGCGCGGCTAAGAACATTTTTGGCATTAGAGACGAAGATTGCCAGGGATTGAATGTCTGCGACCTGGTTCCTTCTGCTTCTTTCTGTACCGATCGAGAGAATTGCGAATTGCCCGAGCGGCTCAAAACACTCATCGACAAAAGTTGCAATGAGATTTTGGGGCGACGCAAGGATGGTACCGACATACCTCTCGAATTTGTTGTCAGCGAATTCCTCCAGTACGACGTAACGACTTACAGTGGGATCGTAAGGGATTTGACTCGGCGCAAGGCGCTGGAATTGGAATTGGGCCACGCACAGAAAATGGAGTCTGTCGGACAACTCGCC
>JBGSTP010000334.1:0-60637 GCA_041736515.1 Pirellulaceae bacterium
CCCTTGCAAAATAGAGAACGCAACAAGCGAGGAGCCCCGTCAGGCTACCGACTAGTATTTGCCAACGAGCTTGAGCAATTCGGTACCAAACGCTAGCTACGTAGCGTGGAGCGCGATAGCCCGGCGTCGGCTCGAGCGGAATCCAGTAGCCGTGCCCAGCGTTAACTTCTAACCAAACGTGGGCATCGTTCGGCTGAATTGCATACTCATTGTCAGTAGCCACATAGTGCCTGGGATTTACATAGAAGCCGGTGACAAGCCGAGTTTCGTAGCCTAAGTGCTCGAGCATTAGGGCCGTCGCTGTGGCAAACAAATAGCTCGGTCCACTACGGTCGTCCAGGAATCGCTCGATTGCCGTCTGTGGTCCTGCATAATCTGGTACCGCCTCGTCCTGAAGCTTGTGGCTGAAGTCGCGGCGCATGCGGTCAACTACAGCAGAGATTTGCAGCCAGCCGCGCGGCGTCTCTCCGGCGTAGCGGTGTGCGAGCTCCGCCCAATCGCGCTGGCAATGACCTAGACCCGCAACGTGGCCCTTGCCCGGTGAACAATGTTTTAGCAATCGCTCCATCTTTTCAAGATCGATATCGCTGTTAACGAATCGTACGACGGTGTAATCCGGAACGTGATTGCGATCCGGCATCACAAGGCAATCGGAATCGGTGTAGTGAAAGAAATCGGAGCGTGAAATGCCAGCGATACTCCAGAGTTTCGTACCTAAGCGAGTGGGGATGATCGCTGAACCGTATCTAGTGAATTTGGCTGCTTCGGCCACAGCCCCTGTGTAAGGGCTAAGCGAACTAGAGAACTTTCCGCCCGAAGAAATGAACCAATGCTGGCCTTCTATTTCAACGGTTTCTAGGACTTTGGGCGAAACTGGATTAACCGCATCGCCTGACGGGATCTCCGTCGATGGCTGCGACGTCCAGGTCACGCCATCGAAAAAGCTGTAACGCTCGACCGCCAAATGCGTATGTGCAGAGCCCTGCCAAAAGAACAATGCGTTGGATGTGAGATCGTCCGACAGTAACTGCTGCTTGCGGCGTTCGCGTTCTATTCCAAATTCGTTACCGCTGGCCGAGCGATTCGCTTCGCTGAACTTCCCCTCCTCGCTTCGAAAATCTTGCGGAGCAAGCGCCTGAGCCTTTTCCGACTTCTGTTTCTGTTTGGGTTCGCCAAACTCATCGCTGAACACATCGAAGAGACTGGGTTTCTCGGAATCCAGAAACAAGTCTGTGTCCACTGCACCAAACGAAGTCGCGTGATTTCGGGCTGCGACCAGAGCATCTCCATCACCCACTCCAGAGCGTGCTACGCTATCCTTAACGGATGTTCCGCCGCTCGTCGGCATCAATTCAGCCTGCAGCTTATGCAAGATTGGAATTCGATTGTTCAGCGTTAGAATTGCTCCAGCAAAAATTACAACTGCCAGCGCAATATACGACCAACGCCATCTCAGGGTACGATCGATGCGGTCGGCGGCCCGTGAGTCGAAGCCCTCCCAGTGATTACCAACAAGCCACCACATGCATAGGCCGAACCAAGCATAGGCAAACCAAATCGCTGACGGTACCTCGGATATGAATGTAGCAAAAAGCGCTACATGTCCGCTGCAAACGACCGACAGACTGAGTGTTCGCGAGCGAGTGCCGATCAGCGCACACATCAAGCTGGTCCAGCCGAGAGAGGACAACATGACCAGCTCGGCTACATTGCCGGAACCATTGTACTTCGATATTGCGTCCATTACCCAAGGCGTAGCTAGCAGGACCATGAGTGAAAGTACAGTATCCAGGGTCAGTCTCGGATTGATCAACTGACCTGCTTGCGTTTCAATGTGGCGCGCACGTATGCGATGCAACCATGTAGCCGCGAATATGGCACTCGCACAAAGCACCGTCTCGCAGCATATGGACAGCAAACTCTCGTAGCTAGCGCGGCGATGAGCCAATGCTGCCATCGCCGTACAGGCCATGGCCACAGCGCCAGATCTCCTGCGTGCAAGAGAGAGCTCCATGGACTGCGGCGTTGGTTGCCGCCGAATCAACTTGGTTGCTACGGCTTGTTCAGGATTAGGCTGCAAAGGTTGCACGATCGGCCTCCGTCAGTAACTGATTTAGTTGCAGAGCGATGTCGCGGTCTAAGTCAATCAGTCCCCTTGTTCGCAAACTATCCGCGCTCTCGCTAAACGCAGTGCGACGATATCCACTGCTTGGAGAAATCACTTCCACACCGATGTACTGCTCGGATAGCGGTGTTCCGCGCTCATCGTCGGCGTGGATACGAATGGTTGGTACGCTTGCCTCCCCAAACCGATTGTCGAGCACCGGTGCATTTGCGCTATCCAACGGAATAGTTGCCAACAGGTTTCGCACACGAAGTGCACCCTCTGGACCTTGCGGCAACGCGACGAGCTGGGCGTCGAGCCAGAATCGGAAGGGGATGTGGCGAGCGCACAATAGATCGCACACGCTGGCTGCTGCACGGACGCGCCATGCCAAGTTCTCTCGGGCACCATGAGGCGTTCCACCGCTAAGCGCTGTCGACAAATTCACATCGATCACTGGCTGCTGAGGACCGCCGCGTTCGCAGACGACCAATCGCTCGTTTCGCGCAGATTGGGCCCAGTGAATTGACTTCAGGGAATCTCCATCGCGAAAATCACGGACGCCCTGAAAATCACCATGGGTGCTTGGACGCTTTCCTGGTCCATGGTCGGACCAGCGGTAACCGGAGTGCTCAACTGGTGCAAAGACAGGAATGTGCAACGGTTGCACAAGAATAGGGCTTACATTCTCGACGGTCTTCTGCGCGGTCCAAATTCCGAAGGGAAACGAACACGTTATTCGCGGTTTGCGGGTCGGGTAAAGTCCACGATACTCGGGGCACACAGGTAATCGATAGGTCGCTCGACTGATCGCCGGAATTAGTTCCAACGTACAATCGGACTGACGTAGTCCACCTTCTGCGTTGTTCCAAGGTTCCGAAAAATAGCCTTCTAAACGCAAACCAGTGATTGGAATTGGCAAATAATTTGTTACAGAGAAATTCAAATCCGTTTCCTGCCGCTCGCGCAGTTCATGTTGGCTTGGCTTAAGTTCACAGCGGACCGAGCGCGTGGCCAACCAGGGAAAGACCAGTCCCAAAACTATGACTGTTGCTAAACCCGCGGCCACACTCCAGCCCAGCGGACTCAGGTACGCACCTACCAGCAAGCTTGCCAGCATGCCCACTACAAACCATCCCACGGGCTCCTTTAGCCAATACACATAACGATTGGCCCAAGGGCAGTAATCGTATTCCGCATAATGAGCAATTTTTTTTGTCAGCTCACGAATGGTTAGCAACATAGTCTGTCTCTGTCATAATTGGTTTCAGCTCCATGCTTGAGTACACACGCAAACGTGACCCTTAAAAGGTCGCCCGGGTAGCGCGGTTAGCGCCTAACAAAGGTTGGTCGGACCGTTTACGGCACGCCGCGCTATCCCGGACGATGTCACACATGAAGGCTTTTTTACTAGTGCTACCAAAACAAGCTCTCGATCGAGCCTGTCCCGATGGCGTTGCGTCTGAACAAGCTTTGCGGACTTGTTCGCAAATCAATGAGACTGCCCAAGCGGAACTCAAGCCGCAGCATAGGTTCAGCGGCGCAGCGGCAGTTGAGCGGCGAATCCACGTTGGGTGTCGAAACAGATAGCGGAAGAGTTAGCGCAAACTCTAAACACATTAGCAAGCAGGCGGTCCGCGAGCATTCAGAGAAACCGTGCGCGGAGAACCGCTTAACGGACAGGGTATGGCTACCGCAGTGACGATTCCAATTGCAAGAAGCAGTGGTGCGGCGCAGTGTTTCACTTGTGCCTGGGCATAGTAAGCACAAATTGCGCAGGCGCCGTGCCCTACCTCAATACTGACCTCAGAACTATCGAGGGTTGCCGGTGCATTGTTGGTTGCCTGCTTTCCGTGCGCGTGACAGCAGGATGATTGAGTTTCTGCAGCGCACTGAGAATGCTCAGGAACACAGCCTGCGTTGCCATGTGAGCACGTACGATCATGGTGGTGCCAGTGTGGCCCCATCGCAGCTAGCACAAATTGCAGTGCTAGAAGAGTGATCGCAATGAAACGTTGAGAAAACAACTAAGAGCTCCGCACGAACGGGTGCGGTCCGACCTCGACTAATAGTAAACACATATGGTTGAGCTGTCAACTTGTCGAATTCGGACCTAGGCTGGATTGCCTACCATGGAGTACGCCGCACAGCGATTTTGGGTTCAAACGGGGGAGATGCATCGCTGATCCCCAATGCGGAGTCGCAGAGCGACGGCACTTAGGCCAAGTTTTTTTTAACTGGACACTGTTACGGAACTGGACACCGCGTTTTGGCGCGGGAGGTTGAGTCCGCCATCGAATACGGTGTCACTCGTTCGCTCTCTGATTCAGCGGATTGCTTTGTCTGGCAACTCGCCCTTGATGCCTTCGTCGACGGGCATCGAGTCCTCGGAAATCCCTGTCTCGTGCATCAACTGCATAAGTTCCTGTCCCAATTGTTCAATCAACGGCTTGTGCTCGGGACTGTTTATCAGATTTTTCCGCTCCATAGGATCGTTTTGAATGTCGTAGAGTTCGCCCATATGTCGATCGGGACCACCGTCACCGTGTGGATAGCGGACGAGCTTCCAGCGGTCGGTGCGTATGCCGCGTATGTTCGGCGTGTACGGAAACTGCTTTTCGTAGTTGTAGTGATAGAACCAAGATTTTCGCCACTGATCATCTCCGTTGCTGAGGAGTTTTACCATGGAGCGACCATGTGTCATCGCAAGCGGAGGAGTTCCAGCGAGCTCGCACAGCGTGGGCGCGATATCTACTGTCAACACCTGGGACACCACGCGTTTGGGCTTGCCGCCATTGAGTCCGGGGTAACGGATCACAATTGGAATACGTATGCTGGCCTCGTGCATGGTGCGTTTGTCTACCATTCCGTGCTCGCCTTCGAGCAAACCATTGTCGCCCATAAAGACGATTACCGTGTTGTCGAACTCCCCTCGCGCCTTGAGTAGTGCCACCAAGCGTCCCATACTATCGTCAAGGCTCAGAATGGTTCCCATATAGGCCCGCACCATGTTTTGAAATTCCAGCACACCGGCAGCGGAAGTGTCGGGGAAATCTTTGCGCCAGTCGAAGATCGGTCCGTAGATTCCGTGCCAAGTTGTCAGTCTTTTCTGCAACCACTCGGGCTTGTCGGACAAATGGAAGGCAGAGTGTGGATAGTTGATTTCCACATCGTCGAAGGCGTGTTCGTATTTTGGTTCGGGAAAATAAAAGCTGTGGGGAGCCTTCTGTCCGATCATCAGCATCCAGGGCTTGGGGGCTGTTCTCTCGCGGATCCATTTCTCGGCCATGTCGGTCACGACCGTCGTGTAGTAACCCTCGACAACCTTGCGTTCCTTGCCATTGAAGTTGAACTCAGTATCGAAGTACTTACCTTGGCCTTTGTGCGTAACAAAATAGTCGAACCCGGGTCTGGGTTCATCGTTCTCTTCGCCCATGTGGTACTTGCCGAGATAGGCTGTTTCATAGCCAGCGGCTTGTAGTTGCCTTGGAAATGTTGGCATATCCTCTGGGTACTCTGTGAAATTGTTCGTCACTCCATGAGCGTGAGCGTAAAGTCCACTTAAGATGGAACCACGACTTGGCGAGCAAAGACTGGTCGTACAGAAGGAGTTCTCAAATAGAATTCCCTCATGGGCCAAGGCGTCAATATGAGGCGTTTTCAAATGGGGATGCCCCATGCAGCTCAGCGCGTTCCAGCGGATGTCATCGCTAAGCACGAGGAGTATGTTGGGTCTTTGCTTGTCTGCACCATTAGAGTTGGCAATAAACAGGATTTGCAGCAGTACCAACAGCGCGCTCACAGTCAGCATTTGCGACATTCGCAACATCGATGGGGACCTTTCGTTCATGAAACCAGTTACAAAATAAGGAGTGCGGCAAACTGTTACGACACTTGGTAGTGTTTCGGAATTCACTCTGCCGATGCGCGTCCGGTTGACTGCGAATCCGTCGAACTTCCCAAGCTGAGAAATCAATCGCTTCAAAGGTCGATGCGTTCTAAAACGGTAGCACATACCAAACTGTTTCCATCCAGACATTTCCGCTAGTCGGAACTATAACACATTCAGACCGTTTGTTGGTTTCACCTTTTGCTGCGACCGGCTATACTTGGCCGCCTATGAGCGAACAATTCATTCAATCGAACGGACCTGGCGACCCACCGCAGCTCGATGCGCTAAACCGGCTCAAGGCGACCGCCTTTCACGAAGCTGGACACGCGGTGATGGCTATCTCACTTGGACGAGCGGTCCATAAAGTGACGGTTTCGCCAGGACAGCTTCATGTGGGTGGGGTTCGATTGGGTGCCTGTGAAATGCAAAAGGGACGCGTCAAAGCGACTAAAGATTGGCTTGAAGATGAAGTGCTGATTCTATTAGCTGGCATGGTGGCTGAGTCGCAGTTTACGGGTGAGTATTGCCACAGCGGAGCCGCACAGGACCTGGCTGCTGTGCGGAGATTGCTGAGCTCCAGTCGCGCGAGCAACGAACGCCAGCTCGAACGGTTGGAACAGCGGATGATCGATAAGACCGAGTACCTGCTTAGCGACGCTGCTGCCGCGCAGGCGGTCGCTTGGATTGCAGACGTTCTTCTGCAGAAAACAACCATCAGCGGTAGGGCGGTCCGCCATTGGTACGAACAGGCCCAGCGCAAGCGCAGCGACTGAGCATGCGTACGCAGGCTCAACGGCTTGATGCATGCTTTCGATTGCGCTCCATCGAGAGATTGCCTAAATGTGACCAAACGATTCGCTTTGACGCGCGACGGCGAGCTAGAATAGACCGAATAGGCATGGAGCGGTCATGCCTTCCGTCGCCTTCGCTGCGCCAGTGTTATGGTTACAACTGTCAGAACGAATATTCCTCCCAAATCGGAGACCGCTTTTGCAGCTCCGCCGGTCTGTGACGAATGCTCCGAAGGCAATGACCGGGTGGAGGTTGCCGAAAGCGATGCTTTGCTTTCTAGGGAGCAGACATCTAGCTCGCTCTGGACTCGACCGCTGCGGTTTTGGAGAAGGTATTGGGATGTTCGTCGTACACCCGCTTTTCTCCTGAGTCTGGTGCTGCATACGGCGATACTGTTGATTCTTGCGTTGCTGTCATTGCCTCCTTTGGGAGGAACGCAACGAAGCTTTGATTTTATCGCCAGCGTTGCCCCAGCGGACGCATCCCTGGACTCGATTCAGCTGTTAGCAACCGACGGAGATGCTCCGCCTCCACCGACACCATTGCCAGAGGATAGCAGGCAGCCAGCACCATCCACGGAGCTATCGGCCGACACTCTTGTCCCCCTATTGAATATTCCGGAGAAGGCCCCCGCAAGAACTGCAGCCGAATCACTGGCAGAACTATTGGAAGCGACAGCCAACAGTCCCACGGCCGCGTTCGCGTCAACCGGGATAAGCGGACGAACTCCAGATCAGAGGCGGCACGCAGCTTTGTCTCGAGGTGGTTCGGTCGCCAGCGAGGAAGCGGTAGAGCGTGCCTTGGATTGGTTGGCGGAACACCAACAGCCCAACGGAGGCTGGTCACTGGTGCACGATGGAGGTAAGTGCAACGGACGCTGTCCGAACAATGGCAGCACAGAGCGATTCGATCCAGCTGCTACGGGGCTTTCGCTACTCGCATTTCTCGGCGCTGGATATACGCATCGCGAGGGTAAGCATCGCGACACTGTTCGGAAAGGGATCTACTTTCTACAGCAGATTCTCGAAGAGACACCCCAAGGTGGCAGCTTTCTCTTTCAAAGCGAACGTGGCATGTACAATCATGGTATCGCTTCATTCGCGCTGTGCGAAGCCTATCAATTGACGCTCGATAAAGACTTGAAGCTCAGCGCACAACAGGCCATCGACTTCATTTCCTCCGCACAAAATTATCAGGGCGGTTGGGGGTATTTACCCAAGCAGCCCGGAGACTTGACACTCAGTGGATGGCAAATCATGGCACTTAAGAGTGCCTTTGCTGCTGGTCTCGATGTTCCGCCAGCTACCATTCTGCGCATCGATGCCTTTCTCGATTCGCAGCAAACGCCCTCAACGTTCTTTTACGGCTACGGTAAGCCAGGAAAGTCGAGCACGTGCACGGCTATCGGCCTACTTCTTCGCCTGTTTCGCGGCAAGCCTCACACGGATGCAACTGTTTTAGCTGGCGCAGACTTTTTGGCTAAATCGACTCGTCCAGGGGTGGATGCCTATTACAACTACTATTCAACACTTTTTCTATTCCATATGGGGCAGCCCTTCTGGGAGAGTTGGAATGCGCGAATGCGCGAGCATTTGATCGCAACACAATCGAAAGTTGGGCATCAGTCGGGGAGTTGGTTTTTTGAAGATCCCTATGGCCGCGAGGGAGGACGAGTCTATACCACGGCCATGTGCGCGATGACTTTGGAAGTCTACTACCGCTTTGCACCAATCTATCAACAAACGGAGCTGAACTTCGTTCCCTGAGCCGCTACGTAGCCATAATTCGCTTCGTCGCGCCATGACCAATGCGGAACCTAGCTTGATTTACCGCTCCTTGTCACGGCTAGGCTGCAGTAGTTCAATTGCTTTGCCCCGTTACTTCCTTACCACCGCGGTTGTCGAGTTTCATTCAAGACTGAACCCCAAGTATCTCCGCAAACGTCCAACCGCTTAGTTTGACAGATGGCCGTTGCAATTGGAACATGGACGAATTGATTGTGCACGTAGCCAATCATGACGTCGGTTTTCCCGGACATTGCAGCGTCTACGGCGAGTCGTCCCATATGATCGCTAAGGATGCGATCTTGAGTGTTCGCAGGAGCGCTCCGAATGAAGTAGCTGGGGTCGAGGTATTTTAGTGTGATTGGTAAATTGTGAGTTGCACAATGTTGCTCTATGCTTTGCTTCAGCAGTAGACCGATGTCTCGATGTTTGTGGTTGCCCGACGCGTCAAAATCGGAAGCGGTACAGTCAAATAAGTTCTGTCCAGCCCCCTCGGCTGCGACTACCACTGCATGCCCGCGTTTACGAAGTCGATTTTCGATAGCCGCCAGTAATCCATTCTCTCCGTGCAGAGGAAAGTTAACTTCGGGAATTAGAGTGAAGTTAACCTCTTGGCTAGCGAGAGTCGATCCAGCGGCGATGAAGCCCGCATCGCGTCCCATGAGCTTCACTAGCCCGACACCATTAACTGTCGCTCGCGCTTCCACATGAGCTCCCTTAATCACCTCCGTCGCCCGCTCCAAGGCGGTCGCGTAGCCGAAAGATTGCGACACAAAGGGAATGTCATTATCGATCGTCTTAGGAATACCAACGACGCTTATTGGTAACTGCCGCTGCGCAATCTCCTGAAACAACGCGTGCGCGCCGCGCTGTGTTCCGTCCCCGCCCACACAAAAGATCATGTTTATGCCGATGGACATGAGGAACTCGACCATTTCTGAGGGGTTTTGTGGGCCGCGTGAAGTGCCCAGTATTGTCCCGCCAAGCTTGTCGATATCTTCAACGTAATCATGAGTCAAACGAACCGGTTTCGCTGCGAATGCTCGTGTTAAGCCCAGGTAGCCATTGCGAATGCCGAAGACAACGGGCACGTTGTAGTTGTATCGCAGTGAATAAAACACCGAGCGGATGACATTATTCAACCCTGGGCTAAGGCCCCCACAGGTGACAATGGCGGCACTTGTCAAATCCGGTTCGAAGTAAATTCGCTCTCGCGGCCCCGCTTTCTCCAGTAGGAAATCGCTTTCCAGCGATTGACCTAATTCGATTTCGATACGATGGCGAACTCGGGCCTCTGGAGAGACGAACCCTCCATGGAGCGGGGAACGATACAAACATGTGCCGAGTGATTGGATATTGAAGTCGTTTTGTACGTGCACGATGGTTACGAGCCTGTTGTTTAATAGACTTGTTCAAACAGGGGACTGACCAGCTTTCTGCTTGGAGGTAAGCACAACTATCGAGCGAGCTTTTACCAATCGGTTCTCGGAATTCACGTCCCAAGTTTCTCCTTGCTCGCAGATGTCTTCCGGACTCTCGCGGCTGGTGTCGACTACCCATTGCCAGCGATCGGTGGCAAACTGCTGAATTGTAAACTGCCTATCCGTTGGGCCCGCATTGATCATGACATACAGGTCCACGTCATGCTGCGAACGACCGTCGAGAAAGAAGGCAAAATGGTGCGAACTAGGCGACCAATCTATTTCAGATCCAGCTCCATACCAACGTACATCTTCGCGCCAAAATCGGCTGCGCGAAATTGTTGGATGGGATCGACGAAACGCAATCATGCGACTCAAGAATCGATGGAACTCGTGGTACTTTACAAGCCGATCCCAATCCAGCCAGCTAATTTCATTGTCCTGATTGAAGGGGTTGTTATTCCCGCCCTGCGTCGCAAGAAACTCGTCTCCCGCGCGAATCATTGGAGTGCCATTGGACAGCAGCAGCAGACAGCAAAAGTTCTTAGCCTGCTGAATCCTCAACCTTACAACTGCTGGAGGTACATTGGTATCTCCTTCCCAACCGCAATTCCAACTGTTGTTGTCGCGGTGACCATCCTGATTTTTCTCGCCGTTGGCCCAGTTGTTCCGCTGGTTATAAGAAACTTGATCGTAGAGCGTGAAGCCATCATGGGAGCTGATGTAATTTAGACTTTGTTGCGGATGGCAGGCCTCTAACAATGTGTCTGGAAACAGGTCGTCGCTACCATACAGCCGTCGCATGGCTCCGGCCACAAATCCTTGATCGCCTTTGACAAAACGCCTGATGTCATCGCGATAGCGCCCATTCCATTGGAACCAACGCTTTCCTGGGAATGCACGCCCAAGTTCCTCGAGACCGCTCGCGTCCCAAGGTTCGGCAATCAAGCGAACATTCGCCAACACAGGATCTGCACGAATTGCTGCAACCAAGCGTGAATCGTCCGAGGAAACATGGCCGTCCTGATGTCGATTGAAGACTGATGCCAAGTCGAAGCGAAAGCCATCCACGTGATACTCCAGAACCCATCGCCGCAGACTTTCTAGAACCATACGACCAACGTGACGATTCTTAGTATGCAAAGTATTGCCGGTTCCAGAATAGTTTGCATAAGGGCGGGTCGGGTCGCCCGTGAGTATGTAGTAGCTGCTGTTGTCGATGCCCCTGAAACTATAGCATGGCCCGTGTTCATCGCCCTCAACGGTATGGTTGAAGACTACGTCTAACAAGACCTCGATATCTGCCGCGTGAAGCGCATGGACCATCGTACGGAACTCATTTGCAGCATTTTGTGGGTTGCTCGCGTAGTGGAGATGGGGTGCGAAAAAGTTTAGCGGCATATAGCCCCAGTAGTTCCCTTCCTGCGGATCGAACTGAAATACTGGCAGTAATTCCACAGCCGTTATCCCCAATGCTTTGAGGTATGGAATCTTGTCGATCAACCCCAGATACGTTCCACGCCGATCGTCCGCAACTCCGCTATTAACATTCTGAGTAAAGCCTCGAATATGTACTTCATAAATCACCAAATCGTGCTCATGGGTCCGAACGTGGTCGGGCCCCCAATCGAATGTTGCAACTGCTTTATTCAGCACACCCAGCGGAGCCTTTCCCATGTTGTTTCCTGGTCCAATTGCGGCCCGTCGGTCGAATTGAGGTGGGAAGAAGATCTCCGTAGCGTAGGGATCCAACAATAGCTTTTCACGGTCAAAAGCATGCACATCAAACCCAGTCCCGTTGGATGGTCCATCGATTTGGTATGCGTAGAAGCGACTCCCCTTCAGGTGCTTTTCAGAGACCCGGCAGTGCCAAACTCGACCGGATTTATTGGTCAAGTAATTGAGGTCGAGTTGTAATGCAGGTTTGCTAAACTGATCTTCGCGAAAGAACAGTAGGGAAACATGGGTTGCGTGCTTGGAATAGAGGGCAAAATTAAAAGCGCGCTCCTCTGGCAACCACAGCGCGCCCAATGGCACAGCGCTCCCTTCGATCGACTGCCAACTCGGCCTGTGGACCAGCTCGCGCGCGACCGGTTCTTCAGCTACCCACTCGATCTTTGGATTCAATTGGTCCTGTCGTTCTAACTCGTCATGGGTTTTGCGAAAACTCATCTGTGCAACTCTTCGCTCCGATACTGCGGTTCGTAAATGGCTGCTGAATTTTGGGCCTACACCGCAACCATTCGCAAGCCGCCAAGAGGCACTTCTTCAAATATTAATTGCCGAGCAGGGTGTGCTTGGGATTCAAAGGCGTCTCCAGGAACTGAACATACCTAACGAACAGTCAGACTGACTGGGCGTGATTGAAGCTCTCTGCTCTTCTCGTTTCCATCGGCTCGAACAGCGTTCGTAAGTGTCAGCGTTCGGCGAGTTAAAAAAACTGCCTAAGCTCGTAATGGGCCAGCTAAGAACTAGGCTGCCGATTTAATTGATCGAGTGGAATTGTCTTCAATGGCTCGCCATTTGCGGCCTACAGCGGAATAGTGATTTAACGTGTGGAACCGTATATCTTGCGAAGGGTCTATTCATGAAACAGTTTACATTGGAACAATACGACGTCACGGTAGCAGATGTGCGGCGCAATCCCTCCCCGGCTACTCTGTATCAAGAAGCCATCCGACGCGAAGCTAACTCTGCAATTGCTGCATGTGGAGCGTTGATTGCGTACTCGGGCGTCAAAACCGGCCGCTCGCCCAAAGACAAACGAATTGTCCGTAACCCAGCCTCGGAAGCGGACGTATGGTGGGGAGGTGTCAACGTTGAGATCAACCTAGACACTTTTCTCACGAATCGCGAACGAGCGATTGACTATTTGAATTCGCGAGAGACATTGTATTGCGTCGACGCCTATGCGGGTTGGGACCTTAGGCACCGTCTAAAGGTTCGAACTATTTGCTCGCGTCCCTATCACGCGTTGTTCATGCATACCATGCTCATTCGACCAACTGTTGAAGAACTCGCTGAGTTTGGAGAACCAGACGTGGTGATTTTTAACGCGGGGCAATTCCCTGCCAATCGTCACACCGCAGGCATGAGTTCTAAAACGAGCGTGGATCTGAGTCTAGAAAACAAGGAGATGGTAATCCTAGGAACCGAATATGCTGGCGAAATGAAGAAGGGTGTATTCACTATGGTGAATTACCTTGCACCGCGCGCAGGAGTCCTTTCCATGCATTGTTCGGCGACGGCTGATCCGGAAACTGGCAAGTCTTCCGTTATGTTTGGATTGTCGGGGACCGGCAAAACGACGCTATCAGCTGACCCAAAGCGGCAGCTGATCGGAGACGATGAGCATTGTTGGTCAGATGACGGCCTGTTCAATATTGAGGGCGGCTGCTACGCCAAAGCTATTGACCTGACGGCGGAATCCGAGCCGGACATTTTCCAGGCCTTGCGATTTGGTGCTGTTCTTGAAAATGTCGTTTATAGCAAAGATGGCCACGAAGTCGATTTTCATGACACGAGCATTACGGAAAATACACGCGGTGCATATCCCATTGAGTATATTGGCAATGCAAAAATACCTTGTATTGCCGAGCATCCTACTCACGTTATCTTTTTAACTTGCGATGCTTTCGGAGTTCTGCCGCCTGTAAGCCGTCTTTCATCGGACCAAGCAATGTATCATTTCATCAGTGGCTACACGGCGAAAGTTGCTGGTACTGAAGTTGGTGTGAAGGAACCACAAGCGACCTTTTCACCATGTTTTGGCGGGCCATTCTTGGTATGGCATCCAGGCAAATATGCAGAGTTACTGGCCGAGAAAATTCGCAAACACAAAACTGCAGTGTGGTTGGTCAACACCGGCTGGAGTGGTGGCGCTTATGGCGTCGGATCGAGAATGAAACTGGCTCATACTCGCCGTATCATTGACGCTATCTATGACGGCAGCTTGAACGATGCCCCTTCGATAAACGACCCCCTATTCGGTTTCAACGTTATCACTACTTGCCCGGGCGTCCCCGGTGAGATCCTGATCCCTAGAAATGCCTGGTCAGATTCGAGCGCTTTCGAAGCAACCAGTTCTCTGCTCGCAAAGTTGTTTGTCGAAAACTTCGCAAAGTACGCAGACGGTGTTTCTGAACAGATAAGAGCAGCGGGACCAAGCATTCAGGTAGCAGTGTGAATCGATATTTCGATGCAGCAAGTGGATCTATGGGCACTGTCACTTTCGCCATTGTAGTTATTTCATTGGTGGCAGTAGTTGGCCTGTTGCTAGGTGGCGTGCGATTCCGGGGAATTGGGCTCGGAGCCGGTGGCGTGTTATTCGCTGGAATATTGTTCAGCTATTGCGGAGCAGATATCAATCCCGAAATCTCGCACTTCGCCAAGGAATTTGGACTCATCCTGTTTGTATTTACTACCGGTATTCAACTCGGACCGGGTGTGGTTCAAATGTGGAGAAAACAGGGGATTCGCTTGAATTTGATGGCGTTGGCAATTGTATCCCAAGGCGTATTGCTGGTGGTCTGCTTTAATCGTTTGCTAAATCTGTCGGTGTTCACTTCTGCTGGCCTCTTCTGCGGTGCTACGACCAATACTCCTGCATTCGGGGCGGCTGAACAGGCCGTTGCAATGCTCAAGAATCAGCCTGATGCGGCAATCGCACAACTGGCCTCCGCTTATGCGGTAGCCTACCCAGGTGCCATCGTTGGTATTATTTCGTCCATGGTGTTGCTGCGCAGAATTCTCAATGTGGATATTGAAGCGGATGCCAAGCAGCTACATAAGATCGAAAATGCGGAATACGAAGTTGTCGAGCGCGGCAGCGTATTGGTCGACAATGTGCACCTGCACGGTATTGCGTTTGGCAGCATTCCCGGCGTGGACGATTTAGGAGTTCGCATTTCAAGAATCAAGCGAGCCGACAATGATATCGTGTTACCGGCCAATGCCGAGACTGAAATCAGAACAGGCGACATACTCCAAGTCGTGGGGACACGTGGTAGTCTCGACCGATTTACGCCCTTGGTTGGTGTGAGTAGCGACAGCGATCTGATGAACTCACCAGGTAACGTCTGCTATCGTCGCGTTTTCGTTACCGAAACGCGAGCAATGAACAGACCATTGCGCGAATTGGCCTTGGATAAATTGTTTAACGCAACTGTCACGCGTATTATTCGTCCAGGAATCGAAACTACAGCCCGCGGCTCTAGCCGATTCCACTATGGTGACATCGCGCATTTAGTTGGCGATGAATTGGCCGTGGAGCGGGCTACGAAGTTCCTGGGCGACTCGGCAAAGGCCCTCAACGACACTCCGTTTTTGCCGCTATTTGTCGGAGTTGTGGTGGGGGTAACGCTTGGTATGATGCCGTTGCAAATCCCCGGCGTCCCCTTTCCAGTGCGCCTTGGGCTAGCAGGTGGACCGCTTTTGGCCGCTATCGTGTTGAGTTTGGTAGGGAATATCGGCAATCTAGTCTGGTACATTCCGTCTTCAGCCAATCGAGCCCTGAGAGAATTGGGGATCATACTCTTTCTAGCATGTACGGGACTTGCAACGGGGCCGATGTTTTTTAACACCATCACTAGTTTCGATGGTGTCAGGTGGGTGCTGACAGGATTCTTAGTGACGGTCATTCCTCTGTTAACTACCGGAATTATCGCTAGCTTGTGGTGGAAACAAAGTTACTTAGTTCTTTGCGGTGTAATCGCGGGCAGCATGACTGATCCACCAGCGCTTGCTTTCGCTAACTCGCTGGCCGAGTCGGAAGCAAGCTCAACGGCCTATGCCGCTGTGTACCCGTTGACGATGATCTTAAGAATTGTGTCAGCTCAAAGTCTGGTGCTATTATTGAGTTAGTATCACGTGTGGCACGTACGGCGGCTTTTAAATGGACTAATCTCCAAACTAATAGTTCGCGCTGCCGCGAGTAGCACATCTTCGCCAACTTTTGCGTGCGAATGAGCACAGTTGGGCAAGTAATCTGTGAACTTAACTTAGACTTCATCCCAGTTGACTAGCGACAATTCCGGACACTGATTCTAACACAAGTTGAGGCGCGAAAGGATAACAGAGTCACAGTATGAACCACGGATACTTTCAACGTCAGCTGCCCACAGCGTTGGCAGATTTGGCTGATTTGGCAATGGACCTACGCTGGAATAACTGTCCGGCTGCCCGCCATCTCTGGAAGAGATTTGATCCGGAGATGTGGGCACACACAGAGAATCCGCTACTGGTTTTGCAATCCGCTCATCAGCACCGAATCGATGCTGCTGCCGAGGATGAAGTGTTGTTAGCCGCGTTGGAGGAGTGGAAAACTGAGGTCAAGGAATACTACAGCACTCAGCCGGAATTTAGTTTCCTTGATCCTGAGAGGAAGCTGAAGTGTGTAGCCTATTTCAGCATGGAATTTGGCTTAAGTGAATCGCTGCCGATCTATTCTGGTGGCCTCGGGATGTTGGCAGGTGACCATTTGAAGACCGCCAGCGACTTGGGAGTACCGCTTGTCGGAATTGGTCTACTTTATCAGCAGGGCTATTTTCGCCAAGAGATTGGCATGGATGGCCAGCAACGGGAGTCGTACCCGTTCAACGATCCAGGTTCGTTACCGGTGCGAGCTGTTGCAGATAAGGATGGCCACTGGATGCGGGTTCGATTGCCTTTGCCGGGGCGCACGCTTTTTTTGCGAGTCTGGGAAGCGCGTGTCGGGCGAGTGCGTCTGTTCCTGCTCGATTCCAATGACGCGATGAACACTCCTTGGGACCGGGGGATCACGGCCCAATTGTACGATGCCCGACGCGATCGAAGATTACCACAGGAGATTGTCCTCGGGGTGGGCGGCTGGAATCTCATCGAGCGTTTGGGACTCGACATCGATGTCTGCCATCTTAATGAAGGTCATGCGGCATTTGCTGTTTTGGCCAGAGCAGCTAGCTTTGCAAAACAAGCTGACTTGCCAGTTCCAGTTGCTTTTACAGCTACTAGGGCTGGCAATGTGTTTACGACACACACACCGGTCGAGGCGGCCTTCGATTGCTTCGACCCCAATATGATTGCACACTACGCGCAGCCGTTTATCGACGAAGCTGGATTTCCACTGGAAGAACTGCTGCGGCTTGGTCGTCGCAATAAGGAGGATCAAAGCGAGCCATTCAACATGGCTTGGTTGGCGATGCGCGGATGCGGACATGTGAATGCTGTCAGTAGATTGCATGGCGAAGTTAGTCGTGGATTGTTCAGCGCTTTGTTTCCACGCTGGCCACAACGCGAAGTGCCTGTGCAGTCGATCACCAACGGCGTTCATGTCCCGACATGGTCCTCGCACAATGCGGCCATAATTTGGGGAGACGAGGATGGTGGGCATCTGTGGCTCGATGGATTAAAAGACGTGAGCAATCGCGTCCGCAATCTTCCGGATGACCAACTGTGGGCCTTTCGGACAGCGCAGCGCCGTGAGCTGTTAACATATGTTGAGGCAAACTATTGCCACACCCCGGACGTCAGGAGCGAGGCAACCGGCGCTGGTCCGAGTTTGTTCGATCCGAACGTATTAACCATTGGATTTGCGCGCCGATTTGCAACGTATAAGCGTGCGAATCTAATGCTGTCGGACACCGAGCGACTCGCGCGGTTAATGTTGGATAAAAACCGTCCGGTGCAACTACTAGTTGCAGGTAAGGCGCATCCAAACGATGATTTTGGCAAGTCGATTGTTCAGCAGTTGACGCAGTTCATTCGTAGGCCAGAATTCCTCGGTCGGGCAATATTTTTGGAGGACTACGATATGATCCTCGGCCAGCACTTGGTCGCCGGTGTGGACGTTTGGCTCAACACGCCGTTGCGACCTAACGAAGCTTGCGGGACGAGCGGTATGAAGGTTCTAGCGAACGGTGGTTTGAATGCTTCTATTCTTGATGGATGGTGGGATGAAGCGTTTGCGATTGAAGCGGGTGCAACGCCCCCCGGCTGGATTGTTGGCTCTCGCGATTCTGGTTCGCCCGAAAATCTGAGTGCCCGCGACGCTTCTAGTCTGTTTGATGTGCTCGAACATCAGATCATTCCCGAATTCTATGACCGCGAACCCGACGGAGTTCCCCATCGCTGGATAAGTCGCGTCAAGTCCAGCATGGCCAGCCTCACTCCAAAATTCAGCGCAACTCGCATGCTACACGAATACATCGAACAGGCCTATCTGCCTGCAGCATCTGGCTATGCAAAGCGATCCGCTCACAATGCCTCTCTGGCCAAGGAAATCCGCAGTTGGACAAACCAACTTCGCGCGCAGTGGTACCACATCCGTTTCGGACAATTGCGGTTTTCAGAGGAAGCAGGATCGACCAACGCCAGCGTCGAATGTTGGCTAGGCAATATTCCCATAGATGCGGTGCGAGTCCAACTCTATTGCGATGCGAGAGAACATCGACCAGTCTCCATAGTAGATTTACAGCAGATTCGGGAACTACCAGGGTCGGTAAACGGGTTCTTGTATTGCGGTGTCCTTCCAGCGGAGCATCGTCCCTGTGAATATGCTCTCAGAATTGTCCCATATCATCCGGACGCCATCATTCCGATTGAGAATCAATGCATACAGTGGAATGACTAAACCTATTGGGGTTGAGATGCGCTTGCCGTACTTATTGAAATGACAAACCTGGCATCGTTCCAAAGTGACCCGAATACATGTTCAGGCAAGCTAACGATTGAGTCAATTGTCCCAAAGTGTAGAGTTAGAGTAGCAGGTGTGTGGGTTCACAGTCCCAGGCTAATTAAAGGACCCGACATGGTTGCCTACGATTGGTTGTCCAATAGTCAATAGTCAATGGTCGGTGAATTCTGAGCCGGGGATGCTTGATAGTCGCAATCGTGCTCAATACTGCGTGAAACTAATTTTCTTCCCGTCTGTAGGTAATTCAATGAGAAACGCACTCATGCAGCCAGCGATCACAATGGCTACGCTGCTGCTAGGATCAGTTGTCGCGGGCCAGGAAACTCAGTCTCGTTCGAGAATTCTGCATGAGTTTGCCGCAGTAGAGGCGACTCAGGCGGTCGCCGTTGATGATCAGCACTTCTATGCGATATCGAACTCTAGTATTGGCAAATATGGCCGAACGCGTGGAGAGAAGGTCGCCGAGTGGCACGCGTCTGTGGAATTTGATCTACGACACCTTAATTCGGGAATTGTGATCGACGGAAAGCTCTACTGCTGCAATTCGAATTTTCCGCAGTTTCCAGAAGTTAGCTCGATTGAAGTGTTCTCGACCGCTCCGCTTGAGCATATCGATACTCATAGCTTTGGAATCTATGAAGGATCGTTGACCTGGATTGATCGGAAGGGTGATAGCTGGTGGGCAGTTTTCGCCCACTACTCAAAGAAAGTTAACGACAATCAATTCGCAAAGCCTCACACCTATACATCTTTAGTTCAGTTCGACAATCGTTGGCGCAGGATCGCTGGATGGATCTTTCCCGACACAGTGCTCGAGCGCTTTGCACCACACAGCTGCTCGGGAGGCTTCTGGGGACCCAATGATGAGATATACTGTACGGGCCACGACCTGGGTGAATTGTACATCCTCTCGATCCCCAAAGCAGGCTCTGTACTCAAGCACGAACGCACGATTATCACGCCCATCACTGGCCAGGGAATCGCTTGGCAAAAGCAGAACTCCGTTTTTTATGGAATCGATCGTTCCAAGCGGTCGGTCGTCGAGTTTCTAGTCGATCGTGACAAGCTCGGCGAGGTACGATGAGGGACTGTCGGTGTTGGTGTTTCGCGATTGCTGACTCCGCTCGCGATTTGGAAGCCGGCCAAATCATGTGAAGCGGGCTCAATCAAGTCGGCGCGGATTTCGCTGTACCGAAAACTGGCGTGGTTCCGATACCCGGTCGAATCAGCGCAGCTTCAGTCCGCCTACCACCGTCAGTCCGCAATTTAGCCTTGATGTAAAGGACCAAACTTGCGTCACGCTATCTCAACCGTACCAAGGCAACGCTCTCAGTAAATGCGATGGACTTGAGAGCGATAGTGCTCCAAACCTATATTGAAGCACTTGAGCATCTGAACAAGCCTGACATTTGTGGTACTTTGGTGCAGTGGACTTCATCGCAAAAAACTCGGGCTACAGCGTGCCTAGTTAGCGAGTCCTACCAGCGAAATCTTACTGATGGAGGACAAGTTTTATGATGCTTCGTTCAATGGTCATGGCTGCAATTTTGAGCAGCGGGCCGCTACTGATTGCTACGAGTCTATTGGCAAAGCTCGCCGTTGCTGAGAAACCCAATATAGTTCTCATACTTGCGGATGACTTGGGATGGTCGGATCTTGGTTGCTATGGTGCTGATTTGCATGAGACTCCATATCTCGATCGATTAGCTGGCCAGGGCATGAGATTCACCAGTGCCTATGCCATGCCCGTCTGCTCGCCGACGCGCTGTGCGCTGATGACCGGTAGGCATGCCGCACGCGTTCCAATGACCATTTGGTCCGAGGGGGCGCTGAATGGTCCCAAAAACCGAAAGCTCCTTCAGGCGACTTCTTTGCATAGTTTGCCCGCCTCTGAAACAACTGTCGCCAAATGCCTGCAGCAGGTAGGTTACCTCACGGCGCTCGTTGGAAAGTGGCACTTGGGCGACGCAGACCATTATCCCGAAACACACGGGTTTGATGTTAATATTGGCGGTACACACTGGGGGGCACCACAAACTTTTTGGTGGCCATATCGTGGAACTGGAAGGTTCGGTCCAGAATATCGCTATGTGCCGAACCTGGAGTTTGGAAGGCCGAGCGAGTACCTGACAGATCGGCTCACCGATGAAGCGCTTCGCGTCATCGAGCACGCTGGCAATCAACCCTTTTTTCTGGTTCTCGCACATCATGCACCGCATACGCCTATCGAAGCCAAGCCGCTCGATGTGGCGGCCTTTACGTCGAAGTTGCGGCCCGAATTCAAACATCAGAATCCCGTTTATGCCGCCATGGTAAAGAGTCTCGACCAGAGCGTCGGTCGCGTAGTTGCAAAACTGAAGGACGCCCAGCTTCAAGAGAATACGATTTTGATTTTTGCGAGCGATAACGGTGGATTTGTGGGAACCGATAAGAAGTCTGGCCAGACGGTTCCAGTCACCAACAACGCTCCACTGCGCAGTGGTAAAGGATCGTGCTACGAAGGTGGCATTCGTGTTCCTCTGATCGTTCAATGGCCCGGCGTAACCACTGCCGGCACGATATGTAGCCAACCTGTCGTCGTGATGGACCTGCTGCCAACTTTACTGGCGGCAGCAGGCGCCAGTTTGCCCTCCGTGCAATTGGACGGTGTCGATTTGACTCGCCTGTTAAGAAATCCCTCTTTGGCCCTCGAACCCAGGCAACTCTTTTTTCACTATCCGCACTACTACGAAACGACAACACCGGTAAGCGCAATTCGAAGCGAGAACTGGAAACTGTTAGAGTACTTCGAAGACTCGAGAATAGAATTGTATGATCTAGCCCAGGACCTAAGCGAAACTAAGGAAGTAAGTAGGCAGTATCCAGTCAAAGCGGCTGAGTTATTGCAGTCGCTGAGAACTTGGCGAAGCGAGATTGGAGCGGTTCTTCCAACAGCAAATCCCAATGCCAATGGACTGTAGTTCGCGATTGTCATGCTATTCGCGGTAGACTCATAGGCTCTCCTTTCGCATGCTGGTCGAGGCTGCAACGGTCCGACCTCCCATGAACAATGGCGTTGAGAGCCAGGATACGTTTTCGGATGGAACGCTGATTGCAACGCTAACGTACTCTCCAGTGCTAGCCGGAATGCTTCCCGAGGAGACGACTACCGTTGCGCCGTTGATGTAGGAACTCGCAAGCAGCGATTGGACGCTGGTCTTGACCGATTCGTTCGTTGAACCGGAGAGTGTCCCTTCGCGAGCGCCTTCGCGGGAAACGTTTACCAGTAGTTGCTTAACCATGGTCATGCGACCTATTTCGATCATTCCCAGCGTGAAGAGAATCATGAGCGGCGATACCACAGCAAACTCGACCAGTGCAGCCCCTACTCTATTCCTCTTTGCCACTGTCGCGCGGGGGCATTGCAACGTAACTTGTTGCTGGACATTTCTACAGTTGCTGTGTGCGCGCGGTGAGTAGCGTATGGATCGCATGATCGGACTCAACTATACGGGAGTAATGAAGGTTGACGAGAAAGGAACACATTCATTCTGGCTCGCTGAAACCCCAGTTTGCCAAAATCTCAGTTTGCCAAAAGTCTCAGTTTGCCAAAATCACAGGGGAGAAGATATTATCCGACCAGCTTTGGCTTGAATCGCCGATAACAATGCCTTTTGTGAGCAGAGGCGCGGGTTGGACAATGACTTTCTTCGAACTCATGGATCCCGTTAGCTTGACGTACAAAATGCGAACGCCGGCCCAACGAACGATTCGATAGACTGCATTGTTACCATTGCCCGAAACGCTTTCAAAAATTGGAATGACTCGTGTCTGGCCGATGATCGACGATAATTCATCCTTGACCCCCGCGCTGATACCCGTGTCTCCATTCAATTCCAGTATGCCGCTTTCGTTGAAAGCCAGAGGTTTTCCCAAGTCGACTAGGTCTTCTGCGGAGATGCCATGCACAATTTGGCGAGCAATATCGGCCGTGCTATTGTTTGCTCCCCCAATATCCACCGTTCCGCGGTTTCCCGGCGAACCTGTCCCTTGGGGATACAAGTTGACTTCACGAATTCCGTCGGATCCTGACGACACAGATCCGTCCAGTGTGTTGTACGCGTATTGGTCCGTCGTATTCCCCGCTTGAAGCGCTTGCCATGTATCGGAGTCAAGCGCAAAGGGCAGCAGGTCAATCGTAGAAGAACTACCGGGGGGAATCTGAAATCCACGTACTTGTTGTGCCATAGCTGCCGTTGCTTCGGCGCTAATGCTTATGCCTTGTCGTCCGAAAATCTTTGCAAAATAGAACGGAACTTCACCATTCATTGTCGAGGATTTCTGGACTGTAACGCGCACGGCACGGAACGGGTCGTTTGCATTGTTGGTCAGCACGGAGTTATGCGTTAATCCGGCCAGAAATCCAAGTTGCACGTCGGAGGTTTCTCCATCAGTTTGTAGGGCGGGTGCCGTGTTACTCACACTGTTGCGCAGCGCAATTGCCGCTGCTGAGGACTCGATTTCGTCAGCTACATCTTCCTCGTTCACACCAGCGACCTTTGCCTCGTAGACTTGCCAGCAGGCTGCCAAAGCTGCCGAATCCGCGGTGCGTTGGATCTCCGATTTCGATGCCGCCAAGTATCCAATATCGATCGAGAATGCGAGCATTCCTACCAAGACGACCATTAGGAAAAGTGCGAGTATGGCGATCGCTCCCTTTCGATTCGAATTGACTTTTTTTACAGAACGAAGATGAATCAAGTGCGCAGCCATGGCTGTGTGCCTTCCAAAAAACACGGAATGGTGAGGAATCAGGAACGATGAAACTAGAGTGCTCAGAGCGCTGAAAGGTTTACGTCGTACGAGCCATATAGTTGGCCGTTGACATACACGCGAAGGCGTTTCAAAGTTAGAGACTCAACGCGATTCCCACCGAAACCGACGCCGGCCCATTCCACCGACTTGAGATAGGAGTAGTCGTTGAGATTATTGACGGGAGAGTTCTGGAAGCGAACTTTCATATTGCCGCCGCCGAAGGTTCCCCAGGATTGGCTGGTCCCATTGAGAATGCTGAACTCGAGAGCACTGCCGACGATCTCGAGACTTTGCGTCCAAGCGACAATTTCATTCTCGTTGGTCAAGTTGTCGCCATAGTCGCTCAGACGATCGGCTACCAGGCTTTCCCCATCCATGGCTTTTACTTGGAATCCACCGGAAGAAAAATCTGGGCGCTGTGCATGGTTGAAGTCGGCTGCGAAATGCTCATCCTCTAGGTTCCCGGTGGGGCTCATCCAAGTGCTAATTTGGGGCGAATCTTGAGCCGGAGAAGGCACTCCCAAGACTAATTCCCAATCCTCCTCGATGCGCGTCACTGGTAGATACTGTGCGAATGCCGGTGACTGAATCACAATCCACGCGATAAGGAACATGCACTTGAATTGTGAACGCATGATTAAACCCCTCCAGTTTTTGCGTTAAAAATTTGACCACCATCTAAAACCGTATGTCAATTAATCAAAGCGGGCGAGAGAATCCGGTTTAAAATTCGCTAGACTAAAGTGCCGCCTGGCAGCTAAGGCATAGCTGGACGCGGACTTTCCTTAAGCGATGCTTCCCGGAAACGAGTTCTTAAAATGAGATTTTTACTTGCTATTCTGCTTTTGTTGGTAGCGCACACCCAGCTCATGGGGCAGGAGGTGAAACGCGATATCTCATACGCGGAACCAACCGAGGAGCGACAGACTCTAGATATCTACTCGCCGCAGGGCGCCAAGAACTTACCTGTGGTGTTCTGGATTCATGGAGGTGGTTGGCAGACGGGCGACAAGTCGAATGTGCAGTTGAAGCCGATGGTCTTCTGTGAAATGGGGTTTGTCTTCGTCTCGACAAATTACCGACTGCTACCGAAAGTAGAAATGGAGACCATCGTGCGCGACGTTGCGAAGTCGGTCGGATGGGTTCAGCGTCACATTTCAGAACACGGCGGCGATCCCCATCGTTTGTTTGTTATGGGGCATTCCGCCGGTGCTCAACTGGCGGCACTCATTTGCACCGACGAACGCTATCTAGCAAAGGAAGGCGTTGCGTTGAACGATATACGCGGCTGTGTACCCGTGGATGGCGACACTTTTGACATACCTGCGATCATTGAAACCGCAGAATCGCGCCGACGTGCTCATCGTCAACCGCAGGCTAAGTACGGGCATCGTGAAAAGTTTGGAAATGACCTCACGCTCCATCGGGAATTCTCAGCTGTCACGCATGTCGCCGAAAATAAACACATTCCGCCATTCCTGGTCCTCCACGTCGCAGATCACCCCGATACGACCGCCCAAGCGCAGCGCTTAGGCAGCGTGCTAAAGCAAGCAAATATCCCGGTCACTGTTTTTGGAGCTAATGAAACCAATCATAGCAAACTCAACGAGAATCTCGGACTTGCTAACGACCCGGCGACCAAAGCGCTGATTACCTTCATCAATTCGCTGAAGGACTGAAATGAATCACCAGCCTGCGGCGCTTCGCGTAGAGCATGGTGGCTGGCTTTACAATAAGGGACGCATCTCTTGAATGTATTGATCAAGTAGTTTTAGAGAAGCCGGATAGCTGTTTTTCCGCAGCCAACTTTCATAGGAAATCAACTTCTTCGCTTCTGGTAAATTCTTGTCCCAAAGCAGTCCGTCATCGGAAATTCCAATGGTGGTCCCCAGTGAATTAGAGTTCACGCGAACTTGGACGCTTGCTTTGTCTTTCTTAAAGGTAACAAAGGCGTAGTCCTCGTCCCGAAATCCGTTTGGCTCCTCCGTCCATCCAAGCTTAAATAATTGTGCTGCATAGAAATCGACAATTTCTATATGCGAATTCTTTGGAAGCTTGATTTCAATCCGCTCTTGCTGCTTGTCGTAGCTAACCGAAGTCGCATCGGCGGCTTTAAAAATTGGAATATCTGCGGCCTGGATACCGCCCTTTGATGGTTCGTCAGTAGCCGCACTGGGCTTGGGTGGTGATAACTGCCACGAGTTTTGTGGTGCATATTCGCCAGCTACAACCCAGGAGCCTCCTTCCTTCACACGCCGCAATTGAATTCTCACTTCAAGCTGGTCCCGGAAATACGTAAGCCAGCGGAAGTCATCTTCTTTTGACTTGACAACGTTGGATACTAACCAACCAACTTGTGACATGGCTTGATCATAAAACGCATGGCAGTCCTCAAGCGACAGCGACGTTTTAGCTACTAATGCGGGTGACCTCGCCGCATCGCATTCGATAAAGTCGCAATCCTTTGGAAATGGCAGATGACCTGGCGCTACAAAGGCGGTGTACTGTACGAAGTACGATGAAGCCTCCCCAGGCTTGGGTTGGATGCCCACTCGGATGGTCATCGCATTGCGGATAAATTCCATGCTGCGGCTATTGGGCTCGTCACCATGCGAGGAGTTTAGGCGGGCGTAGGGTGTCCAGCCGGACGTCGAAAACTGTTTGAGTAGTTCCGTTTCGAGCGTTAGTAGATCGCCCGCGACTTCGTAGCTCACATTGGAATCCGATTCATACGAGATCTTAAATCCAGGCAGTTCAATCTTTGGCAAACTCCGAAGGTCCACGTTGCCCAAGCTAGCCATATAAATTGAGTTCCGCCCCGCGCCGGAATCGGAGATGCTTATGAATACTTTGAAACCTTTCTTGGTAAACGTGAGGTAATCTGGAGTTGCGGCATTGCCGGGCATTTCTTGCCAGCCTCGCTGTCCAAAGACATAACGATAGAACGCTTTGGTATCCTCGATGGCATTTCCTGACTCAAACTGAAGCATGTTCATTTCGCCCGAGGTGGAATTGCTGTCTGGAGGTTTGGGTATGGTGCGTAAATCAACCATCGACTGCAATTCGAAGACCGTTGATGGAACGTCATATCCATCGGGAATTTCAATGGGAGCGTGGAGTGGTTTTAGTCCAGCGGCCAGTCCAGTTGCGACGGTTCCCCAATAGCGAATGGCACCATCTGCAGTGACGACGCGAAGCAGTTTTCGGTCATCGAGCCAATCTAAACCAACCACTTGGGGTTGATCGACATCAATGTTCTGTACAACCTGCCCTGAGGCAAGATTCCAACCACGAATAGAAGAACCGTTTACCGTCCATAAAAACTTGCCGTCGGCGGTAAGCCTTAAAATCTCGTTTCGAGCAAAACTTCCATTCAATTGTGCGGACACCGAAAGATCGCTAGATTTCAGCAGTTGAAGTCTGTTTTCTTCAGCCAGTGCAAACAACGACCGATCAGCAGATCTAGTAACGGAGGTCACATAACCATCTTCAACCAACGTCTTGATGAGGGTACCGGTAGCTGTGTCCCATACAGTAAGCGATTTCCCAGCCACAGCGAGTTTTCCAGGTCCCGCATACAGTAGCGATTCTCGCCCACTCGAGCCTGTTTCGAAGCTCTTCAGCAGTTCTAAAGTCGTCGTCTGCCAGACGCTAATCGCCTTCCCAAATGTAGCAGTGGCAATTTCTTTGCCATCATCGGAGATCGTTAATTGAACTAAATCGTTGTTCTGAACTTTCTTCGTTCCCCGCTCCTTTTGGTCGCTAAGACTCCACAAACGCAGCGTACCCTCGGCATCTCCAGCGGCAATCCAAGTGCTAGTTGGGTCAATCGCCAATGACTTGACCGATTCAGATTTGGCGTTGGTTCTCAAGTCCCAAAGTGTAGCGACTGGCTTTTCCATTAGTGGCTTCCACAATGTCAGCTTCTCGCCGCCCAGAATCAACCACTCTCCATTGACCGAACTGACGACGTGACTGACGAACGAAAGTTCCTGGGATTGGTGACGCGACAACAATTGAAGCGGTTCGAATTCCGGCTGTTTCCATCGAGCAAGTTGCGCCTCTGTAGGTTTGGCCACTGGAGGCGCGACCTCGACCTCGGGTGGACTCGTGGGGACGGCAGCTGGAGTCTGCTCGAGAGCCACGCTAGCCGACGTCTGGGCGGGGGGCTCGACAGCTTGACTGGCCGCTGGAGCAGCTTCGTTGGGTGGAGTATCAGCAATTTGAACGGGCGGTTGTGCGGTTGGCTCGGCAGACTTTGTAGCTGGTGCAGGCTCGGATGCCGCGTTGCTGGGAGGAGTAGTGTCCTGGCATCCCAGCCCACCCAATGCAGCCATTGCCGCCAAAAGACATCCAGCAAAACATCTCAGTTTCGTCTGATAACACATTTCGTTTTTCCACAATAAAAAATCAACCAGGTTGAAACTCAGCCAACTCTGCTGGACGATAATAACGAAAACATGGGCACAAATTCCAGCACCAGTGTATATATTTTGAAGAACTCGCGTCACACGGGGTGGGCTTTAGGAATCCTGATACTTAACAAGAGATTATGTTACGCGAATGTTTTTCTTCACCTCGGCAATTCGTACAAGTAAATTCCCCTGCTAACCGGCACACTTGGCAGCGACAGCACGCAGGGGCGACCAACTCCACACGTTTAAACTGCTATAGGGAATTCGAGCAGGCAATGGTTATAGTGCCTGCATTCTCATCGCCCATAGTTTGCCAGGAGAAGATTCTAATGCATTCCCATTTTGACCGATTCTTTGTTTGGAATGTGGCGCTCAACTTCTGTCTCTGTGCCCAGGGAGTAGGCTCCCTGGCAGCTCAAGGTCTGAGCGACAATGGCAAACGCGAATTGGAGACGATCGACACACAAAGAATAGATATTTCTACCCTAAACCGGCGTCTTCGCGATGAAGCGGGCGTGTCGATCGAGGATAGTCAAGCGTGGTTGGAAACGCGTGTGAAGAGAATATTGAAAGCCGAACCCTCTGCTCCCGCTGCATCCATCGCGACTGCGGCAGACAAAGTCAGTGTAATGGGAGTAGAAACTTCAGATGGTAAGCAAATCGATCTCGAACTAGTTCAGAATCGAGGGGCGCTCATTAGCGGTGATGAACTAATTCTCGTGGGGCCGCTTGCTGAACTGAGACGCGTTCAAGAAATGGTGCAAACATTTGAAAAGTTCGGTATTCGGCAGATTGTCATAAAGACACTCGTGTTTCGAGATACTGCGGACGGCATAAAACACTTGAAAATCAACTGGTCGCATATGGAGGCCGCAACCGAGCATGCCAATCGCGACAAGAGCATCCAAACGGCGTCATTCGAAAAGCGAAGTGCAAAGTCCACCGCTGGCATTTACCTGGAGCGTCAACAGCACGCTGCCGAGAAAACGCTTCCGCCGCCCGATGGCGTAACGTCGGCGACTTGGACGGAAGCCAAGTCCATAGTGGAAAGAGCGACTCCAGTACTCTACACACTGCTGACGCCCAGCGAGTATCAAGCTGTGGTCGAGCGTACCCAACAGAGTGCAACAATTCAAAGACTGATGTCGCCCACCGTGGTTGTTTTTAATGGACAGATCGCTTCGATCAGCGACTCTGTGGAGCGGCCGTTTGTAACGGGCATCAAACCTGTGTTGTTGAATGATGGGCAATCGCAGCAAGTCGAATTCACTCCAAGCATTCAGGTTGTGCCCGAGGGAACAACGATGAATATCCGACCTGAGCTGTCAGACGGGAAGAATGTGCGACTCAACTATCAATTGGATCTTTGCAAGGTGCGATCGATTGAAACCCTGGCATTACCCGGCGTGGACGGGCATGGTGAATTCTCTGTTCAGCTTCCCGAAGTGGCCTCCACACAGTTTCGCACTTGTCTAGATATGCCGATCAACTATGCGCTTGCGGTGAGCGCTTTCGAGACGGACGATCAGGGAAAGAAGCACTCGGTTGTTGTCCTTTGCCAGTGCATGCTGCGAGATGTGGATACCAAGTAATAGGGTGCTCAATCATTGTTGTAGCCTATTATTGGCGGTTCTGAGGCTATTGCACTGGTGGGGCTGACGCAGCGATAATTATCGCAACACCGCAATTGCCCCACCTCTCTGCAAGGACACGATTATGGTCACCCGTCGCTCATTCCTCAAAAACTCCTCGCTAGCTACTGCTTCAGGACTCCTGGTTGGGACTTGGTCTGATCGCTGTTTCGCGAAACCGTTGGCCGCATTGGAACGTACGACGGTAGGGGTCATTGGCATTGGTCGCATGGGCAGTGGTCATTTGGGGAAACTTCTTGGCAATCCGGAAGTAGAAGTTGTCGCCGTGTGCGATGTCGTTCAAGAACGCCGTGAAAGTGGGGCGGCTTCGGTCGCACAACGCTATGCCGATCGCACGAAGAGTGGCGAGTACCGGGGTGTGAAGCAGTTTGAAGATTTCCGTGAGCTGTTGTCGATGGACGGGCTTGATGCTGTTGTCATCGCAACGCCTGACCATTGGCACGCAATTCCCTGTATTCTGGCAGCTCGCTCAGGGAAGCATATCTATTGTGAAAAGCCGCTTACGCACGATATTGCGGAAGGGCGGCACTTAGTGGATGAAGTGACCAGAGCAAATGTCGTGTTCCAAACAGGTAGCCAACAACGCAGTGAGTTTGGTGGCCATTTTCGAAAAGCGGTCGAAGCAATTTGGAATGGTCGCATTGGTGATGTCCAGCGCGTTCGTATCGGTGTCGGCACACCACCAAAAGTCTGTGATTTGCCCACTCAAGAAATACCGATAGGCACCAACTGGGATCTATGGGTTGGTCCAGCTCAGATGCGTGGTTACAACGAAGTGCTATGTCCCCAGGGCATTCACAAACACTTTCCGCTCTGGCGAAGCTACGTCGAGTTCGGCGGAGGAGGTTTGGCGGATATGGGGGCTCATCACTTTGACATTGCACAGTGGGCACTCAAGATGGACACGAGCGCACCAACTCAAATAATTGCACCGGAAGATCCCAAGGCCGAACACGGATTGCGTTTCGTTTACGCAAATGGCGTTGAAATGATTCACAATGAGTTTGAAGAAGGCATAAAAGCGGACTGTGTTTTCGAAGGTACCCGAGGCATGATCTTAGTAAGCCGCAACGGCATATCCAGTCGGCCGGGCAGCCTAATCGAGGAGCCAATAGGTGTTGATGGGGTGCATGTGATGGCATCTACCAATCATCACCAGAACTGGCTCGACGCCATTCGCAAAGGGACACAATGTATCTGTACGGCTGAGATCGGGCATCGCTCGGCCTCGATTTGCCATTTGGCGAATATTGGGTATCGACTGAATCGTAAGCTGCAGTGGGATCCGCAAGCCGAAAAATTCTTGAATGACGACGAAGCAAATCAACAATTGTCGCGCGAACCTCGCGAGCAGTGGAAGATTTGATCAAGTTGCCGGATTAATCCTCGTCGTCCTCTTCTCCGTCGAAATCAGGGTGCAGCGGATCGTCAGGGTCGAAGAAGAAGTCACCAAGTCCAAGCGGCAATGTGTTTCCACCCAAGTCGCGCGTTTTTCGCTGGGCGAGCGCTTCCAAATTGGCGGCGTCCTCGCCCAGGCAACGCTCAAGTGCTTCGCGCCAGGCGGTGTCTTTGCTAATCGGATGCTGTGGATCCTGTGCCAGTCTCTTCAGCGCGTAACGCAGTAGATTCAGGCCATCGCGAGCAGAAAAATCAAGTTGCAATTCGTGAGAACGTTGCAGAAATTCCACAGTCATCGACAGCATATCTGCCTCGGCAAAGGGCAAGTGATACTGCAAAATGGCTAATTCATCTTGCCGATTCGGAAAACCCAGCGGAAGTGTGGGTTGCAAGCGGCTGAGAATGTAGTCTGGAATCTCGTAGGTGGAGTCGTCTTGGTTCATCGTTACAGCCGCACGAAAGTCCTTGTGGGCGTGAATGACGATACCTGCAACGATGGATTCAACATAGCGTCGCTGGTCGAACAAGGGAGCTAGACTGGCCCATGATTTCTCGTTCATTCGATTGCCCTCGTCCAGCACGCATACCGCGCCGCGCAGCATAGCGGTGACCAACGGTGAAGCGTGGTAGGAGATTGTCCCCTGTTGGCTGAGCACAGGAGTTACCAGCAGGTCCTCGGGACGAGTATCCGATGTGCACTGAAACACGTATAGTTCCTGCTGACGAGTGGCTGCGGCTGCCATCGCGAGCGCAGTCTTGCCAATGCCCGGGACCCCCACCAGCCGTGGCGTTAGAGGTAAATCAGCCTCGTCAACGACTAGCCAACAGGCCAGCAGCTGTTTCAGCACTTCCCTTTGACCGATCCACTCGGCGCGGTTCGACATAGCTGACGCTAACTTCAAACGGACGCCATCGATTTCAACCGAGTCCATACTCATTAGGAATACTGCTTTAAAGAGAATCGCCAACCGAGCGTTAAATCGCCGGCTCTGTCGATCCCTCCTGCCTTGTTCACATCTAGACAATTAGGATCGACAAAACTCAAGTTATTCAATCTAATGCTTGGCCATCAGCACGCCAACCCACCTGAGGGTATAAGTAGAGCGTTTGCAAGGCTGTAGATTCTAAGCTGTTTCTTCTATGACTCTCGACATTCCGGCTGACTCTTGAATTCTCACTGCCCTGAACTTCCCATCGATCGCCATTTGGATCAGCTCCGCGCGACATTGCGAGCGCACAATTGCTTAATTGTGGAAGCCCCGCCTGGTACGGGAAAGACGACCCGAGCGGCACCTGCCATTGTTTCGCTAGTGCCAGACGATTCGCGGGCGAAACGCGTTCTGTTGATTCAGCCTCGGCGCATTGCTGCTCGGGCCGCTGCGGCGCGCATTGCGGCAGAGCAAAACTGTGATGTTGGCGATTTGGTCGGTTATCAGGTGCGCTTTGATTCGCGAGTCAGCTCCAAGACCCGATTGATAGCGATGACACCTGGAATCCTGCTGCGACAATTGCAGTCCAATGCAGTATTAGAGGATGTGGCTGCAGTTGTCCTGGATGAGTTCCACGAACGCTCGCTCGAACTGGATTTGTTGCTCGGAATGCTGCGGCGTATACAGACGGAACTGCGCCCGGATCTGCGCTTGGTAGTCATGTCCGCCACGCTAGATAGCCAAGCAGTCGAACAATATCTGGTCCAAGCCCCGATTTTGAAAGTTGTCGCCCAGACGTACCCGGTACGGGTTGAGTACAACCCCGTTCACGCAATCGCCGCTGGCGGGCGAACGAAAATGAATCCCGTCCGACGCATCATAGATCAGGCTATTGATGGAACTCGGAGAGCGGCTGCAGCTCATGAGGGTGATATCTTGGTATTCCTGCCTGGCGTGGGCGAGATTTTCCAAGTTGAAGCGGCTCTAGAGCGCGATGCAGCTAAAGAAAACTGGAAGCTGTTGAAGCTGTACGGGGACATGTTGCCGCAGGACCAAGATCGAGTTCTCGCTCCTTGTTCGGATCGAAAGGTCATTCTGGCCACCAACGTGGCAGAGACATCGCTCACCATCGATGGTGTGCGGGTCGTGGTGGATAGCGGATGGGCTCGGGTGCAACGGTTCGATCCATCGATCGGATTGAATATGCTCGTTCTTCAGCCAATCTCGAGAGCATCCGCCGACCAGCGTGCCGGTAGAGCTGGAAGAACTGCACCAGGGATCTGCTATCGGTTGTGGGATGAAATTACTGGTCGAAGCAGGCCCGAACACCTGGAGCCTGAAATCCAACGAGTCGACCTGGCGGGAGCAATACTCGAGTTACTATGCTGGGGTGAAACCGAGATACTCAAGTTTCCCTGGATTACACCGCCGACCAAAGCGTCTGTGTCGCAGGCGCTCGAGACGTTGCGATTGCTCGGTGCCGTCGATGCAGGCAAAGTTACTGCGTTGGGGCGAACGATGAACCGCTTGCCTGTACAGCCTCGATTAGCTCGCATGATGATTGCAGGCCATCAGCTGCAGATTCCAATGGCGGCCACGCTTGCGGCTGCCAGCTTGAGTGAACGCGATATCTTTGATCGAAGCTTGCGTTCGCAGCCACAACGTTTCTCCGACGTGGAGTCACATTCTTCCGAATGCGATGTCACCAGACAAGTGATTGCATTGCAGAATTTTATAACACATGGGCAAGTTGAGTGTGAGTTGGGGACGATTAAGATCGCCGCGGCTCGCAATTGTCTACGAGTCGCCGAGCAGCTGCACCGGCAATTGATGGAGTTGTTAGGCGCCAGCAGCGATGTCGCGATGCACACAAAGCTACAACAAGCTATGCTGGTCGCTTTTCCCGACCGAGTTGCCAAACGGAGGTCGGCTAGTAATCCACGTGGGCTGATGGTTGGCGGTCGAGGCGTTCAACTGGACGGCAGCTCGTGCGTGCAGAAATCAGAACTCTTTCTCTGCCTAGATGTCGATGCGGCTGGCATCGAGGCGCACGTGCGAAAGGCCTCTGCAATCGAAGCGGATTGGCTGAATGAAAGTTTGCTGGTTCAACGCGACGAACGATTCTTTAATCCCACGCAATTAGCGGTGGTAACACGGCGACGCACCTATTTTATCGATCTTTTGCTAGCAGAAACGCCCATCGAAACCCGTCCGGACGAGGAAACCGCTCAACAGTTAGCTGCGGCCGCTGCGACGCGATTCGACAGACTGTTACCCCCGAAAGATAAAGCCTTGCACAGTTGGTTAGCGCGGGTGAAGTGGTTAGCTCGCGAAATGCCGGATGCACCTTTACCTAAGTTCGACGTCGCAAGCTTGACCGACATCATCTCGGGCTGGTGCTTTGGGATGCGTAGTCTGGAAGAACTCAAGCAACTGCCCTGGAAGAATTTGCTGGAGAGTTTATTGACCTCAGAAGGCCGCAGGCTATTGGATTCGCAAGCCCCCGAAAGCGTGACTCTGCCAACCGGCCGCACGGTGTTGCTGCATTACGAACTGGCGAAACCGCCTGTCCTGGCCGCACGCATTCAAGACTTCTTTGGCTGGACAGAAACGCCGCGATTGGCCGGCGGTCGTATTCCGCTGGTGTTGCACTTGCTGGCCCCGAACGGACGCGTGCAGCAGATAACCGAGGATCTGGCGAGCTTCTGGGCGAACACTTACTTCGTCGTGCGGAAAGAGTTGCGAGGTAGGTATCCGAAAAACGATTGGCCCGAAAACCCTCTACTCTTCACCAAAGGCAAATGAACGTCGCAACTCCGCGGTGGCGTCCAATCTCCTCCAGAACCGTCAAACGATCGCTAGCAAACCAGTTCAGTTTCGATCTGGCGGTGAGTTCGCGTGCCTGCAAGAATCTTGAATGGGTTTCCAATTCTTGATGGAGTCTTCGGCTCATGGCGCGTAGAGATCAAAGCGACGAATTTGAACGAACCTCACTGGGAACTACAGGGGGAACTACAGGGGGAGCAACGCGAAGGTTTCCAAAGAAACGTCGGAGCAAACTGCGTTATGTGGCGGCATTCCTATTTGTTTCCGCTGCAGTGCTCGTCGGATTCTTGCCTAAGATCTTGTCGAGTCGCTCGATCCTACTGCCTCTAGCCGATCGTTTCGCCGGTATTGCACCGCTGAAAATCGACCTGGAAAGCGTACAGGCAGGTTGGTTCCAGCCAGTGTCAGTAACTGGCATCCAGCTGCTCGATGGCGATGGAAAGTTGTTAGCCAAAGTCGCTCGCATCGAAACCGAGAAAGGGCTATGGGCATGGATTCGCAACAGTGCACATCTTGGGACGATTCGAATTTCCGGCGTCGAGTCAGCAATTGCAACGGGAAATGGAACGACCAACATTGAACAAGCGTTGCAACCGCTGCTCGAACAGTATGCAACCGACGTGCCGACGCAAACGAGCAGTCAAGCCACAGCGATTCCAACAGGTACCATTGAAATCACGGATTGCAAGTTCTTATTGATGGAAATGAACCGTCCTGAGCAATGGGTAATTGCCGTACCCAAGCTCTCGGTCGTTTTACCAACCGCTTCCCAAGTGATTGGACCGATAGAGTTTCAAGCGACGATGGCAGATGTGTCAGGGACTGTACCAAACAGCCAGGGATCGATTGCAGCCAATGTCCAGCAAGCCGCAGATAGTCCCTTATTTGAGTTGCGAGCGAAACTAGATCATGTGCCAGTCGATTTTTGGCATGTGCTGCATGCTCGCCTTCCCGAAATTCCCATCGACGAACTACACGGTCGCGTATCCGCTGTTTTGTCCGGCAGCTTGGTAGATGCGGGGCGATGGAATCTGGATGTGCAGAATATCGAATCGCAAGGCTTGCAGATTGTCGCACCGGAGTTGGTGGGAGCGAATCCTGCACAACTGCAATTAGTTGCTGCCTCAGGTCGGGCCAGGTTGGCCGACGCCGTGTTGCATGTTGAGGGAGCGCAGGTAGCGTGCGATTTTGCTCAAGCCACGGCTTCTGCAACCATACCATGGCCCATCGTCGTACCGAGTGCGACCGATCCATTCTTGAAAGGCAGTACCCTGACAGCCCAGGGGGTTATCGACCTGCCGAAGCTCGCTAAAGCGGCTGAGTCGTTGATACCGCTTCGCCAGGACACGCGACTTCTGGCAGGCAATGCTCAATTCGCCGTTTCGCAAACCCTCGACGCGAATAGCTCCCCGACCAGCCGCGCCAAGCTGGAATTGAGTGGCTTGCAAGCGCTCGCTTCCGGCCAAAACATTAGCTGGAATGAGCCTTTGACCATAGAAGTGGCTGCGGACAAGGGTGCGGCCGGCTTGCAAATCGGTGCAATGGCCTCCGCAGAATTTTGCAAGATCAAAGCTGGTGGTTCGATCGAAGCCGGTCAGGTTCTCGGTAACGTCGATCTCGACCTACTCCAAAAGCGGTTGAGCCAGACTATCGACTTGCCGATCCGCACGATGACGGGTACGGCCGACGTCAATATGTCGTGGAATCTGGTGGCTAGCGATACCGTCCAAGCTGCTGGAAAGCTAACCACAACGCCGATGGTTATTGCTTCCACGGCCGGCGGGCAGATTCAAGAACCGGCCTGGGATGGAGAGTTTAGTGCCACAGCAAAGTTGACTGGCGGCAGTCCAGAGCAAATCACCCAGGGGCATTTGACGCTTAAGTCTCCCGACGAACAATTGACTATTGATCTAAAGGAGCCGCTGTGGCTGGTAGCAACTACCGCTGGCAAGCCAGTTCCCCAGCCCGCAGCCTTCACCGTGAATTTAGTCGGTGACTTGGCGAACTGGAAACGCCGCGCCACCATGTGGCTAACCGAACCGCCAGAGATCACCATCGCTGGAAACTTAAGCCTAGCCGTTGGCGGGCGTGTCGATCTGACCCATGTCGAGGTTCTCGAAGCCAATTGGCGAAGCCAACCGCTACACATCTCGACACCTCAAGTGAGCGTCGCTGAACCACAGATGGTTGGCAACTTCAAGGGGCGGGTGGATACCAACGATATGACTCGTTTGGTCGTAGAGAAGCTCGAAGTGCAGGCAACCTCATTTTCGCTTGGGGCTCGCGACTCAGCCAATCCCGATGGTAGTGGCAGCCGCGTGGGGCAAGCCATGTTCTTGGTTGACTTGGACAGAGTATTGAAGAATGTTCAAGGCCAATCGGCAGCGTCCTCTGCAGTCTTGCCGCCGGGCACTCCAGCCGAACAAGTAACGCAGTACACGGCGACCGGCCGTGTGCAAGGTAGTTTGAATTGGCAGGTTAACTCGCGAGCAGCAGCCTTCGAGCTACAGGCCAACGGCGAAAAGATTGTTCTGCTAAGTAAGGCTCCTGCTGCAATGGTTGCAGTACCCCTGTGGGAAGAGCCGACTGCCACTACGTTGATCAGTGGACATTGGATCGCCGAATCCGGCGATGCGACGATCGAGAAACTACAACTACAGTTGCCATGGATGAATTACGCAGGCAATCTCACGTACCGAACCGTCGATGCGCAGCAGGCGATTCAGGTCAAAGGACAGGCTATTTACGATTCGGTCGCGCTGACAAACAAACTTGCTCCATTGACAGGCAATCAACTGCAATTGTACGGCCAGCAAACGGTGCCAATCGATGTAAGCTGGAGTAGTTCTGCTGATCCACAGGCCTCTGTTTTGGCTGGGCTCAAGGCAGCCACACGCATCGGTTGGGAGCAGGCACGCGTTGCCGGCATCGAGCTTGGTCGGGCTGATGTGCCGGTGGTCGTGGATGCGGGTCAACTTGCTACGGCTGCAGAGTTTGCAGTCAGCGGAGGGAAATTGCGTTGGGATATTACCAGCGACCTAACCGCAGATGACTTGGTCCTGCTCCAGAAGCCTATGACCGTGCTGGAGAACGTCGAGATCACAGAGCAAATGTGCCAAGGTTGGTTGAAGTATGTGGCCCCGCTAATGGCAGAGGCGACAAGCATCGATGGACGCTTGAGCGTCCGCCTGGATGATGCGCGTCTCACGCCAGCGGATCCTAAGCGGCAAACTGTGGCCGGACAGTTGGTAATCCACAATGCGACTGTTGGTCCGGGTCCATTGTCCAATCAAGTGATCGCGCTAGTGAAGCAAGTCGAAGCAATTCGTAAGAAAGATTTCACACAGGCCGTAAGTTCTCAAAAAGTTTGGATGGATATGCCCGAGCAGTTGATCGATTTTCAAATGTCGGATGGTCGCGTTGCTCACCGAAACGTCAATGTTAAGGTCGGGGACGCGCGCATCTCAACCGCGGGTTCCGTTTCAGTGGAGGGACAATTGGACATGTTGGCTACCATGCCCATACCCGATGATTGGGTCGAGAAGAGTCCATTGCTAGCTGGCCTTCGAGGGCAATCGCTGCAGTTTCCGATTCGTGGTACCGTTTCGCAGCCTCAAATGGATACCGAAGGCCTACGGCAATTCAGTCGCCAAGCGGTACAAAGCGCTGCCAACGGATTGCTGCAACAGGGCTTGTCTCGCGGTCTGGAGAAGATCTTTGGAGGTCAACCGCCTGCTGCGCCCATCGCGCCCCAGTAGTACAACGTTATTACTTTCAAGCATCGGTCTCGCGCGGCTGTGTCGTCTGCGCAATGGGCCACGGTGTTTGATCGACAAAGTGAATTTAACTGTCGCACTAAGTTGTAGAACGGACGGCCCTACTCTAAGATGGTCGGCAAGGTTTTTCTACGGCTCTGGTCCTCAGCTATGCTCATTCGACGTATTCAACCAAGCGACAATTTAGAGGTAGCCAGCATCATCCGCACAGTCATGACCGAGTTCGGTGCGGTCGGTGCCGGGTTTTCGATTGAAGATGCAGAAGTCGACTGCATGTATGAATCCTACACGGAGCCCCGCACGCGATTCTACGTACTCGATAACAAACGGGCATTGCTGGGATGTGGCGGCATCGCACCGTTGGCTGGTGGCGATCCAGAAACATGCGAGTTGAAAAAAATGTATTTTCAGCCAGCAGCGCGCGGCCAGGGATATGGGCGTCTGTTGGTCGAGACTCTGCTGCAGGATGCCTGTCGTCTTGGCTTCCGAAAAGTCTACATCGAAACGTTGCAATCGATGGTTGCCGCAAACCTCCTCTACCAAAAACTAGGCTTCGAAAGGCTCGACCGTGGTTTGGGAAACACCGGTCATTGCGGTTGCGACACTTTCTACGCCATGGAACTGCCTCCGGTTGAGTTAGACCCCAGCCTGCTCGTCTAAATTGCGAATCGAGCAGCAGAATTTGAGTTTGGGTTCGCGTCTGACAAGTGAATTGTAGAATTTTCAAGGAATTCCGTATCAATTGGATCGATTAGAGCTACTAACCAAGTGCAGGCCCGCAAATCCACCTAAAACTTGGTTGAAAATCGCAACCTCTATATCGTCCATTGTTAAGGAAAAAGCATGTTTACTAGACGAGCAATGTTGTTTACTTGCTTGGTTGGAATTGTCATTGGTTCGCAGGCGGCGTTGGTCGTTGCTCAGGATCGGGTGCTAGGGCGGTTGACATCTGTGCCGCCTGCGGCACAGGTAGGCGGTGCAATTCGAGTTATTTCAACGATAAAGAACGCCAGCCCCGAACTGCAACGTGTGATGGTATCGATTTGGCTTGTTAGGCCCTGGGGAGAACAGGTTAAGTTGGGCGAAAGCGTGGTGGAACTACGATCGGGAGCCGCTCAGGTCGTTGGCGTAGCTGGATCGATCCCACACAACGTGAATCCTGGACCTCACTCTTTGGGGTTGGTCATTGGCACCCAGAGCGGGCGCGCAATTGTAGACACACGAGTGATTCGCATTCTGCCTCCCAGAACCGAATGATCGCTTGAGATGGAGCCCGCAGAGGCGCGGAGCGCATCGTTTGTGCCGGCCTACAAGTTTCAAGTCATGAATTTTTGTAAGTTAGAATAGATCTAACGCCAGTCTGACCAACCGCTGATTGCTTTCCAGCAATTAAGCGGTTCGGTCCGTTTTGGGAAACTAATTTTTCAATTCACGTCCTCAACAAGCCTTCCAGTGCATGCAGGCCGATCCGCAGACTACGACGAATTCAGTTCAGGAGTCTCGTGCGAGGGACTTGCTACTGGTGCAGCGTTTAGTCTCCGGATGCGATGTGACGTGGCGAGAGTTCGTCTGTCAATATGCAACGATTCTGCGGGCGAGAGTTCAACGCGTCGCTGTAGCATGCGGCGCTGCTTGTGATTCGCAAAGTATCGATGACTGCGTAGCGGATGTCTTTGGAGCGCTGCTGGCCAATGATCATGCTGCCTTGCGCGCTTATGCTGGCCGCAGTTCGTTGGTTACCTATCTTTGTGTCATCTCAGCACGAGTCACAATTCGTTCGGCGCTTTCCAAGAAGCAAGCTAACGCAGCCACAGATTTCGACTTGCATATCGAGATCCAAGATACACGTGTTCCAGATCCCAGTCATCGTGCCATCTCAGAGGAGCAACGTGATCGGCTCCGAGATACCATCAATGGTTTGCCATCGAGACAGAGAGATATGGTCGCCATGTTCTACTTGCAGGGTAAGAGTTATCAAGAGATCAGCCAGCAGCTAAGGATTCCAGTTGGTTCGATAGGCCCTTCGCTCAAACGTGCCGAAGAAAAGCTACGGAATCTACTGGGGCCCGGTTCATGACCCACAATGGTTCCAAGATGAGTTGAATCGCATTCAGTACAGTTCGAGTATCCGAGAACACTAAGAATATTACCGTGACTCCACAGCAATTACTGGATATTGTCCGAGAACAATTGCAGCGCGAAAACGCGACGACGCTGGGCGAGCCAGCTCGTTCGTTGTCGGGCATCTCTCGCGATATCCTGCATAAGCTGTCCGAAATAAAGCAGTCAGTACCCCTGCCGTCAGAAAACCTGCCAAGTGCAGAATGCCTCGCTGCCTTCAGTGCCGGACAAGCGACGGTACAAGAGGAATTGGCCGTTCTTTCTGCTTGCGTCCACGACACAAGCATGCTGTTGCAGTTACTCAGCATCGAAGAAACACGCTATCCACAGATACCACTCGATGTCGCTTCCGCCAATCTACACGAGCGGCTATTCCGTTTGAAGCCTCTAGCCACATCAACGCTTGTGCAGACTTCTGCTGAGTCTGCGCTCCAACCGCACGACAGTCTAATTGTGGCTCGCCCTCGAGCCGTTCTTACTCGCTCGAATGGATGGTCTTTCGCCATGGTGGCGGCGTCTGTGGCAATTGCCTGCATTGGGATTGCTTTGGCGACGAGCCCGTGGCGGTCTGAACCTATTGCCAATGAGCAGCAGCAGGAAAGTGCTCCGGACAGCAATTTGAAGGAATCGAAACAGCAGTCGCCAACGCTGCCGCCCGCCGAACCCAAGGTGGCTCCACGCGAGCTGTCGCGAGAGAGTTGGCCGTTGATTGTGGAAACTCCACCGCAAGATAATCCGCGACTCGAAGCTGGTCCAACTATCGAGCAAGCTCCCAATTTCGCAGAAAAAACGCCTACAGGTATTCCTCCGTTATCGAACGAAATGCAGGTGCGAACTGCTGATGCAGCGAAGACGAAGATGTCTTTTCGCTCACTGGTTTGGACCAACATCGTTGGCTTAGTTTTGCAACCAGATGCATCCGAGTACGATACGTGGAAGGTGGTCGGAGGAACTCGGCTGAATCAGCATGAATCCTTGCTTCCCGTCCCAGAAAATTCCACTTGGCTGACACTGCCAAATTGCTACGCAGAGGCCCGATGCGACAATGGCAGTCGGTTGGTGATCGATCAAGATACCTTGTTCGCAGTGGAACAGACTGGCGAAGTGCTGCAGCTGAGGTTAGATTTCGGCTCAGTGTATGCTCAGTCGATTCCGCAGGATGCGATTGTTGTTTTCACTTCAGACCAGTCAACGCCTGTGTCGATTGCCATCAAGTCCGAAACTAGCCTACGCGCTTGGGTAGAGAGCGACGGACTCTATATTTCAATTAGCCAGGGATTAGTAGAGCTCGCAGGGCAAACCATGCCGCTGGATCGCAGCATTAGTCTTGCAACGGGCAGATTGCAGGTGGGCTCGTCAGAACTAGAACTGCCTGCGTGGTGCAAGGAACTGCCCAAAGAAACAGCGGTACCGCGCAGCGTGTTAGCCAACTTTGATGCTTCGATGGACGTCGCGCAAACCATCGACCAACAGCTTGCTCGTTTTTCGAAACTGCGAGTAACGCCGCAAAGCCGCGAGATCGTTGCAGCGCTGACGCAGTGGCGAATATCGATCGGTGTGAATCGACCCTTAGATATTTCTAATCACCCAATGTTGCCGATTCGCGTGGCATTTTTTGGTGCCATTATGAGCGACTCACGTGACCCGCGCGCAATGCTCGCCCGTCGTCGACTGAACTCCCTGCTACCTGCCGGTACCTACGACAAGTGCCGACAAATTATTCGCCGGCAAACTGTCCCCACGCGCCAAGACGTTGGAGAGTGGTTGGGCTACTTGGTTGCCAATGAAACTTCCTTGGCGGCGTTTGGCGACTACATGCTGCGTACGCAGTATCCGGTCGGACCCGATTTCGACCCTTCTGCCAACCGAGTTCAACGCGATCAGGTTCGAACTCAGTGGACGAGAGTCATTACGGGGCGTTGAAAGCTACAGGTTAGCTGACCTCCCGCCCAAGGGGCTTTTTTTGACAATGCTGTTCACGGGAGCGCGGCAGGGGTGTAAGCTGATGAAGTCGATTGCTTCACCGCTCAGGAGAGTTCCATGCAAAAACTATTCCAGTCTGTCGTGCAGCCTCGAGTCAATTCCCCCATCACACGCGAGCCCATGTTGCTCGTCGATGAGATTAGTGGACTGCTGCTGGCTGGTGAGCCATTGACGATTACGATCGTTGGAGACGGCAAGACTACCGCGGTTGAATTTCTTCAACAGCACTTTCGGGAAGAATCCAATTTGCGATTGTTTGACTGCAGCGAAGTCAATGAAGGGAACCAAGTACTGGTATTCGGTGGCGGGAGAGAAGTTCTCTTGCGATTGTGTTGTTGGCAATCGGAGGACTTTATCGAGTATTTGCTTGCCACGTCTCCCTCGAGCTGCTCCTCGGTCATGCAGCGACTGCGCGGCCAGCAGCTGTCTTTTGGTGAAGGCTCACCATTTATTTGGCGACCGCTACTCGATGCCATGGTCGGCGACGAGTCTCTGGTGGAGATTGAGCAGACCTCTCGGTTTGTTGTAAAGCAGCTCATGGCTCGAACTATCGGAACTGGCTCGAAGAACGCATCGAATGCCCGTTGGTTAATGGCCCAAATAGTGGATACTTACCTGAAATTCGGACAGCGCGAAATGATCGAAGCGGCTCGCAGGCTCGGGGGTACTAGCGAACTGATCCAAGTGTTGCGAGTTCGGGTTGTAGTCGATTTGATAGCTGCGGATCGTGTTGCTGAGCGTCTTAAAGAAAATGACGCAAGTGCGCTACGGATTCGGACGAACATCGCATTGCTACGTCGTGTAGCTGAGCAGATTTCCAAATGTCCGCGCGTACGGGATTTACTTGCAAGCTCGTTGGGGTGCAAAGATTCATCGATCTCAGCGTCGCTGCTTCAATTAATGGATCCTGCCTGGCAACCACCCCAGATCGAGCGACTGAATCTAACGGGCGGCTACTTTAATGGCGCGAAATGGGCTGGTAGCCAAATACCTCGAGCCACACTTTCCAAGGCAAGCATGGTTGGCGCTGATTTACGCGCGATTAAGCTGGCCAACAGTTTCTTGGGCGCGACTGATTTTCGTTCTGCCGATCTACTCAGCGCGAGCTTGGTTTCTGTGGAAGCGAAGCAAGCTAGTTTCCATTGCGCCAAACTGGATTGCTGCAATGCGGTCAATGGGCGGTTTCAACAGTGCGACCTAAGTGAAGTGAGTGCTTACCATGCCAATTTTGCTAACGCTGATCTGTCGCAAGCGGATTTAACCTGTGCAGATTTCTCGGGCAGCATATTTTCGCAGGCTATTTTTACCGAGGCGGTTTTCCAGAATACTTGCTTGCAGAGCTGTGACTTGCAATTCGCCAAAATGCGATATTGCAATCTGCGCGGGGCTTTACTGGGAAACTCCAATTTTACCCACGCTTGCTTGGCATCTACAGATATGGATGACTTGGATTTAGCAAATTGCAACTTTGAACATACCGATTTTAGGCACGCGCGCTTGTCGGGTACGGTTGCTCGTGGAGCTTCCTTTTCCAACGCCTTGTTCTGCGAGGCCGGGTTAGCAGAAGTGAACTGGCAAGACTGCGACCTGCGAAATTGCAATTTCGAAAACTCAGCCTTTCATTTGGGTTCGACGCGCTGTGGCTTAGTCGACAGTCCCTATCCTTCGCATGGAACCCGTACTGGCTTCTATACGGATGACTACGAAGATCTTTACTTCAAGAAGCCCGAGTCAATTCGCAAAGCCGCCCTGTGTGGTTGCGATCTTCGTGGAGCAAACATTGCAGGGACGGATTTTTACTTAGTCGATCTGCGCGGTGCCAAGTATAGTCCTGAGCAACACAAGCACTTTGTAGCTTGCGGGGCAATTCTGTGAACGCCTGTCCATCCATGCGCAACACAGGTCCGGTAGGCTGGCGATTATCAGATTTTAGCCAGCGATTTTCACCGCCGCGCCGTCGTTGTTAGCCGAGGCAAAGCAGGCGTCGAGTACTTGTTGAGTCTTTAGTGTCCACGTCGGCCACTGCTCATCGCGTTTACCTGACAGCACCAAGTCAGAAAAGGTCCGGAACATGCGAACTTCCTGCGCGGTGGCATGGTTCGCATCCACTTCGTGGACTGCGTGTCGCGTTGCATGATTGGCCATATGAAACGAGCAGTTATCGATCTCAAAAATGTCTTGCCCAGACAGGACCTCAATTTCGGCACCGTGATAGGGGAGCACAAAGTCGTTAATGCGCAGGTAACCGCGCGTCCCACTCGCATGAATCCATTGCTGGTTCTCGGTTAGGAATGAACAATAGAAACTAGCGGACACGCCATTGGGAAATAGCAACTCTGCGCTTAATTCCCCAGGAACAGCGTTGGGGCTCGTTTTGCCTTGCAGCGTTGACAGCATTCTCGCTCGGACCTCCAGCGGCAGTTGCCCATTCATGACCCAAAGAAAGAATCGTGCGCAGTACCAACCAAGATCTCCTAGGCAACCGTAGGGTTCTAGCTCGCTATGCGTGCGGATGTTGGAATTGCAGAAAGTATCATCGCCAGCAAAAGAGAAGTGCGAAGCCATGCGACGCAACTTACCTACTGGATTCTCGCTATCTAGCAGTTTGCGAACTAAAGGCAGACGTTGACTGTGCATGAACATCACCCCGTCCATATACTGAACATTGGCGTCTCGACAGGCGGCCAACATCTGGGTGACTTGTTCCGCGTTGAGAGCGGCGGGTTTTTCGCCGATAATGTGTTTTCCGGCTTGAGCGGCACGGATTACCCATTCGTGACGGAGTGCGGTGGGAAGCGGAATGTATACCGCATCGATATCCTCGCGGGCTAGCAGCGCTTCATAGGAGCCTACAGCCACGGGGCGCGTCTGCTGCGGAACTTGGGAGGAGCATTCGTCGATAAATCGGTTTGCAGATGCTTCGTTGCGGCTCGCCACGGCGGTAACGCAAGCGTTCTCGCAGTGTCGAATTGCAGCCCAATTCTTACGAGCAATTCCTGCCGTTCCGAGAATTCCCCAGCGACATTGACTTTGACTCTTAATCATGGAACTTCCGCTCTAATCCGAAAAATGGGTTTAACAAACACCGTTAGAAAGCTAGTTGCGGGCGAACATGACCAAGCACATGTCGTCGGCTTGCTGGGTGCCGTGTACGAACTTGCGCACGTCGGCAACGATTTTGTCGCCAGCCTCTTGTAAGCTACCGGTACATTGGCTGACCAAATGCTGCAGTCGTTGTATGCCGAACATTTCACCCTGAGCCGAAGGCGCTTCGTTAATTCCGTCTGTGTACAGAATGAGTCGGTCGCCCTTATCGATTTGGATGGAAGTCAGTTCATACTCGAATCCATCGATGATACCAATCGGTACGCCTGCCGTGGCGTCGCCGGGTTCTTCAACGGAGCCATCGGATTTCAGCCATAGCGGAGCCATGTGTCCCGCATTGACGATTTGCACGATTCCAGTTGGTGGGTCAAGGATAAGGCACAAAAGTGTTACAAATTTGTCGACTCCCAAATCAGCAATGTGTTGATTTAGCAACGTAATCGCTTTGGCTGCATCAGCTTGGCTGGCCAACAAAAATCTTGCATCGGCAGAGAGTTTGGCCATCAGCATAGCCGCGGCGACACCATGACCCACGACATCCGCCACAATGATCGCTATTTTGCCATCGGCCAAAGAAATATAGTCGTAGTAATCGCCGCCGATTTGATCGGCAGGCAGGTAATACTGATAAAAGTCATACCCCAAGTTGTCTGGATGCTTGGAGGGCAAAAAGGCCCGTTGAACATTTCTGGCAAGCTGCAAATCCTGCTCGACGCGATGCTGTTGTATCAGTCGCTCATGCATCTGCGCCTTTTGAATGGCAACTCCAGCTTGGATGGCGACGCCTGACAGAATCTCAAGATCCTTCGGCTCGAATTGACGTTTGGAATCGAGTGTATCCATTTGAATTGCCCCCAGTGCTTCGCCATCGCTATCGAGCAAAGGTGCAACGACCATCGAACGGATTCGGAAATCTGCAATGCTGTTGGCCATCTCAAATCGCTCGTCGCTCGAGGCATCTAATGTAATAATGGCTTCTTTGGATTCCATGACTTCGCGCATGACGGTCCGGCTGATACGAAACGCCTCTTGTTGGTCCTCCTGGCGCGTCTTGGTCCAGCGCGCGACCAATTCCTGGCCTTCGCGAAGAACAACGAACGCGCGATCCGCCTGAAGGAAAATTTTGAAAAGCGTATCGAGAACAGTTGGCAGCACTTCTTCGATGCGAACGGCTCGCCCCAGGTTCTGGGTGATTTCGAGCACTGCTTTCAAACGCACATCGGCGCTGGTAATGAGCTGCGATCCCTGCGCAGTACCGCGAATGTCTAGTTTGCTGCTCACCGCTCGCGATGTTTCATTTTGCCCACCATCGTCAATCATCAACACGCCGAACGATGAGCCATCCTTGACGGCAGTTCGTTCGCCAAGTAGTCCGCTACTATCCTCTTCTTGATGGAACGAAAATTCGACGTCGCAAATACGAATCAAGTCGCCGTCGCTCAGTCTGGTCTGTTGCGTAACCAATTGACCATTCAGAAACGTGCCGTTGCGGCTACCGAGATCTTCTAATTGAAAGTTGTCTTCGGAGCGATGAATTTTGGCATGTTGACGGCTGACTGCGCCAACTTCGATGGTTACATCGCAATCTGGATGTCGCCCGAGGACTGTCTCCTTCCGATCTATGTCAAACCGTTGGCCGAACCCAGGTCCGCTAATCGCTGTAAGAAATGCCATGCTTCAGTACCGCAAGGATATGTGTCAGAACTGCGAAAATATCAGGGATTGTTGGAGTTAGGATTGGACGCAGGGTTAAGGGCCTTGTCAATTAGAATGGCGAACGCCTCAGCCGGAGTCTTATCGTAGGCTTCATTCGGGACTTCATTCTGGACCAGCAATTGTTCCGCCCGCGTCATGAACTCGCGCACTTGAGCAACCGTGAGATCGTTGTTGACTTCGATACTGGCGCCATCGCTTCGCACTCGCGAGCAGTGTTGTATGGTATACTCCAAGTCGCGACGGCTCAGCATTCGATCGGTAGCCATTCGCAGCAACCGTTCGTAGATTCGTTTGACGGCATCTTGTTCCGTTGCGCTAAGTTCGAGCTTGGACGCTTGAAGGAGTATGGACTGCAGGCCCCCCCAGAGCAAGACGGGGTTGTCCTGTAAGCAGTAGTGAAGTCGGGTAAGTTGCTGCTTGGTAATTTCTCTAGTTTGAAGTTTGGGTACGAGCGCATTGAGTTGTGCGATGATCGAGCTTTTGTCACTCTCGGCAAGTTGGCTGGTTTCTACCCACGGAATCAACTGCTTGGTGATGCCTTTCTCAGCGTAAGGATACTGATCGCTAAAAACGAACCAGCTCCCGATCCCGCATACAGCGCAAAAGGCTGCCAAGCCGAGGATCGAAACCACCAAGCAAGCCGGTCCCAGCGACTGCTCTTTGGGAGGACTATTGGCAGGCTCGGGCTCGAGATTGGGCTGATCAGCGGCGGCGCGGGGATCGTTCATTAGACCTAGCGATATTCAATAGAGAGAATCTCAAATTTCAACTTACCCTTGGGGACATCCACTTCGACTTTGTCGCCAACCTTCTTGCCAATCAGGGCTGCACCGATGGGACTTGTCGACAGAATCTTGCCAGCGTCGTAGTCCTCATCGCCCGCCCCAACCAGGGTGAACTCTTCCTCGTCGTCGTAGTCGAGATCTTTGACTTTTACTGTAGCCAGCAGGGCAACCAGATCTTTAGGTTGTTTGCTAGGATCAATGATATAAGCGTTGGCGATCATCTGCTTTTTTTGATTGATTTTGGCTTGCAGCATACCTTGGTTCTCACGTTGTGCGTGATACTCAGCGTTCTCCTTCAGATCGCCTTCGGCCCGCGCTTCAGCTATCCGCTCAGTGACATAGGGCATCTCGACGTTTTCTAGTTGTTCGACCTCGGCCCGCAGTTGGTTGTACTTTTCGCGGGTCATCGGAACCATATCCGACATCTTGTTTTACTCCCTGGCTAGGAACGGTTTTGTATCTTGGGATTTAAATCGAAAAATTGGTGCGTTGACTTGGCTGATTCGCAATTCGCGCTTGTCGGATTCTGAAATGGTCACGAAAAAACACGACCTCTTTCTGCACAAGGAGAAAGAGGTCGCGAAGACTGGAAGCGTTTTCAGTATATCGTTGGAGTTTTAGGAGCAGTTGTCAAGATTGGTGAGCAAACGCGGGCGCTGGGGAGTGCATAATTTCGAAGACTCGATGGCAGCCTCGATCGTTAGCGGTCGTTGTCTTGGTAAATCAGGCGGCCGCAGGCTGGGCAAAGGACGGGCAAACTCTGAAGCAGTTTGTCGAGCATCTGCGGTGTTAGGCTTTGATAGCATCCTCCACAGCAATTGCCCTCCAATTCTGCCATGGCGTCTTCACCCTTGGCTTCGACCAGCCGTAGGTACTCGCGCTTAAAATCCCCGACCAGCCCTTTTTCTGCATCTAGTAGGTCGGCGTTGACCCTCGCGAGTTCACTTTCCAGCACGACTTTTCGGTCCGCGACTTGCTTCTCGATAGCTCGCAGTTCCTTTTCCAATTCGACAACATTCGCCTCTGCATCGGCAAGAACCTGATTGGCTTCATCGATAGCCTCGAGTGTTTCCAAGATTTCGTCGGAAAGCACGGAATTGGCTTGTTCATCTGCGGCAATCTGGTCCTTCAGCGCTTGGTACTCACGATTCTCCTTAGCGGAGTTCATGTTACCTTTCCACTTGTGAATCTTTTCTTCTCTCTCGCGCATTTGCAGCTGCTTGCCATCCGCTTCGACCTTCATCTTCTTGATTTTGTCGCGCGTGTTGGCGACATTTTGCTGAGCCGCCTGCAGTTTTCGCGTCGCTGCCGTAACCAGTCGTGGTCCACGCTCAAGTTGGCCATTCAGATCGGTCTTCTGCCGATTAATGCGATGCAGACGTTGAACCAAGGATGCAGTAACAGACATTGTGCGGTTCGAACAATCAATAAAGCGGAGGATGGTAAGTTTTTTGTTAGCCAGGCGTTATCGTAGGACACCATAGTACCCTAGAATACTGGCTTATGGTAGTCAGCCCCGGCTATACTTGGGCGAGGGCACGAAAGATGCTGGGCTGTTGTGGGAGTGGTGGCGCATACCATTTTACCCCCCCGAGTCTGCTGACATGATTTTCAAAGAGGAACCCATGAGTTCGGTTTTTGCAAAACGAACTGGTTCTGAGTTCGACGCGATGGTCGATCGTGTGCGTTTCGGACAGTAGCCTGTCGTCGGATTTGCGGGAGAAGGCTGATCTATATGCGGAAGCGGGCGTACAGGAATATCGGGTTGTCGACATCACTTCGTCTCGCATTCACCTGCTCTCAAACAGCGATGGTAAATCGTATCGACAAATCGAGCTTGCAGTCGCACCTCACCCCCTTTCGTTTCACCAGCATGCACCGCCAAGCTGGACCTGAAGGATTTGTTCTCGGTATCTTAGCGCTTCACGAGGTGCTCTGCGAAATAGATGTTGCGAAGCCTTCGCCGTATATTGGTCATATCATTACGGAGGATGGTGAGCCTGTGGTCCGTCAGCTTGGGTCGACCTTTGAGTTGGCGGTACATTTCAGCGATGATGGCATCGCTGGTTATTCAAGTATTGCGCGTAACCGGACAGATTTCCTCCTTAGTACGAGTGACATTCCTAAATGAGTTATCGAGCCCTTCTTCTGGTATTTGTCTTGCAGACTTTCTCTGAGTTGCATGTCCTGGGCGAAGGCATGCCTCCCAATATTCTGCTAATTGTCAGCGACGATCAAGGTTACGTAGACGCTGGCTTCCAGGGTGGTACTGATGTGCCCACTCCCCATTTGGATCGACTGGCCGCTTCAGGCGTGCGTTGCACGAATGGCTATGTGTCCCATCCATTTTGCTCGCCGACTCGCGCAGGGCTGCTTACCGGCCGTTACCAGGCAAGATTCGGACACGAGTATAACCCAGTTTATGACCCGCTCGATAAAACGGAGGGATTGCCGCTGACCGAGCGATTGCTGCCGCAGTACTTGCAATCTAACGGCTATCAAACGGGATGGGTTGGTAAATGGCATTTGGGGGCTTCCCCTGAGCACTCGCCCTGGCAGCGTGGGTTTGCGGAAGCATACGGCTTCATTGGTGGCGGGCATGCATTTATCGATTGGCTGCCGAACGAACGGCAGTATACTTTGCCCCTGACACGAGCCGGTGTGCCAACGGATGACGTGCCGCCGCACTTGACGCAAGCATTCGGAGAAGAGGCTGCGGCCTTTGTCAAACGCAATCAGTCGCAGCCTTGGTTCTTGTTTTTGGCCTTCAATGCGCCGCATACTCCGCATCAACCAACCGCCGCGCGCGAGCAACAATTCGCGCATGTCGAGGATGAAAAACGACGCAAGTATCTGGCGCAAGTGAGTCTCATGGACGATGCCATTGGCCAAGTGATGTCGGCGCTGGCAGAAAGCAATCAGTCCACTAGAACCTTGGTCTACTTCTTAAGCGACAATGGCGGACCGGTGAAGAATGGTACCGACAACGGCCCTCTTCGCGGTCAAAAGGGAGACGTCTATGAGGGTGGCGTCCGCGTCCCGTTTATTGTTAGTTGGCCAGAAAAGTTAAAGGCAAGCTCCACCTACGAATTTCCCGTATCTTCACTGGATGTCATGGCAACTTCGCTCGCCGCAGCAGGCATCTCGATGCCAACCGACAAAAAATACGATAGTGTGAACCTGTTGCCCTATTTGACAGGCCAAATTTCGTCTGCGCCGCACTCAACTCTATTTTGGAGAGCAGCACTGGGGAAGGCGCTCGCCGTCCGCACAGGTCCCTGGAAACTCGTCCGTTTATCCAACACGCCCGATGCTCTGTACCATTTAGACAATGATCTCAGCGAGTCCAGCGATCTAGCGAACAAACATCCCGACATAGCTTTGCGTCTGGCAAGCGAACTCGAAGGCTGGACCAAGGATTTAATCGATCCAGTCTTTTTGGGCTCTTCTGCGAAAAGCGAAGACTGGGGGCCCGGAGGAGCAAACCAGAAAAACAATCTTAAGAAGTCCAAGTCGAAATGAAGTCGCGGCATGCACTAGCATCCACGTACTGGGTTCTCGAAGCGAGGCAACAAAGTAGATCTCTTTTCGAAACCTGGTGTGTTCCCTCTTTCTCAACTGATCATTTCTATTTGATTTGGCGAAAACTACTTGTCATCGGAAGGCTGTTCGTTCCTCAGTTCTTCGATCTTCGCCGCGATTTGCTCCAGCTGTTCTTCTGTAAGTTCGTCAAGACCCTCAGCGTATTGCTGCGCAGTTTCCGCGCGAACTTTGTTGGCCAGTTTCTTCCAGGTCTTTTCGGGAACCGTGAGAGGCTCCTCGGCTTCTGACGCTGGCTGAAACGCTCTAATGCCATGCAATGCGATCCAGCGAGCATCATAGTTGTGCTCTGTCTCGCGATCCCATTCGATGGCTTCCTGCATCACTTCCTTGGCGTAATCGATATCCTCAAACTGAATGAGGCGAAGGAGGTCAGGCAGTTGCTGGTTGAGCAGTTCCACTGCACCTTCGACCGACTTGTCTGTGCACCGTTCGATATCGAATCTGCAGCGGATGCGGCCTGAATACATCCAGAACAGCGCCTCGTATTCTGAGCCTTGCTCGAAGTGATAGTTTGCCAGATGAAAGAGAACGGCTGGCGCGAATCGGTCAGGTCGGCTTTCGATCCGCTCGGCCCAACGCTCCATTTCGTCGTCGTCGCCGGAAGTTAAGCCCTTGATAGCTCGCTTTTCCCGTTCGACATCAATCTCGGCGTATTCGCCGTGAAGTCCGACGCTGTGCTCCGTGCTGTTGTTGGCAGCACTTCGCTTGGCAAATTGGTTCGTTATCGCATCTAGCGATTTTAGGCGTCTCTCTACCCTGGCGGACGCGTCCTGTTTGACCCGCTCGGGTTGGTATTCAGTCTCTTCAATGAAGCTAATCGCTACCACTCCAGAAAAACCGGGGAGTTGGACGATTCGCGCCAAGGTATAGCTGATACGCGACTGGTCCTCGGGCACAAAGAACTTCTCGACCGTTGCATGGATCGATTCGTCGGTGCCAATCGCCAGCTTCTGGGTTGTCAACTTTGGACTTCGAAAACTCTCGGTGCACCTCACATCCCTGAACCAGCGTGCATAGTCCAATACGCTCTCAATACTGGGGAAGAAACCTACAGCCAGCGAGGGTCCTAGGTCGCCATGGGTGCTTCCTTGTGGGAAGTACGAGTGTAGGGACGCCTCGCCCTCTTGTTGCGAGCCTAGATACTCAAAGGTCTGTCCGTCGAAAGCGATCCTTGGCGGAACAGTTGTTTCAACGGCCAGGCCAACGGCACAAAATGCTAGATTGAATAGAACGAGAATTGTCTTCATTGGATTTCAGTGTCTCAACCAAATTAGTCAGGAGCGCTTCGCACAGAATCGACAGCGCTTCGGAAACCCTAGGTCAAGAACACAGCCCATTTGATCCGCCGATGGAGCAGATCAAACCCATTAGACAATGATCCCTGACGATTCTGACGATCGTTCGGATTCTGCTTCGAACAGCCTAAATGGATTCTGCGTTTTGATCGACCAAATAGTTCGGCAATTTCGACTCTCCATCCCGGCAGGATACTATCAACATCCAGTTCTTGACCTTCGGTAACTAGGGTTGCCCGGAGCTGACCTGAACACGGTCACCGTTCTGCTTCGATGATCTACCATCCACAATAGTTCGACTCCAGCGTGGAAGCACACGCGTCGTTTGCGAGACAACTCCGCGTGGGTTTTACCGAGCGGAGTACTTCAATGACAAAATTGGGAAGGCCGCAACAAGGGCAGCGCAGTTGAGGCAACTGCTGTGCGCTTAGAGTGGCAGCGGTTGTCCCAACCGCGCGCTTTCGATTCTGCAGCATAGCGGGCGGCTCTCAGGCTGCTATCAGAACGGGCTGGAGTTGTGCGGGCCGCTGACGCACTCCTGCCTCAATTGCGCTGCGCTGGTTGACGGCCTACTTCAAAACCGACAATCTGTAAGCTTATCGCACGGGAGCCGCAATTTTTGATGCAAGCCCGTGGTAAACAAGTTCAAAACGGGTAAATTGCGATCCCTAGAGCTCCCGCAGTTTTTAATTCTTTAAGGAACGCAATTGCATGAGTCTGATGGACACATTGGCCAAATACGGTCAAGAACAGGTACTGCGGTTTCAGGATTCATTATCAGCTTCCGCCCGTGCAGCGCTCGAACAGCAGCTGTCCCAAATTGATTTTGCTCAGTTGCAGCGACTCACGCTGAATCAAGATGCAGCGGTCGATTGGTCGCAACTGGCGGCCAAAGCTGAGCCTCCGCCAGCGGTGCGACTGGATGGTTCCCATGCGCAGTATGATCCCCAAGCGGCACTGGCTGCCGGTGAACAAGCGCTGCGCGCTGGGCGGGTTGGCATGATTTTGGTAGCGGGCGGACAGGGAACGCGATTGGGCTTCGACAAACCGAAAGGGTTGTTTCCGATCGGACCCATTAGCCACCGCAATTTATTCCAAATCCACTGCGACCGACTACTGGCGGTGATGAAGCGCTACGGCGTGGCCATACCCATGTATATCATGACGAGCCCTGCCACAGATGCTGAGACTCGTCAGTTTTTTCACGAGCATGATCGTTGTGGCTTAGCCGAAGATCAGCTGACGATTTTTTGCCAAGGAACTATGCCTGCGGTTGACGCCAAAACCCGAAAAATTCTGCTAGCTTCAACCGGCTGTTTGGCGCTGAGTCCAGATGGGCATGGAGGTCTGGTAGCGGCGCTCGAGAAAAGTGGTTGCCTAGGTGAAGCTCGCGCGCGTGGAATCGAGCTGTTTTACTATGCACAAGTCGACAATCCATTGGCGCAATTGTGCGCCCCGGAATTGCTGGGCTACCATCTGCTCTCGCGGAGTCAAATGACGACGCAAGTAGTGAAAAAGCGATTTGCCAAGGAGCGCGTTGGCAATGTCGTGATGGTTGATGGCAAAGTTCAAATCATTGAGTACAGCGATCTCCCGGACTCCGCGGCAGAACAGACCGATGCGTCGGGAGGGCTGCGACTGTGGACTGGGAACACGGCAATCCATGTGTTCGATCGATTGTTCCTCGAATCTGTTGTGCAGAGCGCCGACGGCCTGCCATTTCATAGGGCTCAAAAGGCGGTGCCCTTTATCGATGAATCTGGACAATTGATAGAACCTCGGGATGCCAATGCGATTAAGTTTGAGCGATTTGTTTTCGACCTATTGCCGCTGGCTGAGCGTGCATTTGTAGTGGAAGGCGATGCTGCCCAGATTTTCGCGCCTGTCAAGAACGCGGCGGGCGCATCGGTGGACACAGCCGCTCATGCGCAAGCAGCCATGTTGAACTTACATCGCAGTTGGCTACTGGCGACTGGCGCCGAAGTGCCGGAGAATATCAAGGTGGAAATACACCCGGACTGGGCGCTCGACGGGAGCCAAGTGAAGGCCAAAATACAGCCTGGAATCCGCTTTGCGACCGATACTTATCTGCGTTAGGTTTATGAAGTGGGCAGTTTATTGAACTCGTCGATCGCGACGAATACCATTTACCGCTAGACCAAGCAAGAGCAAGGAGAGATAAGCTGGCTCTGGTACTGCAGTAACCTGCCAGCCAATATCGCTGAGACCTGCCAAATCCAGGTGCGTAAAGAGCTTTCTGGTGCCGACAAAAATGCTAGGATCCATGGCTGCTTCCTGTGGTATCCCATCAACAGTGCTCAGTGTTCCATTTTGCCAATGTCCGAGCCCTGGATCAAGGGCAACCAATCCTCCGTTACTTGCGACCGATGCAGCACCTGTGAATTGACCGTTCTGAATCAACGAGTTCCAACTGCCCGAAGTTCCATAACCGAGGACATGGCCCAATTCATGCAGTATCACCGAATACAAATCGCTTTGCCCTGCAGTCGGCGCGATTGTGTGGTTGAAATTCCAATTTGAGTCGCTGTCGATTACCATACTGCCACCCCAGGTAGCGAAGTCGGTTGGATTTCCGAGTAATGCACCGCTCTGACCACGGGCGATCAAATTATTGAACCAAGCTTGGTTGCCCGAAGCTGAAAAGCCGCCAGGGCCGGCTTGGCCCAGAACGCTTCCCCCCAAGTCTCTGGCGCCAACAAAGATCTTTAATGTGTTTGCGCTAACTGATCCGTTGAAGCTTGCGTTACTCCCATCTGAAGGATTGCTAAAGGCCCCTGACCAAGTATTCGAACCGCTTGGTGTTATGGCACTCAGGGAATCTCCAAGGATGCTCTGAAAGTAACCACCTGCAGCTTCTAAAGTGTTTCTGGCTTGCGAGCCGGAGGCGAAGAAACCTGAGTCATAGGTATAGTCAAAATCGAAGATGACATCGCATCTCGCTGAGTTGCAAACGCAGCAGATGAAGAAAGCAATCCAATAGACTGATGCTCGCATGTTCTGACACTCTAATACGTTGGAATGAGCGAGACGAGTTTTCGAAAACGCACCAAGATTATCAACGTTTCTCAATTTAAGGTCCATACCTCAAATGGGCCTCCACCGCCACCCAAATTCTCTTAAGATACTTGTATCAGACTCCAAAGCGGTATTGCAAATTTCGGCAAAGATCGTTTTCGGCAGCTAATGTTGAGCAGGCGTATTCTAGCATTATGCAAATAAGCAAAAGAACCATGGACCTTCTTGTGAGTAAACCCAACTGATGAGCGACATGGAAAAAACGCTGGTGGCGCTGCGGGAAGCGGTGCGGTTGGCTCCGGATAACATCCCCCTCCTGCGCCATTACGTTGGTACGCTGATGGATTTAACTCGTTTCGATGAGGCCGAGCTGTTTCTCAAAGAGCGTTTGGCCGACGATCGGGGTAACAATCATCTGCAGCTGCTCCTTGCCGAAGCCTTTTATCGACAGGGTAAAAACTCCCACGCTTTGGCCATTGTGGAGACGATTTGCAATCCTCACAACTTGTTTGCTCCTGCGCTGGTCCTGCATGCGAAATTGTTGTATCGCAACGGAGATGTCCGGCGCGCGGTCGAAGAGTATAAGCGGGCGGTGGAACAAGACGAGGAGTTGGCGGAAAAGGACTTCGCAAACCTGTTGGGAATCAATGCAACCTGGGATGATGACTATTCTGGTTCAGAAAGCGACGATGTCGTTGATGGAAAAATTCGACAGTCAGGGACGCAGCCGCCGCCGACGACGGTAGAGCTTCAATTTGAACGACCTCAAATGAATTTTGAAGAAGTCGGTGGAATGGAGTCGGTGAAGGAGCAGATTCGCATCAAAATTATCTACCCTTTAACCCACGCGGAAATGTTTGCTGCATATGGAAAGAAGGTAGGCGGAGGTATTCTCATGTACGGCCCGCCGGGGTGCGGCAAGACGTTTATCGCCCGCGCTACCGCTGGCGAGGTCCACTCCGGTTTCCAGTCCATAGGAATCAATGACATTTTAGATATGTGGATGGGAAACAGCGAACGCAACCTACATGAAGTTTTTCAGAACGCACGCCGAAATCGACCCTGCGTATTGTTTTTTGACGAAGTCGACGCACTCGGAGCGAGTCGCAGCGACATGCGTCAGAGCGCGGGAAGGCACTTGGTCAATCAGTTCCTGGCGGAGATGGATGGTGCCAACGCAGACAATGAGGGCCTGTTGATCCTGGGGGCAACCAATGCGCCCTGGCACGTCGACGGAGCGTTTCGCCGACCGGGTCGCTTTGATCGAGTCCTATTTGTGCCACCGCCCGACGAGCCGGCGCGCGTGCAGATATTGCAATTGCACTTGGCTGGCAAACCCAACGAGCAGGTCGATTTCAAGAAAGTGGCTGCCAAGACCGTAGATTTTTCTGGGGCTGATCTGAAAGCTGTAGTTGATGTGGCTGTTGAGGCAAAGTTGCACCAAGCTATCAAGAGCGGCCTGCCAACTCCCATATCAACCAACGATCTACTCGCAGCAGCGAAGAATGTTCGCCCAACAACCAAAGAGTGGTTTTCCACTGCTCGCAACCATGCCCTGTATGCGAATCAGGGCGGGGCCTACGACGATATACTGACTTATCTTAAACTAAAGTAGAAATTCCGCGAATGGAAACCTCGGCAGCGATTGAGAGAGCGCAACTGTTGATTTCGCAGCAGCGCTACGACATGGCGCAAGATCTTCTTCGCCAGGCATTAGCGCAGAACCCCGACCATGCGCGAGCGCACGCTTGGCTGGCTCTGTGTTTGTCGCAGAATCGGGATCTACTCAAGGATGCCACCCGCGAAGCCTAGCAGGCAGTTCATCTCGCTCCCGACGATGCCTTCGCACACTACATTTTGGCGTCGGTGTGGATGGATCGAAACCATCTCGATAGTGCCCTGGCCTCGATCGACGAGGCAATTCGCCTCAATCCGGCCGTGTCCGAATACTATGGAATGAAGGCCCAGTTATTGGGGCAACAGCACCAATGGCAAGCGGCATTGCAAGCCGCCGAAGATGGTTTGACCTTCGACCCGGAAAATGAAGCCTGCGGCGCACTGCGGTCCTTGGCCTTGGAACGCTTGGGCAAGGTGGTTGATGCGCTCCGGCAGGCGCAGGAATCGCTGCGACAGAACCCAGATTCGACTTGGGCTCATAGCAGCCTCGGCTGGGCTCTGCTACAGAAAGGCGACGCCAAAGGAGCTCAAAAGTCGTTTGCGGAGGCCCTGCGCCTATCGCCTAATAATGAGATGGCTCGGAGCGGCATGATTCAGGCGCTCAATAGCACCAATTTGCTCTACCGTGTGTGCTACCTGGTGTTGATCAAGATGAGCCGGCTCAACTCGAATGTCCAGTGGATGTTGATTCTCGGTTTGTGGTTTGGCATGCGAGCACTCAGAACACTGGCTAAAAGCAATCCCTCCTTAGCACCCTGGGTGCTACCGATTACCTTGCTGTATTTGCTGCTGGTGATGATGTCGTGGATCATGCTGCCCTTGTTCAATACGATGCTCCGCTTCCATCCGTTCGGCAAGTACCTGCTCACCGGCAAAGAAAAATGGGCTTCGAATTTGATTGCAGGGACCTTGGTAATTTCCCTTGTGTTGGGCTGCTGTGTGGGATTTATTCAGGGAGACTGGATCGCTGCTGTGCTTCCGTTTATTACAGGGCTATACCTGACAATACCAATCATTGTACCTTTCAATTGCGGTGCGACATGGGCCAGGTGGGTAGCTATCCTCGTGGCCAGCATTTTTGCATTGCTGTATTTGGCAATCGCGGTTCCGTTGGTGTTCGGTTACTTTAGTGAGGCGCTGTATCCTATCTACATGCTCGGAATTTTAGTTTACTGTTTTGCTGGTCAGGCGTTAGCCAGAGTGGAAAGCAAACACTAACGAGTTTCTGCATTGTTGTTCGCATATTGACAGCGCAACAGGTTCTAGAATGCAGTAAACTAGGACCCAAAATTCCGTCACATTTTTACTCTGCAACATCGACGCAGGTCGGCACTGCAGGGGCACCCAAAGCATGGTATTCCTAGATCATGAGCAAACCATGGATGTTGTTGGCATGTTCCTTGGCTGCTTGCACTGTGGGCTCTTCAGCAGTACGGGCGATTGAGGGCCCAGCGTTTGATACAGTTGTCGTGCGACCGGCAGCTTGGGCCGGAGCGCTCGCCCCGTGGAAGGCTTACCGCGAATCCCAAGGGCATCGCATCGCTGAGCTCGACTCGGATCCCGATAAACAAGTCATACGCGCAGCGATCGCCAAAATCGCCGCCGCACAAACACTGCCGCTTCGGTTCGTGCTACTCGCTGGCGATGTTACTGCGAAAAGCGATTCTACCGTGCCGACTTTCTATCACGACAGTACGGCCATGCGTCAATTTGGCGGGGATCCCCAACTGGCTTCCGACAATCCATACGGCGACCTCGACGATGATTTTTCGCCCGAGTTAGCGGTGGGTAGGATTCCGGCCGATTCGGCAGACCAGTTGCAGAGCGTGCTGTCCCGCGTCATGGCTTATGAGCAGCAGCCCAGCTTTTCTACTTGGCGTCGCGATGTGCATGTCGTCGCCGGCGTAGGAGGCTTCGGAGCGATGGCGGACTCAGTGATCGAGATGACCACACGTCGTTTTCTGGCCGACCGAATTCCAGGTTGGTCCGAACTTTCACTGACGCAAGCCAGCGTCAAGAGTCACTATTGCCCTGATCCTTGGCGATTCAGCGAAGCCTGTATCGAGAGAATGAATCAAGGCGGAATGTTCTGGGTGTACATCGGCCACGGGCATGTCAAGACGCTCGATTACGTGCGGGCCAATGATGAATGGCTACCAATCCTCAATCACGAGCATGTGAGAGCAATTGACGTGGGAAGCCGGCCGCCCATTGCAATCTTCTTGGCCTGCTATACGGGTGCGTTCGACGCGATTGAAGACTCTCTGGCTGAGGAACTGATGTTAAGCAAGACTGGTCCCATCGCCGCTTTAGCCGCATCGCGCGTGTCCGGTCCATACGGATTGGCGATGCTCTCCGATGGCCTGTTGTCGCACTGTTTCGAAGAGCAAATAGAGTCGCTCGGAGAGATCATCTTGCGCGCCAAGCAAGCATTGCTGAAGCAGCCTCAAGCGAGTTCGCCCGAGGCGCAATCCTCGCAACTGCAGATGATTGGAGCCATCGCCAGCGCACTCAGTCCAGAAGGCTACGACTTGCTGGCCGAACGCCGCGAGCACGTGTGGGAGATGAATCTATTGGGAGATCCTTTATTGCGAATAAATCACCCAGAGGAAATTCAGCTTCAAATCGTTGCCCGCGCGACAGCGGGCAAGTCGCTGACGGTAGCTGGAAAAAGCCCCATGCAAGGCAAGTTATCCATCGAATTTGCTTATCGTCGCGAACAAGTGCGTCGTGAACTGGATGACATGCAGGTTGGACTCTCCAGCGTATCCGGCAGAGATGCATACCAAGTTCGGTATCAGTCGGCCAATGAACGTATTTTGATGGCCGAAAGTCGCACGGTGGTGGCTAATGAGGATTTCA
>JBGSTP010000251.1:0-11326 GCA_041736515.1 Pirellulaceae bacterium
TACGTTCATGACGTTGCCGCCAGCTAAATAGTGCGCCTCCAGTCGCTGGGTTAGGATGCCATTTCGGGAGGTGATGTCCAATCCAGCCTGAGCGGCCATGATCTTGGCGTGCACGATAATTGGTGCCCTGACCTGGCGGAAGTACATGCCGATCAAGCTTAGCATCGAAACGCGTGCACTGGCGGCAAAGGCTTGAACCCAAAGTGCTCCGAACGCGAAAAAGGATATGACAGTGAAAATGGCAATCAAGGCTAACAAGCCGATGACGACCCACCACACGATAGTGAGAACTTGAATCTGTGCCAGAAGCTGTGGAATCATGGGTTATCTCGCGATTGGAGGCGATTGTCGCAATTGTTTCGGACTCATGATAGCCTTTTATGGTGATCGTTCCAATTCAAGGTCCAAGTTTTCGCGAAAGATCCAACGAATCGTTTCATTCGATCCACCCGCCGCCAAGTACTCGGTCCTGATCATAAAGTACGCAGAGTTGACCGGGTGCAATTCCGCTGGCGGAATCTTGAAAGGCAACGCGAAATTGGAATTGACCTGCCGGGGTCAAAGTCGGCGTTACCTCGGCCTGGCACGGGGCGCTGTTGTAGCGAATTTGAGCCAAAGCTTGGAAGGGAAGGGTAGGGGGGGCGGCGACAAGCCAATTCACATCGGTAGCCGTGAGCGTCGGGCGGTCGAGCGCTTCTTTGGGGCCAATCACCACATCAAAGCTGGTTGGGTCGATGCGTAGCACAAATTGAGGCTCCCCCAACGCAATGCCGAGTCCCTTGCGTTGCCCGATGGTAAACGCTTCGATGCCGGCGTGTTTGCCGACGACCGTACCGTCCTGCGTTACAAAGTTGCCTGCAGTGCTGATGCCTGATCGAGCGCGAACGAAGTCGCCGTGCTGCCCGCTGGTGACAAAACAGATTTCTTGGCTATCGCGTTTATCGGCGACCTTCAGTCCAGCTTCACCCGCCAGCTGACGTATCTCGCGCTTGTGGAATTCTCCCACCGGCAGCAACATGCGCGGTAGGTACTGGCGATCGATCCCTGCCAGAGCATAGGATTGATCTTTGCCATCGTCCAATCCTCGCAGCAAAGCTCGCTCGCCATCCCTATCAATTAAGCGAGCATAATGGCCTGTCGCAACAAATTCGGCGTCGACGCTGTCTGCATAATCAAACAGGCGACCAAATTTGATCCAGTTGTTGCATTGCACGCAGGGGTTAGGTGTTCGTCCGCGTGTATACTCGTCCACAAAGTAATCGACAATGCGAGAAAAATCAGCTTGAAGGTCCAGCGCGAAGAAGGGGATCCCCAGCTTGTCTGCTACTCTGCGGGCGTCCATCGCATCCGAAGCGCTGCAACAACCTTGCTTGTGATCGGTTCTACCTTGCAGGATCGGTAACAGTGGATTGGGGATTCCGTCGTTGAGATTGCAGCTTTCAACCGATTCTTCGCCGTGACGCATGAATACTCCCACGACATCGAAGCCCTTTTGGAGCAGGAGGTGGGCGGCGGCCGAGCTGTCAACGCCGCCGCTCATTGCTAATACAACGCGCGCCATAAAACTTTCAATCGTTCATCGAGGGGCAGTCAAAAAATCCAAACGTCAAAAACCCTGCGTCAAAAACCCACGTCAAAACCCTACGTCGCGGCTGCGAAAGTCACCAAACGCCGAGCGTCTTCAGTTGCCGTTTGACAGTTCCGCTCCAATCCTTGTTGGCGGCTGGCGAAGCTGGGCTGGGATGTAATATGCGTCCAACACTCACGTTTGGCAATGACTGAGTGTCGATGACTCGTCGCGCGCAGTTCTCAGCAAACCCCCCCACGCCAATGACCCAATGGGGTTGAAGGATGCGAATCGTTTCACCCAAGTAGCGATCGCATACAGCTTCGAGCGGTTGTCGCAACTCGGCTTTCAATTTATCTGGTGTCAAATTGCGAGCGGAATCCTCCATAAACACCAGCGGGCAATAGTTCGACACAAAGTGTTCTTCAAAAAACTCATCTGCTGTCGAAAATCGCTCGGCGAATAATCCCCAAAGTCGTCGTCCAGAGACTTCGCTGCGAGTGCAAGACAATCCGTCGATGGGGCGCTTGGGGTGTTCCCTTGCCGGTTTTTCAACAGGCGCATCGAGCTGAAGCCAGGCCTTGACTGCGTCAATCTCGCCAAAGGGTACGCCGGTCTGAGCCATGCCCCAGGGACCGGGATTCATACCTAAGAACAGAATGCGACAACTGCTTTGGCTGTACCGCTTCAGATACTGCTCGTGCATGCGCCAGGCATAGTGCAGCGGATTGTACAGCCAGGGCACGAAGCTGCTAAAATCGAGTTGATCGATCTCTGCTCGCAGAGACTCGGCGGCGGAAACCATGCGATTTCCAGTGGACTTGGAGGGCATGGAAGTCTTCTAAGAGGGTGAACTCGACTGCAATCGTTTGAGCCACTGCGCCAAATCTTTGGGCAGCGCCATCGTGAATTTGAGGTGTTGTCCAGTAAACGGATGTGTGAAAGCCAGGGTGTCGGAGTGCAGCGCATGCCGCGGAGCACCGCTGGGGTCGTTCGTAACGGTGCCAGCGGCATCGCGAAAATAGATTTTGTCTCCGCAAAGCACATGTCCAAGCTCGGCGAGATGTATACGAATTTGATGGGTTCGGCCCGTTTCCAGTTTGCAGCGAAACTGAGAATACTCATGCGGTATTTTCCCAGCCGTAAATGTCTCCGATGCAACAATGTGTGTTATTGCACGCTGGGCTGATACTTTCTGGGTCTCGTCTGCATCCTCTCCGATACTGCCACGCACGCCGTCGCCACGGTCGCGAATCAACAATGACTGAATTGTCTGTGGGGAGACGGCGCCCAGGCAGACTCCCATGTATTCCCTCTCGATGGTGTGCCGCCGGAACATCCCGACCAGCCGCTGTTCTGCGGCCAGGGTTCGCGCGAAAATCATCAGTCCGCTGGTGTCGCGATCAAGGCGATGGACGGCGATGACCTGCAGTTCGGGAGGCAGTTTTTTTGCATTTTGGATTGGCAGCGAGTTCTTGCCCGGAAGTCGCTGATGCTTTTTGCCACGATTCATGCCAATGGGTGGCAGTGGAGGCCAACGGAGCCTTTGCAACTTGGCCAATACGGGTGGCAGCAGTTCTTCCAGGGTGGGTTGCAGCTGGCGTCGCCGCGTCGACAACTTTCGCTCCGCAAAATGCCGCACACTTGTCACGCCCGCCGGCTTTTCAACTACCAATAAGTGTTCATCGAGAAAAGCAATGCGCAGATCTTGCGTATCCACCGGCTTGGCGAGCGGCTGCTTCCAAAGCTTTACGACATCCTTGGGATTGACCCTGCGCGCATCGTCGAGGCACAAATTTCCGTTGACTTGAACTTGGCGATTGGCAATCCATTGCTTGGCTCTCCCCCAGGAGGTCTCGGGCACCAAGTCTTTTAGCGCAGCAGCCAACGTGAGCCCTTCGTGCTGTGGGCCGAGGTGGTAAACTGTGGCTGGAGCGTCTTTTCGCTCGGAAGGCGGTTTTTTCGACATGCTCCTTTTATCCCACAATTTCAAGACTTGCACAGGAAACCGAAAATGCTTTTTGCAAAGAAAATTGTTCTTGGAGCCGTTCTAGGACTTTTAACCGCCCTCGGCGGCTGTAGTGCCGACAATCCAGGAACTTGGAATCAAGAAAAAGTCACCGAATACGTCAAGGAAAGCCTTACAAGAGAAGGTTTGGAGATGTCGGAGGTGACTATGGCGCCCACAGCGGGCGGCAGCGGTTTTGAAGGTACTGGAAAAGTTGCAGGCGGTGAAACGCTCAAATTGACTGTGACACAGGATCCAGCTGGCCAGGGCCTGAAGTGGGATGCGGTCGGCGATCGCGGTTCCAATTTCGGCGGATCCTATGTGCTGGAACCAGCCAAGTAACGCCAATTTTATTCATCCTAGCGTAAACAGTTCCCAATCGTGGAACGCAATCCCTGCCGTGGAGCACCTGCGATGCCGTTTTTCGCTATTTTTTGGCTGTGTGCCATTGCGGCGGGTTTGGCCTTTGTCGGCTATTCTCTTCTGGCGGAAAAGAAACGGCGCGAAGCGATGTCCGAGTTAGCTCGGGGGTTGGGGTTGAGCTACAGCGAAACGTTGGATGCTCGAGATCAATCCCGGTTTCAGTACTTTCAATTGGCCAGCCAGGGCCGTAGCTTTGGGCGCCGCGCCTCGAATGTTATTGTCGCCGACTCCGGTGAACTGCGGATGGTGCTATTCGACTACCAATATAAAACGAGCAGCGGGAAAAATTCGCACACGCATCGGCAAAGCGTCGTGATGGTCGCGTGCCCAGCGCTCGGAGTGCCAGAATTCGCTATTTCGCCTGAGGGATTCTTTGACCGCATTCTGGCTGTGTTTGGTTCGAAGGATATCGATTTCGATGAGGATAAAACCTTTTCGGACCGGTTTCTACTGCAGGGGCCGGACGAGTCAAGAATTCGAAGTTTTTTTGACGCAGCGAGGCGCGACGCCTTTGCCGCGCATGCAGACCTTCACCTGCAATGCCGTGAGAATAGTTTTCTGTTTTATCGACCCAGGCAAAGATGGGATACCGCAGGTGTCCGATCGGCGATGGAAAAGGCATTTCAGATTTATCAATTGCTACAGCGCAGCTGAGCAATCGGGTTCTAATCGGAGACACACACATCCATGCCCGGCTATCAGGATTCGCCGCGAAAGCGATTGGAAGATGGTGCCATGGCAGGCGCATGGTGGGAGCCGAGTCGTACTGAGGATCGTATCGATTGCCACCTGTGTCCTCGCCAGTGCAGTCTCAAACCGGGCGACCGAGGTTTTTGCTTCGTGCGCGAGAATCGATCCGGTGAGATCGTGCTGTCAACGTACGGCAAGAGTACCGGTTTTTGCATCGATCCGATTGAGAAGAAGCCACTCAATCATTTTTATCCAGGTACTCCCGTTCTTAGCTTCGGTACGGCTGGCTGCAATCTCGGATGTAAGTTTTGCCAAAACTGGGATATCTCCAAGTCGCGCGAAGTTGCGCGTTGGAGCGCTGGTGCTGAGCCCGAGACCATTGCCCGTGCGGCTGTGCAAACAGGTTGTACGAGTGTCGCATTCACTTACAACGATCCTGTCGTTTGGGCGGAGTATGCCATTGATACAGCTCGGGCATGTCATGCGGCTGGTATCAAAACCGTGGCGGTGACCGCAGGTTATATTTCGCCGCAGCCTCGGCAGGAGTTTTTTGCCCACATGGATGCGGCCAACGTTGACCTCAAAGCATTCACAGAAGATTTTTACCAGAAAATAACCGGCGCTCACCTGCAACCGGTGCTCGATACGATCGAGTACTTGAAACGCGAAACGAAGGTTTGGTTTGAGCTAACAAATCTGATTATTCCCCAGTCCAACGACAGTCCCGGCGAACTGCGCAAGATGTGTAATTGGATTTTGAATTCTGTGGGGGATGACGTTCCAGTTCACTTTAGTGCGTTTCACCCTGATTTTCGCATGCTTGATCGGGATCGAACCGATCCACATACATTGAGCATGACTCATGAAATTGCCAAGTCGGAAGGGTTGAAGTACGTCTACGTAGGCAATATTCACGACGTAAATCGGCAGAGTACTTTCTGTCACCATTGCGGACAAATGTTGATTGAACGTGACTGGTACGAACTTGGAACTTATACAATTACAGCCGATGCGCGGTGCGCGAACTGTAAGACGTCAATCCCCGGTCGCTTCGCGGCGTCGCCGGGAACCTGGGGATCTCGCAGGCAGCCATTACGACTAGAAAAGTTTGCCGACGTTCACGCACCGCCATCGATTGAGTCCGAATCCCGCGGCGCACACGCATTGCCCGTGGTTCATGTTTTGGAGAAAAAAAAAGTGACTAGTACAAACGCAAACGCAGTAGATTCTTCGACGACTCAGCAGCCGCTTCCTGCGCCAAAACCGCTAAAGATTTTTGGGCTTTCCGCGGATCAGCAGAGCCTTATTCTCAAGCTGGCTGCAAATAGCGTGGCCCAGGCGGTGACTGGCCAAGCGATGCGCCTGCCTCAGGAAGCGGTGAGCGATTTTGCACGATCGATCGTGATGGGGGTCTTTGTCACTCTTAAACGCGGCGATGTGTTGCGAGGATGTTGCGGTGTACTGGGAAAACCGATGCCGCTGGGCAGTGCGGTGAGCGCGGCGGCGAATCGAACGGCGAGCGAAGATCAACGCTTTGCTCCGATTTCTCCCTGCGAACTTCCGTTCCTGCAACTCGACGTGACGCTGTTGGGGCCATTTCAAAAGATAGAGCTAAAGGGTGTCGATCGAGCGAACGCAGTCAAAATTGGCAAGCATGGCGTCATGATCCAACGGGGACAGAAGAGTGGATTGCTGCTTCCCTCGGTTGCCACCGAGCGCGGTTGGGATGCACAACGCTTCCTTCACGCAGTTTGCGGTAAAGCGGGCTTGCCCATCTCGGCTTGGCAGAGCGACGATGCGACTGTGATGACGTTTGATGGAGAAACACTTTCCAAGCCATTAGCAGACGAACTCCCCATCAATCTTCCTAATAGCCGCTCGCTTCCGCTCTCGGCGGAGCAGGTTAGCGCCTACGCGCAGCTTGCAGGCCAGAACATCGTTGCCATGTTGACGGGTGGAACTCCATCCTACGTCGTTCCTCATTTACCCGACACGACGGTCAACGCGATTGTATTGTCCATGCAGTGGGGGGCCACCGATCAACCACAGGACGTGCGACAAGGCAACGCGCTACAAGTTTCTTTCCGCCCTGGCGTGCCACTGCAGTCGACTCTTTACCAAATGTGTCAGCAAGCGGCCCACATGTTCTACGAACAGAAGTTCAATGGCCAACTGCAAATTGGATTGACGCTGGGATTTGACCCGTCCATGCACGGTTACGGATTGAAGGCGGATCTCAACGGAGTGGACTCGGCGGATCGCGCAGTGGTTATCTCGGATGCACGACATTGCGGATTTGCTTTTGATCCTGCGAAACCTATCGAAGAAATGCGAGATCTGCTCCGCAAAGCACTCCCCATTGGCAGCCGCGATGCCGGCGTTCACACGCTGCAAATTGTCTCGACTATGCCTCATGTAGTTAGTGTCTCAGCGCCACAGCCAGTGCTCGGCAGCGGTATTCGACCCGCCGCAGTGGCAGGCAAGTTTTATCCAGCCGAAGATGCTGCGCGTAGAGCCCAGATTGAAAAGTTATTTATTGGTCCAGATCCAGCCAAACACTCGCCTTTGGCCATCATGGTTCCGCATGCCGGACTCAAGTACAGCGGTGCCGTGGCCAGCCAGGTGTGGCGCAGCGTAGAAGACTTGGAATCGCGGACGCTACTGGTTATTTCTCCCAAGCACACCGCGGCAGGTGTCAACTGGAGTGTTTGCCCGTTCGATAGTTGGCAACTGTCAGGAAAAATTGCTTTCGAAAGCGATGTCGATTTGGCTCGGCGGTTGGTGGAAGGTGTCGAACCTCTTCAATTGGATGCCGCAGCGCATCAACAGGAGCATGGAATCGAAGTGCAGTTGCCATTTCTGGAACGCATCGCACCGAAGGCCAAAGTGGTGGGGCTGACGCTGCACGGTGGAAGCTGGGAAGATATTCAAGCCGCCGCCGCACAGATGGCGGGGCTCGTCAAGTCTCTGGAAAAGCCGCCGCTGTTTGTGATCTCGAGCGATATGAACCACTATGCGCCTGACGATGAAAATTGCCGTCGAGATCGCATAGCGCTCGATGCCCTGGCCACGGGGGACCCTAAACAATTGATCGACGCTTGCAATAAGCACGACATTAGTATGTGCGGGTTGATTCCGGCCGCGTTCGTTATCGAAGTACTCCGACAACTCGGTCACCATTTCAAAGTTGTCGAAACGGGTTACGCAACCAGCGGTGAAGTAACTGGCGATAAAACGCAAGTGGTCGGATACGCCGGTGCGCTCTTCTTGCCTGCTTAGTTGGACTCCGTGCTCTCCGTACGCGTTTGATCACCTGTCGTCTGTCGTCGCGATGAGTCACCCCATCGTTAAGGAATATCGAGGGTCCCAGTCCTTGGTAGCCCAGAAGACTCCGCGCTCCTCCTGCGTTCTTATAGCGTTTGATCTCCCGTCGTTAATAATCAGCAGGGATTCGAAACGGCGGAGTAAATCTTCTAAAACGCGGAGAGGCAGAGATCGCAGAGGGATTTAGTCGGCGCAATCAACATCCACGTAGTGATGCGCGTAATCAAACGGGGCGCGGAGGAACGGAGATTTTAGTCTTTACCGTAATGTTTGACCTGTTCCCAGTATTTATCGAACGCACCCTCGGCATGGAAATCGGGGCTATTGTCCAAATCGTGGCATTCAACGCACTTGTCGCGGGCGTTGGCCAATGACAGAACCATTTCCTGTTGAAGCTCCTTAAGCCGATCGTTGGTTACGTCAATTTCACCCAACTCGGCAGCTACGTGCTCGCTGCCCGGTCCGTGGCAGTTTTCACAGCCACTGCCTGCCATCAGCGGAGTTTCTTCGGGGCTGATAAAGCCTGTGTCGTAGGGATAGTAATTCTGTGGATTCCATCCCGTTACGTGGCAACTCACGCACTCTGGATCCCGGTGCCGCGCGATATTGCCGCGCTCATTGTCGGGCTCTACGATCGACGTTGTGGCATGAAAATGCGGTGTCTCTTTCCACTTTTCAAAGGCTGAAGTATGGCAGTCGCTGCAAGCCTCGGAGCCCACAAACTTCCTCCCGGTTGGGTGAGGTAGCGGGGTGCAGCCAAGTCCCGCGAAACCCGCGTCGGCCAAGCGCTGCTGATAGCTGGCAAAGTCTTCGAGCATCCGCTGAGAATCTTTGATTTGGCTCGAGATGGCTATTTTCTGATAGCGAATTGGTTGGGCAGCATCATCAAACAGACCGACGATTCCACCGTACATGCCTTTAGTACCAACCTGCACCATGACCGCTTTGGAGCCCGTTATCGCTTCTGGTGTCAGCGTTGGTTCTCCAAAGCCTCCTGCGGTAACGACTAGATCAAAACCTGGTACTTGCCGAGCCAGTTCCGCGGATTCTTCAAGCGATGCATGCGCGAGCAAGACTTTGAAATCGCACCCTTCTGCGGTGAGCAATTCGACAATCGGTTTTAGCCGTTCGACGGGATCGAAATACTCGATTTCGCTACTCTGAATTTTCTCAAGCTCGGGTTTATGATCTTTGCCCAGCACGGAGGTAATGCCAATTTTCCGTCCGCCCGCTTCGACCACGCGGTGGCTTGGGAAAAAGGAAGCATCGAGTACGGTGACGTTTGCGGAAAGGAAAGTGTCTCCAGCAGCAAACTGCACAAGTTCAATCGAGCTTAATTTCAAGTCGTCGATGCCAAGGGAAACCGCTTTGTAGTCCATTTTGCGAAAGGCTTCCACAGTTGCCTGAAATTTGAGCTCTGGCTGGCGACCGGTGCGGCGAACTTGATTGCCTACGTCAACTGGAATCAACTCCCAGCCGCGCTCTCGAAGTTCGGTAAGCAGCGTATCGCGGCGAATCAAACCGCCCTTCTGATTTTCCAACCCTGTGCAACCACAGGGTTCAATGTAGCCATGCTGTTGTCCGGATACGAACAATACGACTTGAGGTTTCGGCCAGTCGTCGGCTATGGATTGATTCCGCTCCGCCTGTGTGGCCACATTGGCCTCTGCCGGCAGGTTAGTCGTAGGAACCTGGGATGCGGATTCTGCAGTAGGAGAATTGAGGACGATAAGCCCGTCCTCATTGATAGCTTCCGCGTCAACAACCTTGGGTTGCGGCATTTCTCCGGGGACAGTAACTGCATCGGCATCTTGGGCTGCATTCACCTGCGGAGTAGTCGAGTCGGCGTCGCGGTCATTGCAAGCATTCAATAATGGCAGGCAAAGCAGCATGCAGGCAAGGCGCACAGGAATCCAGAGACGGTTCTGTCGTTTCACTTTAAACTCCCAGCGCGAAATTCGGTACGTCCTGTTTTGGTAGACAGCTAGTTGTCTACTTAACGACATTCAATTGCACATAAATTGAGATTTCTTGAGTAACTTCGTGATTGGTTTTAATAACTACTTTCCCGAACTCTTTGGGGCTGCTGCCAGCGTAGTACACCTCTGGCGCTCCTTTGGGCACTTCGAATTTAAGAGGGAAAAATCTGCGTTGGCCAACCATCTTTGGTTCTCCAACGGTTACTTTCAGAGATTTGTCGGGGGTGACCGTGACCACTTCCGGCTTGATTTGGTCGCGCAGACTGCCTTGAGCTGCCAGCGAAATGCTGACTGTAGTTCCCTCGCTCGACTTAACCGAGCCGATCCGCAAAACATTTAGTTTTGGATCAAACGAAGGCCCACCGATCAAGACAATGTCACCGTAGATTCGTCCGGTCACTGGCAATTCCAGCGCGCCAACTTTCTCTTCCTTGTCCGTTGAAAATGTGATCCGCGAACTCAGCAAGCCAATGCTTATTCCGGGTTCCACTTTGACTTCAACCTCGTGGGCAGCGAAGGCGTTTTGATGTTGGGGGAATTTTTCCTTATCGAGCGTTATACGCTTGCAAGTAATCTTTACTTTGTCGGCTGTCTTTTGATCCGTCCAGGCAAAATCCTTCAGTTCAGTGGCGTCCTTCAGATAGGTGAATACATGGAATGTGCGGCTGACTTCATCGGTGACTGCGATGTCCCCCAGCGAAAGCGCATCGGGTTCGATTACAAAACTATCTGCGACCTTGCCGCGAATCTTGAGCTGGATTTCCGGCGTGCCCGGGGCATTGGTGTGAATTGTGGCCGACTGTCCATAATCCGAAGAAATGGATACAGCATTCCAAGTCAGCGTTACATCGGTCTCTTCACCCGGCTGCAGAATAGAGGATTTGAGTTCGCCTACGGTGCACTTGCAGGTTGAAGCTCCCATATCCAAGTTCAATGGTCCGTCGCCCACATTGCGAACAATGAAGCTATGGCTCTTGGACTCCCCATGCTGCATTGTGCCGAACTGATACTCCGTTCCACCGACCACTTCCACCTTGGGAGTTCCCGTGGACTGTTGTACCATCTCGTCGGTTGTTTTTTCACCTCGCGTCTCAGCCAAGGTCGCACGAGAACCAGTGAATCTCTCTTCGTAACCAGACGTCGCGAAAGTAGCTTGGAGCCATCCCAAACCGAGGCCAGCCAACACACCCAGAACAATGGACAAAAGTACGCGAATCATGTTAGCCCTTAATCAAACGCACAGCGATAATGGATTCAGCTGGTACAGCTAGTCTAATAAATTGTTACGCAGCCAATCTAACATGGGTTCTGCTTCGATCCATGGCTGTTGCTCCG
>JBGSTP010000055.1:0-9351 GCA_041736515.1 Pirellulaceae bacterium
CGTGGTGAGAGCCGTATATATCCGAGCGATTCCCTTCAGATTCCCTTCAGATTCCCTTCGCAGGCCCTTCAATTGATAGTTGCGTCTGAGCTTGTTAAAAACTTCCGCTGGTCTGGCCAGACTACACAGGCGCTGCGAGGAATTTCCTTTTCTGTTTCTGCAGGCGAAGTTTTCGGACTACTAGGACCCAATGGTGCCGGCAAAACAACTACCTTGCGAATCATTATGGGGTTGCTACGCCCCGATGGCGGTTATGCGGAAATAGGAGGCGTGCGTACAGGGCCGGATTCGGCTGCGGTCCGAGCGAACATCGGTATGGTGTCAACCAACGATGGTGTTTACCCTTGGCTCACCGCACGCGAAATGCTGATGTACTTCGCTGACCTCTATGCGGTTCCTCTCGAAACGGCGCGGGATCGACTGGATGCTTTGGTTGTGCAGCTGCAACTTGCCCGTTTCTTGGACCAGCGCTGTTGCACCTTGAGTACTGGTCAGAAACAACGCGTTATCTTGGCACGCGGATTGATGCACGATCCACCTGTCATGCTGCTCGATGAACCGACACGCGGCCTGGATGTTGTGGGCAGTCAAACCGTCTTCGAGTTCATTGCGCATCTAAAGCAGATTGGCAAAGCTGTGCTGCTATCGACGCATCGCTTGGACGAAGCCGAACGCGTGTGCGATCGCTTTGGGTTGCTGCATCGTGGTACCATGATGTACACAGGCAATCTGACCGAGATTCGCAATGCGACCGGTGAGAAACACTTGACTGAAATGTTCATGAGCATGATGCGAGAAAACGAGCAAGCGCCAATTCAGGGGACGATATGAGTTTGCGACTTACCCCTGCGCGAATGATTCGACTGTGCCTCAAAGAGTTGAGGGAGTCGCTCCGGGACCGGCGCACAATAGTGACATTGGTGCTCATGCCGTTGTTGGTTTACCCGCTGCTGAGCTTGGTACTCAATCGAGTCCTGTTGTCCAGCTCCGTAACCAAGGGCGGTACGTTTGTCTCGTTTGGAATTGGGAAAGAACTCAAGGAAAGCCCGCTTCCAGCTATGCTCGAGATGGGCTTCGGCTTGCTCAGTGAACGCCAGCTGACGCCAGTATTTTTGGAAGATGTCGTCGAAGATGCGAAGGTTGCCGGAACCGAGCCGCCACCTGCACCCGCCTCCGCGCTGCCTCGAATCCAATTGATCGATCTGGAAGATAGCGGACGCGCAGCGCTGCGAGATGGAAAAGTGGACATCGTGATTACCCGCAAGGCAGCCAGCGATGCGGAGGACCGACCAGGGCGGCAGCGGCGATTCAACGACGCAATTACGCGAGCGATGATCGAAGGCATTCGCGCAACGCGACAAGTCCCTGAAAACTACGATTTGGAAGGGCTGATCGATGTTTTTGGCATGTACGAGATTCGCTATCGGGATCGCGATCCGCAGAGCGAGCGCGCACTGCAACTATTGGAAAGAATTCTTGCGTCGCTCAATTCCGAAGCGGTACGATTGAGCGTGTCTCCCAGTTTTCAAGCTCCTTTTCGGCTGCAGGCAACACCCGTTGCGCTGAAGAGCAACTATGCCGATTTGTTGGCTACCATGGTACCGTTGGTTTTGGTGCTGATGACAATGGCTGGGGCCGTGTATCCCGCCATTGACTTGACAGCTGGCGAGCGCGAACGCGGCACCATGGAAGCGCTGATTGTTTCGCCGACACCAACGGCCGTACTGCTGTTGGCAAAGTACTCGGCTGTCGTGACAGTAGCTTTGTTGACCGCACTGGCGAACCTGGCGGCCATGTCGATCACGCTTTGGGTCAGCGGAATTGGTAAGCTCGTGTTCGGCGATGGTGTGCTTTCGACCGGGGTGATTGGCACAATCCTGGTGTTGCTGGTGCTGTTCACCATGTTTTTTGCCGCTTTGTTGCTGGCTGTTACCAGTTTCGCGAAAAGTTTTAAGGAAGCCCAAGCCTACTTGATTCCGCTGATGCTGCTTGCGTTAACGCCGGGAGTAATGAGTCTGTTGCCAGGGATCAAGTTCACTAGCTTGCTAGCCACCGTGCCATTGGTCAACATTGTCTTACTGGCCAAGCAAGTACTGGTAGGAGCGGCGGAGTGGAACACGGCCATGGTGGCTGTAATATGCAATGGAGTCTACGCGCTTGGAGCGCTTGTCGTTGCCAGCCGACTGTTTGGTTCCGACGCCTCAATGCAAGGCAGCCAGGGCAGTTGGCGTGACTTGGCGATGCGACCCGTTGATTCCAAACGATACCCAAGTCTTGATCAAATGGCGTTGACCATGTGCGCAATGTTTCCGTTCTATTTTATTGCTTCCAGCCTACTACCCTCGCTCAGCCCTGATTTAGCTACCAAGCTTTGGTTGTCCGCCGTGGTATCCGTGCTGCTGATTTTCGGCCTACCGATAGTGATTGCCTGGTATCGCAACATTCGAATTAGTAGCACATTTCGGTTAACTCTCGGTTCGCTGACAAGTTGGCCCGCTTGGCTGGTTGGCATTCCGCTGCTCGGCTTTTCCGCATGGATGTTCGCACACGAGATTTTTATTCTGGCTCAAGTGCTCGGAATCGGTACCATCGAACTTGAACATTTCGATCGCGTCAAGGATTTTCGCAATCAACTTGCAGCGCTGCCATTGCCGATGGTCTTGATCGTATTTGCAATCACTCCAGCTGTTTGTGAAGAGATCTTGTTCCGCGGCTTCGTGCTTAGCTCGCTGCATCGGTATTCCGCGACTTGGGCAATTTTACTGTCGGCGGCTCTTTTCGGCCTGATGCATGTGCTGACCTCCAACGTGCTGGCAGTGGAACGCTTCCTGCCAACTACGTTTATGGGAATATTGTTGGCCTGGATTGCACTCAGAACCGGATCGATCTTCCCCGGTGTGTTGCTGCACGCGCTGCATAATGGTTTCTTACTTTCAGTCAGTCGCTACGAGCAGCAATTGAAACAATGGCATATCCTGGTTAATGAAGGAGAACACTTGCCGCTGCTGTGGTTGTGCGGCGGTGCGTTAGCCTTTCTAAGCGGGCTCGCCCTCTTCTGGGCTAGTACTCGCAGCTCGCGCGCAGAACAGTATCCGGTACAAGGTGAAATTGAAGTGCTACCTCACGCTACCTGAGATGTCTTAGTGAGAAAGTTTGAACATGAGTTTAGTTTGGATGTTAGTGCTGGCGATTGCAGTTCCCTGTTGCCAGATCGTCGCTGCTGCTGAACCAACAATTCGCGACGTGGTGTATGCACGCTTGGACTCGGCCCCAGCATCAGAGACGCCTACTGGCTCTCGAGTGTTGACTCTAGACATCTTTCAGCCGACAGAAGCAGTTGATGCGGCGCCGTTAATCATTTGGGTTCACGGGGGAGCGTGGCGCGCTGGCTCCAAAAAAGACGTACCAGTTACGCGGTGGCTGGAACTCGGCTTCGCAATTGCCAGCATCGAATATCGACTCAGTCCCGAAGCCCCCTTTCCGGCACAGATGCATGACATCAAGTCCGCCATTCGCTTTTTGCGAGCCAACGCTGAAGGCTACCATTTTGATTCTCAGCGATTTGTAATCGCCGGTTCCTCTGCGGGTGGGCACCTCGCAGCGTTAGCTGGCGTTACCAACGGTAATGAAGAACTGGAAGGAGTTGTTGGTGATTTTCGTCAGGCAAGTTCCGACGTACAGGCAATCGTTTCCTTCTATGGCGGTTCGAACTTGCAGTCGATTCTTGAGCAGTCTACCGCACATGGACTGAGTGTCCGTGTTTCTGCGTTGCAACTCTTGCTCGGCGGACAGCCCAGTGAAAAACCTGAGCTCGCCCGGCTTGCGAGCCCAGTGTCGCATGTCGAGGCGACGGATCCGCCGTTATGGCTGGTACATGGAGATGCCGACCCGCAAATGCCCATTGCCCAGTCGGAGGAGTTGGTGGCGCATTATAAAAAGGTTGGCTTGCCGATTCATTTCGACATTGTGCATAACGGCAAACATGGTGGCAAAGAGTTCTTTGACGCCGGACGACTTGATGCCATTGCGCAACAATTGCTGCAGCAGCTGAAGATTTCTGCTACTCGGCCAAGCCCCTTAGAAACTCGCTAGTTTATCCACGAATCTACGGTCTGGTGGCTTGCATGCCGCAAATGCCCATTTTCGGCCAAATTCGAATACACTGTGGTCAGTCGAACCGCCCTCATTTGCGGTGGCATCGCTAGCCAACCAAATTGTTTGCTTTGTTCGCCTATCGTAATTTCCGAAGCCCGTAAGAATTCGATAAGACTAACCTTGAAAGAAGCAGAGTTATGACAATTTGGATTTGTTTGCTAGCCGCATTGGCGGTTGTTGGAGATTCGACCGACCGAACGATTCTCTACTTCAGCTCAAAGGGTTGTCCTGCTTGCCATCGAATGCGTCCGGCAGTCGAGCAACTGCACTCAAAGGGTTGGGTAATTCGCTTCGTCGATACAGAGCTCGAACGCGAAACTGCGCAGCGTTGGCGAGTCCGTGAGATTCCAGCTTTGGTTGTTCTTGAAGGCGGACGTGAAGTGGATCGCATCGTTGGCAGTTTGCCAGCGGATGAATTGCAGCGACGACTGAATAGAAATTCGACACTTAACCCGCCCCGACCGGAAGCCGTGTCTGCGCGACAAATCGAATCGAGAAGCATTGCTCCGAGCCCCAATGCATTGCTTGGGCCGAATCATCCGCTGAACAGGCGTAGCAATGCACCGCTCGAGCAATTTCAGACGAAAGTAGAAAGCTATGCAAAGGAAGATACCCACCCAAACATAGGCGTGAATCACCCTTTCTATTCACGCTATCTGCAGCGCAAGACCAATACCAGAGGGACTATCAGCGGACCAGACTCGCAGCCGATTCGATTGGGGCTTCGTCCGTCAGGCTACGTCCATCCCTTGCTTAAGCACGCCAAAAAACTGCCGAATTTGCCGGCAAGTTTGGCGGCCACAGTGCGAATTCGTGTGAAATACAGCGACAGCGAATCGGTAGGTACAGGAACTATCATCGAGACCTCCGGAGAGCAAGCGTTGGTGTTGACCTGTGGTCATCTTTTCCACGATGGCGATAGAACTCATCCGGTGAGTGTTGAGCTTTTTCAAAATGGAAATGTTGTCACGGCGGCTGCTGAAGTGGTCGATTTCCGGAACAATAAAATCGACCTAGGCTTGGTGATGATACGGCATGCGGGCAACGTGACCAAAGCCGCGCTATTGCCTAAAGGAGAGCAACTCGAGGTATTGGACTCGGTTTTCAGCATCGGTTGCGATCGCGGTGCTGATCCATCTCGTCGAGACACCGTCATAGCAAAGCTGAATCGATTCCTCGGGCCCGACAACATTGAAATTGCGGGAGCTCCGGTGCAAGGACGCAGTGGCGGCGGACTGTTCGATGCACAAGGCAGATTGATCGGAGTTTGTTTCGCTGCCGATACCGACCTCGACGAAGGGTTGTATGTCGGCCCCCAGGCGATTTACGAATTACTGGCAGAGCATCGATTGAATAGGCTTTTTGAGCCTACATCCCTCAAGCCAAGCGAATAAACACATGCTGTGGCACGCATTGGCGGTTGCTTACTCATCGGGAGATTTTAATTTGCGATATAGTGTTTTGCGGTCGACACCCAGGATGCGTGCTGCTTGCGTCTGATTGTTGTCGACTGCTTTGAGAACGTGGGCGATGTATCGGCGCTCGATTTCCTCCATAGAAACCAGCTCGGTTGGGTCGTCTCCGCCAATGTAAACCGTGCTAGCTCGATGATTACGAATCTTTTCCGGCAAATCCTCGACAGTCAGTAGATTATGGCGAGTGAGAGTTACGGCCCGCTCGATGACATTGCGAAGCTCGCGAATGTTTCCTGGCCAGGAATAGGCCAACAGTCTTTCGGCGACCGCGTTGTCGATGCCTTCGATTGGTCGTTGAACTTTGTTGGCGAAACGCGTAACAAAGTGCTTGGCCAACATGAGGACGTCATTGCCGCGAGATCGTAAAGGCGGTAGGTGCAGTTGGATCACGTTGATGCGATAGTAAAGGTCTTCGCGGAATTTTTCTTCTTCGACCGCCGTTTCCAGGTCGCGATGCGTGGCGCTGAGCAGCCGCACGTTAAACTCAATTTCGCGATCGCTACCAACTGGACGAATGCGATTTTCTTCGAGCGCCCGCAACAATTTTACTTGCATCGCAAGCGGCATGTCACCCATTTCGTCGAGCAGGAGTGTGCCGCCCTCGGCTTGCAGGAACAATCCCTTTCGATCCGTGCGTGCATCGGTAAACGCGCCACGCGTGTGACCAAATAATTCGCTTTCAAGCAGGTTTTCTGAAAGCGATGCGCAATTGACAGCCACGAATGGCTTGGAAGCACGGCGGCTTTGCTGATGAATGCACTTAGCCACCAATTCCTTGCCAGTTCCACTCTCGCCGGTAATGAGCACCGAAGCATCGGAGTTTGCGAGTCGAGATAGTTGCTCGTAAAGTGCTTTCATCGCTGGGCTTTCACCGAGCAGTTCGCCAAACGCCTGCGGCGATTGCTGTTCGGACAACAGCCGTATCTGTTGTCCCATTCGCTGGCGCTCGACAGCACGGTCGATCGTCAACGCCAGCAAATCAAGCTCGATGGGTTTGGTAATGAAGTCGTAGGCCCCCGCGCGCATGGCAGAGACAGCCGTTTCCATGCTTCCGAATGCTGTCATCACAACAACTGCTAAATCGGGACGCGTCCGATGAAGCTCTTCACATAACTGCAGCCCGGTCGTGCCGGGCATACGAACGTCGGTCAGAACAACATCAACATCGCGATTTAGAACAATTTCTAAGGCAGCTTTGGCCGACTGACACCACTGCGTACTATGTCCTCGCAGCCGCAGGTCCGTTTCGAGCAGTTCACACATGCTCCTATCGTCATCAACGATTAAGATCGAACCGGTAGTCATTTATCCGAAGTCAATCCTTTGGTGCATCGCTACCAAGCGGCTGCCATTCGAATCCAAGTCCCGGCTCACTCAGCAGCTCTGTTGGGATTGTACCGTAGCGAACGCGGAACATCGGAGCGTACTTCTTCATATAGGCTTCATTGCCAACTGGGCAATACTGCCGTCCGTTGCCCTCGATTGCAGCGACTTTAGGAAGTCGGCTTGCGATGCTGGCAGAGTGTAGGAACGACCCACCGATACAGGTGAGATCCTGTACGCAAGTGAACATGTTGAAATGAGCCGCCGCGGCTCCCATCAGTAAGCATTCCGACTGTCCCTTGCAGGCTTTTAGGGCTACTCCTGTGTAACCACGCTGACGCGCCAGTCGTAAGCTAGCAAAATCAGTCAACGATTCGTCGATGACAACCGGACGAATTCGCGAAATACGATGCACTGTCATTTCTGTACGTGTCGTTAGATCTCTGGGAGTTGGCTGTTCAATATATTGCAATCGATCAAAGGACAGTTTGCTTAGACGCTCAATTCTTTCGAGTAGATCGAGCACGTAGTCTTCGTTTGGGCACTGCTCGTTGAAGTCGAACGATAGTTTCCAATTGCGCTCTGGAGCGACCGCTTCGCAGATCCGCGTCACTTCGACTATCCGCCCAACATCCCAGTCTATATCGTTACCTGCAAGTTTGATTTTCAGATGCGAAATGCCATCCGTCTGTAGCCATTCGTCCAAAGTCTCCGGATAGCCGTCGTTAAGTCGTGTTTTGATATCCTGATTGCTCAGAGGGTCGAGAGCTCCAACCAGGTGATAAAGCGGCATTGTAGCCTTGGGTTTGGGCGACAAATAATCGCAGGGGTATTTGCCGGAAAACTCTTCACCGAGGTACGCACTTAGGTCAGTGTTCAGATATTCGCTGGTCATCAAATCAAAACTACTTTGACCATGCAACCGTCCAAAAGCATCATGTACGGCGGCTTCTAAAGGGCTCGACGCCAACATGGATGCCAACTTAGGAATGCCTTCGGCAATCTTCAATTCCTGCACGAGTTCTGCAGTCACAGTATCCCGCAATTTCTCAATCTCATGCGTAATTTGCAAAGGATCGCCGCTGAAGGCTGAGTCTTGAGCCCGCGCGGCCAGACGATTGGCTAACTCGATCAATAACTTCAGCGTTACTTTGCCAGGAATTTTGCTCGGCCAAGCCCAAGCGTTCCCCATCGTCATTTCACCAATGCCTTTGGATTTTTTTCGCCCGCTGGCCTGGCTAACAGACACTTCCGTTCTCAGGACGCAGACGTCCTCGACAACCCTGCCACCGAATTTCATTGGCTGGCGATAGTTGAACGAGCGCGTGCTATTTTCTATCGTCTTGAGACTGATATCCGAAGCTTTACCCATCGGTGTTGAAAACCTTTCTGGCCGGCATCCTGGAGGGCTTCCGCACAAACTACGCCACGAAAAGAAAATGCGTGTTCACAGAAGCTAGAGAACAATAAAGTAGCATATCCGCAGCTTCATTGTTAGGAGACCAACCCGGACCGCATGGCAGCATGCCTTTCGCTAAGGCGAACAACAAGAGCAGACTACCGCAACGAATAGGCTGCGTCGGGCCTAGACTAATCCTTTTCGAACCGCCCATACGGCGGCTTGAGTTCGATCGGACACACCTATTTTTCGAAGAATGTGCTGTACGTGCTCTTTAACTGTTTCGTAGCTAATTCCGAGCGCTAGTGCGATTTCCTTGTTCGTCAGGCCATTCGCTAATTGACGAAGAACTTCGCTTTCCCGTTGTGTCAGCGGAACTTCGATATCCGATACGACTCGCGGCGTGGCTAACGCACCGGTCACTCTTCGCAATTCTTCTCGGGACCAAGCGGACTCACCGCGTGCAGCCGATTGAATGGCTTCGATCAGGCGTTCGCGCGAGTCGTTCTTCAGGACATAGCCAGAGGCGCCCAAGGCTACTGCCCGCGCAACATACGTCGGATTGTCATAGGAAGAAAAGAGAAGCACAGCTAACTCGGGATGGTCGAGCTTCAAACGCCCCAAAACATGCAAGCCGTCACCGCCCGGCATCCGCACGTCGAGCAGTACTACATTGGGTTTATTGGCGGCTACCAACGCAATGACTTCGTCACCGGTGGCTGCCTCAGCGGTTACAACGACTCCAGTTCCTTCCAGAATATTCTTGATTCCGTGACGCACCACCTGGTGGTCGTCTGCGACGAGCAAAGAAATCGTCATAGAAAACTTTCGCTTTAAGTCAAAATAACCCAGTTGGTAGTTGGTAGCAGCTCTTCAGAGCCGCGGCCTCTAGATTAACTACCAACAGGAAGTGTGGGAACCCGAACGGGGCATCTGCATCCCGTCTTTTCGCTTTTTTGGGGCCAAAAAAGGTACCATCCGCAAGTAAATCACTATGCC
>JBGSTP010000057.1:0-22183 GCA_041736515.1 Pirellulaceae bacterium
GCCTTGCAAGGCGGACCGCTCAGTGTTTCGGATCTGGCCCTGCTGCTGGAACTTGAAATGGCCAATGTATCGCACCATTTGCGAGTACTCTTTCATGCCGACATTGTGACCACTGAGCGGGATGGCAAGTTTATCTACTACGCAGTCAATAAAGATTTGCGCTCAAGTCGCTCCATCGCGAAGTCGCTGGATTTTGGGTGTTGCAAAATCGATTTGCGGGGCTAGTCGTGCGCCAGAATTACTGGACCTGTGGAAACCGGCACACAAAAACGTTTTTTCTTTAGCCAGACAGCTTGAAAGTCGCTCAAACAATCGCCAGAATGTAGCAGTATATAAGTTGCCTCATCCATTAGTCCAAGGTAGCATCGGCATGGCATCGGCACCTCGCTTCGTTATGATCGGCGGATTTCTCGGAGCTGGAAAAACAACTACCATCTCCAGGCTGGCAGCGCGGTTTCGAGCCGAGGGTAAAAACGTTGCCATCGTAACTAACGATCAAGCAACTGATTTGGTCGATACTTTGCTGTTGCGATCGCAGGGGTTCAATGTGGGCGAAGTGGCGGGGTCCTGCTTTTGCTGCAACTTCGACGCTTTGACCGGAACTGTCGAATCGCTGAGCGAATCGCAGCGGCCAGATGTGGTTTTGGCAGAACCCGTTGGTAGTTGCACCGATTTGGTGGCGACCGTGATTCGTCCGTTGGAACAAATCTATGCGCAGCCCTTCGAGATTGCCCCCTACGGCGTGATCATCAAGCCCAGCCACGGCAGCAAGATTTTAGGTGGCCAGGGCCAGCGAGGCTTTTCGCCGAAAGCCGCGTATATTTTCCGCAAACAAATCGAGGAAGCCGACTTTGTCATTCTTAATCGCATCGATGAGCTGACAGCCGACGAGATCGATCATTTGACTCGGCTGCTATCTGAACAGTACGCGCACATTCCGGTCATTCGACTTTCTGCCAAGAGCGGTTCGGGTTTCGGCGCCCTGTGCGAGTTCCTGGATCAGCCGGGAGCGTTTGGAAAACGGATCATGGACGTCGACTACGAGATCTACGCCGAAGGGGAAGCTGAGCTCGGCTGGCTCAATTGCCAAGCCAAACTGACGGCTGCCAACAGCATCGACTTGGACGAGTTCTTGATGCAGCTATTGGGGCGTTTGCACCGACGGCTCATTGGCGTCGATGCAGAAGTAGCGCACTTAAAAGCCATAGGAATGGCGGAGGGCGTCTACGCTGTTGCCAACCTGGTCAGCAACTCCGATGAACCCGTTCTTTCACTGCCTTCATGCTGGCAGGGCCATGACATTGAGCTTGTCGTCAACGCGCGGGTTGCTGTGTCACCGGCAGAGCTCGAAGCTCTCGTACGTGTGGAGCTTATGGCCCAAGCTGAAGCATCTGGTGCGGAAGTGCAAATCCGTAATTTACAGTGCTTTCGCCCCGGGCGGCCGGTGCCCACGCATCGTCTTACGCACTGAGGAGCGGGCCGTTTCCTTCCGTGGGAATTGCATCCCAAGCTACTGCTTGCCGCGCCTTCGGCACTCAGAACCGCGACATCAAAGAGCTCCAGCGAGTGGAGCGCTCGATTTTCGCGATGCCCCGAGGAAACTACGAATTGCCGCCCACTAGCAAGCGCGTCGAGCTGATACTGTAGAATGTCGGTTGGTCCATGTTAGGATTGGATGTGCAATCAAATTGGAGAAGATTTTGAAATTGATTTTAAAATTGTCTTGCGGTGTGTGCTGGTTTATTTTTGCATGTTGCTGTCAGATGGGCATCGTGTCAGCTCAAGAGCCAGCCTGGAGGCCATCGCCAGCCTCGCAGGCCGTGGAGGCCAAGATTGAGTCGGCAACGTTGCGCAGTCATATTCGTTTTCTCGCAGACGATCTGCTCGAGGGCCGTGGACCGGCATCGCGGGGTGATCGACTCGCGCAGCTCTATGTAGCAACGGAACTAGAGTCGCTGGGCATACAACCAGGAGCAGCCGATGGAACGTGGTTTCAACCTGTGCCGCTGGTCGGCATCACTACAACTGCTCCTGCGCAAATCGAGTTTCGCAGCGACCGTGCGAATCAGACTTTATCGCTGAAACATTTGGACGACATGATGGCCGTCAGCGGCAAAGCAGAGCCGGAAGTTTCCATCAGCGATGCGGAATTGGTATTCGTGGGTTACGGCATTCAAGCCCCCGAGTACCAGTGGAATGACTTCAAGGAGGTTGATGTCCGTGGCAAAATCATCGTAGTCCTGAATAACGACCCGGCCGATGATCCTGCACTGTTCGCAGGGCGGCGTCGACTTTACTATGGTCGCTGGGATTACAAATACGAGATGGCTGCTAAACTCGGAGCCGCCGGGGCGCTCATCATTCACACAACACCTTCGGCGGGTTATCCGTACTCTGTAGTGCGCAACTCATGGAGCGGCGAGCAATTCGAATTGGCGAAACAGGCCGGCCCACGCACGAGTTTGAAAGGCTGGTTAACGGAGGACGCCGCTGGGCGGCTAATGCAGTTCGCGGGCCAGGATTTGGAAAAACTCCAACAGGCGGCTCAGTCGCGAGAGTTCCAACCTGTGCCGCTGGGCATTCGCCTCTCCTTGCAGATGACCTGCCAAATTCAGGAACAGCAAACCGGTAACGTGTTGGGGGTTATTCCGGGCAGCGATCCGCTCCTGCGGCGAGAGCACGTGGTATTCACGGCCCACCACGACCACCTCGGTTTAGCCGATCAGCGCGATCAGGACGGTGACAATATCTACAATGGTGCGATCGATAACGCATCGGGAACCGCATCGCTGCTGACCATGGCGCGAGCAATCGCTGCGCTACCGCAGCCGCCGCGACGATCGATCCTGTTTGCTTTCGTCGGTGCCGAGGAGCAGGGGTTGTTAGGATCCGAGCACCTGGCTTTAAATCCGCCGCTGGCCGCTGGCTACATGGCGGCCGTAATCAATATCGACGGTATGAACTTTCTTGGAAAGACTCATGACGTAAACCTGATCGGCAACGGAAAATCCGACTTGGACGCTCTGGTCGAAGCGGTTGCAAAGTGGCAGGGCCGAGTCGTCGTGCCAGATTATTTTCCAGACCGCGGCTACTATTATCGCTCCGATCAATTCAGCTTGGCGAAGGTCGGTGTGCCCGGTGTTTATCTGCACAGCGGAGTTAGTATTGTTGGTAAACCCGACGGATGGGGTAAGGAACAGTTGGAGGCTTGGGTCGAGAAAACGTACCATCAACCTGGCGACGAGTTCGATCCCAACTGGATTTTGGAGGGAGCCATCGATGACGCCAGGTTGCTAATGCACGTCGGCTTGGAGGTCGCCAACCAACCCGAAATGCCCCGCTGGAATGCAGGGGACGAATTCGAAGCAGCTCGTCAGGCTGCGATTCGTGCGCGAAATAGCAAACCCGTGCCTGGCGCCGCCAAGTGAGCCGCTGGAACTGCCAACTGGGAATCTGGGGCAAGTCAGTCGTAGTGCGTGGGCAGAATTCCGCCTGTTATTTAGCGAAGGCGAAACTGTCCCCGTGCAATGTTGCTGCTAGCCGCTATCATACGCAGCTGATGTCCGATTTCCATTCTCTACGGAAGAAACCATGTCAGAGCAGGAACCTGTCGACCTAGGTGGCCTAATCGCCGATGCAGCCGAAGCGAACGATGCGGGGGTTGCCGAGTCCATTATTCGCAGTGGCGAATTCATCGTGTTCCAACAGATCGACATGGAGAGCGGTGAAGTTGAAGACGATGGCGAAGGCAATTTCAGCGTCGTACTCGCCGAAGTTGATGAGGATTTGGCTGTGGTTTGCTTCAGCAGTCAGGAAGCAGCTGAGAATTTCGCCAAGGAAATCTCGGCCGACTTACCCGAGGGACGCGAATTGCCTGCCGTCATGATGGACGGAAATATGCTAATTGACGGACTGCCCGAAGACTGCGGCCTGTTGGTCAACCCGAGCACTGACAACGAGAGTTACTTTCCGCCTGGCTGTTTCGAATGGGATGAAGACGGGGAGTACGTCGATGATGAAGCCGACGATGACGACCAAGACTTCGATGAAGAGTGCGGCGACGACGAGGGCATCCAAGGTCTCAACGAAGACGACGAAGCCAAGCCTGACCAAAAATCCGACGAGGATCAAAAGTAGCCACGATTGTCGATTTGGCTGTCATCGAGATAATACGAAGTTTACCGCTTCCCCCGCGTCTTCACCGTGCACCCTACGTTTAGGTTGCAATGTGTGCTGGCCTTTGCTGGAAAACTTCGATGGATGACAAACTCGCGTACTCAGGCATCACCTTCGATGACGTGCTGCTTGAGCCTCGCTACAGCGACTTTATGCCCGCCGAAGTGGACGTTTCGACGAATCTGACCAAGAGCATCCGGTTGAAAACCCCCTTTCTTTCTAGTCCCATGGACACGGTGACAGAAAGCGAAATGGCCATTGCACTGGCTAAAGTAGGAGGTTTGGGGGTTATTCACAAAAACATGGACATCGAAGCGCAGAGCGAAGAAGTCACGAAAGTGAAGCGCTCTGCCAACGGCATTATTGTCGACCCTGTGACACTTCGTCCCGAAGACGATGTAGCCGCCGCCAAGGAGCTGATGGACCAGCAGAATGTTTCGGGCGTGCCAATTATCGAAGCTAGCGGCAGATTAGCTGGCATTATCACACGGCGCGATTTGCGATTTCTGGAAAGCGGTGCAACTCCAATCAAAAATGTAATGACCCGGGAAAATCTCGTCACCGGTACGGGGACTTTGACGCTTGAAGAAGCTGAGAAGATTTTAACGGATAAAAAGGTGGAGAAGCTTTTGCTGGTTGACGATGAATACAAACTGACGGGACTCATCACGATCAAAGACATCGACATGATGAAGCGGTATCCGAATGCCTGCAAAGACGCAGGTGGGAGACTTCGGGTCGGCGCCGCGGTCGGAGTATTTGATTACGAACGAGCCGAGCATGTGATCGGCCGCGGAGTGGACCTATTGGTTGTCGACTCGGCACACGGACACTCGGCAAACGTGATTGAGACCGTGCGAGAAATTAAGAAACGATGGCAGATCGATGTTGTAGCTGGCAATGTGGCCACCTACGAAGGCTGCCGCGATTTAATTGAAGCAGGAGCGGATGCGGTCAAAGTGGGAATCGGCCCAGGTTCCATTTGTACAACCCGCGTCATCTCTGGAGTAGGTGTTCCGCAAATCACCGCAATATATAACGCACACAAAGCGGCCCAATCCGCAGGCGTTCCGGTTATTGCCGACGGTGGTATTCGCTATAGCGGCGATATTACCAAGGCAATCGCTGCCGGAGCCAGCGCAGTGATGATAGGCGGTTTGTTTGCTGGTTTAGCTGAAAGCCCCGGTCGAACAATTCTGTACCAAGGTAGAACATTCAAAATCTACCGCGGCATGGGATCGATCGGTGCGATGGTAAAAGGTTCGAGTGAGCGGTATCGACAAGCTGGCCAAGAGAATTTGCTCAAGCTGGTGCCAGAGGGTGTCGAAGGCCGAGTTCCATTCAAAGGTGCTTTAGCCGATTTCGTCTACCAATTGGTCGGCGGGCTGCGCGCTGGAATGGGCTACTGTGGGACACGAAACATTGATGAGCTTCGTAAGGATGCGAGGTTCATAAAGATCTCCGCTGCAACGGTCAGAGAGAATCATCCACATGACATTGCCATTACGCAGGAAGCTCCCAATTATAGCCCCGAATATTCATCTTCGGCGGACACTAAGTAGTGTGCTCGGCAGCTCGTTGCGACGTTCGCGTCGCTACCTGCTGCGTGCAGTTCTCTTGGCCGCTCTCAGCTGTTCGGACGCCGTCGCCCAACAGCCGCAGTGGCGTCCCAGCCGCGTGCCAGACAACAACTCAGCACAACCGCTTAACAGCTTTCATCAGCCGACATCTCAGCATGCAGCGAGTCCGGGGCACACGCTCAGCGCAGCCAGCTCGCCAAGCCCGCAAGCTTCCGAACAACTGGGATCCGGGGTTGTGCTACGCTGGAAGACCGTGGCTCCAACGGCCACCGCCAACCACATGGCAGCAACCAAGCTGCGACCGCAGACTTCCGTAGCGATAAGCCACAGCGACGCAGTAGCCACGAATGGTCAGCACGTCGCTTACAACGCAAACCCATTGCGTTCACAGGTCATGCAGGCTGCCTATCAACAAGACAATGCAGAGCCTATCGCTCCCTTCGGTAGCGGCCAGTTTAGTCCTCCCGCACTGCCGCAGGGCGACGCGGGAATGCCGAGTCTTCCCGGCACGAATCCTGCCGTACAGCCCAGTGCGCAGGATTTTCTTCCGCCTGCACAACTGCCATCAAATTCCTTGCAGTCTGATTCACTTCCTAGTCCGAACTCAGATCCGCTCGATAGTTCGGAAACTCCACCTCCGCCTCCGACGACCGGCGACGTCCGCGAGCCTGGCAGCCGAGACGGGAGTATTCTCGAACCTCAGCGTCCGGCGTTTCCGGTCCCCGAAGACAGAAGTCCTGCCGATCGCGAAAGCGATTTAGAATTAGTTCCGCCCCCACGGGGCGAAGAGGACAAAAGTAGGAATGATGACAGTAACGAACTGAAACGCAGGAACAACAATGCAAATTCGAGTTCCTGCGATGAAATTCGTCGACGCATTCATGCGAATCCACTTACCACCGTCGACTTGGACATCTCGCCTGCATATGGAAAAGGCTTCCGCAATAAGCAAGATCCCGAGCAAATGCGTTTGGACTTTGCTGCTTCAGCGGAAGTTCGTGAATGGACGGACTACCGCGGCTTCGTAGTTGCATCCGGACGAATGATCGATTTGCGCAATGAGCGCGTCGTGATCGACGTCAACGGCTTGGAACAGTCGATTCCGATGCGAGATTTGAGCGATGTTGACGTGGCTTATGTGGGAGAAGCCTGGAATATCCCCGAAAAATGTGGAACCGGCTACGAGCCTTTCCAGGGACGGAACTTTGTTCCCGCCACAACCAGATGGGCGGCCAGTGGGCTCTGCCATAAACCACTGTATTTTGAACAAGTTCAGTTGGAACGTTACGGACATGAGATTGGTCCGATCCTGCAACCGCTAGTGAGCTCTGCGCATTTCTTCGGAAGTATACCGTTGTTACCATATAAAATGGGCATTCATCCGCCTAACGAATGCCAGTACCCGCTCGGCTATTATCGTCCGGGTAGCTGCGCACCGTACATGATGCAACCGTTTCCTTGGAGCTTGCGTGGAGCTGCTGTGCAAGCGGCGGCTGTCACAGGAGCAGCAGCGCTAATCCCATAGTGCTTGAGCCGATCCGAGTACGGTTCAAACCAGATGCACGCAAGGCCAGCCATGGAAATCGCGGATAGGAGAGAGACGCATGTCCGATTCGACCGCGGTGACTGGCTGGCCGTGTTGCTAGGTGTACCTCTGTTGGTCGCCTGGTGGTCCTTTGCTGATCTCGGTGGCTATCCAGCTAACGACGATCCGTTCTATGGCCGCCCAGCTAAAATACTTGCCGAAGAGTCGCGATTTCAAATCGTGCGGCAGATGGGTGAGCTATCCGCTAGCTCCGCTGCGCACGTAGTGATTGGTGGCTCGCTCGCCTGGCTGTTTGGCTTTTCTTACCGCATCTTGTTTCTTGCAGTAATGCTTCAAATGTGGCTGGCTTCGCTGGCTGCTTACTTTTGTTCGAGGCAGGCAGCCTGTACTCGTGCTATTAGTCTATTCATGGGTGCGGTATTCTTGTTCAACCCACTCTGCTTCGGTCATTGCTTTACGTTCATGACCGATGGGCCAGCCATGTGTTGGGGCTGGTTTGCCGTGGCTGCATATACACAGGGAATCAAGCGGAGATCTTCGACTTGGCTATTGCTCGGGTCATGTGCAGTCGCGATTGCGTTGTGGATACGCCAGACGCATGTGTTGCTGTCGCTGTTTCCCGTCGTCGCCTTTGGTTGGCAGTGGATTGGCCGCCAGCTGAGCCTGAGGCAGTTTGTTGCGAGATGTCTGCTGTCCACTGTGCCAGCCGCGTTGGCTCTACTCCTTTTTGAGTCTGGACTGGTTGTTTTTGGGGACGAAGGACGCATTCACACTGTCGCGCCAAAAGCGCTTGACATGCGACAAATAATCATCAATTTCTATGGATTGATGGCGTTGCTAGGCTTTTTACTTTTACCCATGATGCCCATGTTCGTTGGGCGACTGCTGCACCCTCTGTTCGATCGATCAAGCCAGTCTAATCGCGCAATCGGTTTCGAACATATCGTTGCGCTGGTCTGGTCGCTGCTACTACTGGCGCCACTGCTAGTTTCCTCGGGACGGGCATGTTTGACCAGCGCCACGGGCACATTCATCCAGAACGCACACTTTGGCCCAATCTTCCTGAGCGATTTTGAGGCGGCCGAACGATGGGGAGACATGGGCGGCGTGATTTGGCCCAACTGGGTGTGGGTTGTGTTGACCATCGCGTCGATATTCAATATCAGTGCTATTGCCGGGGGCGTGGCACCCACGCTGGTGCGTTCATTGTTTCACCCACGCTCGGCGACGTCCCAGACCGCTATAGAGCTCAGCCTATGCGCAACAGCTCTGCCGATTATTGCATTGGTGCTATCCGTCCGCACTGGAGTCTTGGACCGCTATTGGATGTTGCTTCTGCCGTTAGTTTTCGCCTTTATCTCCCAAAACACATCGCGCACTCCTCAGCAGCCAGACCGGAAATCGAATTCTTCAAGTTCGTCGCGGCGCAGCCACCACCCACTGACACGAGTTGCGGCGGTGGCAATACTCGTCGGGCATTTGTCTGTTTCGATTGTTTTCGCGCGAGATTTTTTAGTTTGGAATCAGACACGTTGGAGGCAGGTGGATACTTGGCTGGCAGCAGGGCTCCAGGCAAGAGACATCGATGGTGGACGAGATATCAATGCTTGGTTGCGTTCTGCGGAAGACTATGAAACTCGGCAGCGGGCTGGCGATCGAAGTGCCTGGTGGAATGGATTTGCACAAGTTTCGATGGCGATTGGCCCGCGAGATGGCTGGGAAGAAACCGGCCGATTAAAGTGGAGAGCTTGGGCAACTGGCAAGGAGCACGAGATACTGCTTCTTCGCCGCAAATAAGGCAGGCGTCGCGTGACCATCAACTGGCTCGAAAGCCATGTTCACGGTAGGCTCACTGGCGGGATGCTTGGCCACTTGAAATGCAATCGCAGTTCGGAGATGTCTCTTGATCACGAATTCTGAAATCGATATTTCGGTCGTAATTCCAGTCTACAACGGAGCTGACTCGATTACCGCTGTGGTGGAACGAGTTCGCACGACCTTTGCCGACAGGGCGTTGCAAATTGTTCTAGTGAATGACGGCTCGCGTGATCATTCCGAAGAAGTTTGCAATGAATTGCACCGGACGTTTCCAAATCAGGTTGAGTTCATTCAGCTGGCGCGGAATTTTGGTGAACACAATGCGGTTATCTGTGGCTTGAATCACGCGCGCGGCAACTTTGTGGCTGTCATGGACGACGATGCTCAAAATCCTCCGGAAGAAATACCGCGGATGCTCGAATTCCTACAGGACAACAACTTGGATGTCGTTTACGGTCGCTACCGGGAGCGCAAACACAGTTGGTGGCGGCGATTGGGAAGCTACTTTAACAATCGGATGGCCATTTGGATGCTCCGTAAGCCACCGGAACTGTACCTATCGAGTTTCAAGGTAATGCACCGTTTCCTGGTATCGGAAATAATCAAGTACCACGGACCGTTCCCATACATCGACGGACTGATTTGCCAGGCCACGTCGCGACTTGGGCAAGTCGATGTGCAGCACGATAAGCGTCTGTCGGGCGAATCGGGCTATACGTTACGCAAACTAGTTAGCCTGTGGCTGAATATGTTTTTAGGTTTTTCGATACTTCCGTTGCGTCTGACGATATTTCTAGGCTTTTTCTCTTGCCTGATCGGAGTTCTCGCACTTTTTGGTATCGTTATCGATAAGATTTGGCTTAATCCGGGCGTAACAGTTGGCGTTCCAACAGCTATCGCATGCATAATTCTCTTTGCTGGCGTGCAATTAGTTGTGCTAGGAGCGATCGGTGAATACGTCGGGCGCGTGTTCTTGCATACCGGCGGGCGGCCAATCTTTGTTGAACGTTATACAAAATCAGGGAATCATGACGGAAGGTAATGCATTCGCAGGCAAGTCGGTAATGATCACAGGGGGCGTCGGCTTTCTCGGCAGCAATCTGGCTGCGACGCTCGTTCAATTGGGAGCTAGGGTAACGCTTGTCGATTCGATGATCCCGAGATACGGTGCGACGCTCGACAATCTAGCTGAATTCAAGGACAAAGTTACCGTCAATTTCTCGGACATACGAGACGCCTATAGTATTCGCTTTCTCGTCCGCAGCAATGACTTTATTTTTAGTCTGGCGGGACAAGTAAGCCATCTGGAAAGTATGCAGGATCCGCTCACGGACTTGGATATCAATTGCCGCGCGCAACTTTCTTTGCTAGAAGCCTGTCGCCTGAACAATCCAGAAGCGAAGCTAGTGTTTGCAGGTACGCGACAGATTTATGGCCGACCGCAAGTCCTGCCCGTCTCAGAGGATCACCCGCTGGTTCCTGCCGATGTCAATGGAGTCAGCAACTTAGCGGCTGAAATGTATTTTGCTCTCTATCATCGCGTGTACAATATGCGCACGGTCAGCCTGCGTTTGACAAACACTTACGGGCCTCGGATGGACCTCAACAGCGATCAGAAGGGATTCATGGGGGTTTTCATGCGGCGAGCACTCCGCAGCGAAAAGATCCAACTCTACGGCGATGGAACGCAGCGTCGCGACTTCAATTACGCGGGCGACGTCGTCGATGCTTTTCTGCTCGCTGCCAGTTCTAATGAAGCCTTGTGGGGAGAGTCCTTCAATCTGGGACATTCGAAGAGTTATAGTCTGCTTGATGTTGTTTGTCTGCTTCGCAATCACGCAGACTTCGAGTACGAGTGCATCGAGTTCCCGATGGCACGAAAAGCCATCGACATCGGTGACTATGTGGCGGATTACAGTCGCTTTCATGAACTAACCGGCTGGTCTCCACGCATTTCCCTTGAGGAAGGAATCGACGCGACATTGAAGTATTTTCGTTCGCGGCCCAATAGGTGGAGCAATGGCTGAGCCGATTCCCGCTTTCGATTACGCGCGCGAACTAGCGGGCTTTCGCGACGAGATCAATCTGGCTCTTGCGAGAGTACTCGATTCGGGATCCTTGATTCTCGGTCCCGAAGTTGCCGCATTTGAGCGCGAGGTTGCAGAGAAACTGGGAGTGGATTATGCCATTGGAGTTGCATCAGGAACTGACGCTCTGATTTTGACGCTTCGCGCGCTGGGCATACAAGCCGGCGACGAAGTAGTTACGGTTGCCAATACAGCCGTACCAACCGTCTCTGCCATTCGTGCCATTGGAGCAATGCCGCGTTTTGTCGATATTGTTCCCGATACACTTCAAATGTCAGCAGAGTCGCTGAATCGCGCTCTGAGCGATTCGGTGTCGAGTGGCAAATCCAAAGTGCGCTGCATAATCCCGGTGCATTTGCATGGGTGTCCGGCAGATGTCCAAGAGATTTTATCGATTGCCGATGGTTTTGGCCTGCCGATAATTGGCGATTGCGCTCAGGCGCATGGGGCCGAGATTGATCAGAGAAGCGTAGGAAGCTTTGGCAACGCCAGCTGTTATTCGTTCTACCCGACAAAGAATATTGGTGCGTTTGGAGACGGCGGACTTTGCGTTACGAATTCCGAGATAATCGCAACGAGAATAAGGGAGCTACGACAGTACGGATTTCGCGGTGATCGAGTCGCACATAGCGAAGGCGTATGTAGTCGTTTGGATGAACTCCAAGCGGCGATGTTGCGTGTGCGTTTGAAGCATTTTGATGAAGCGCAGTGCGCTCGCCGACGGATTGCGGGCCGATACATTGAATTGCTCAAGGATACTGCAGTCGAATTGCCCGTTAGTTTGCCTGGATCGACGCATGCATGGCATCAGTTCGTTATTCGAACGCCACAACGCGAGCAGCTCGTTGCCAGATTGACTCAGGCGCGGATTGGCTTTGGGATACACTATCCCATGCCCATCCACCTCATGCCCGCGTATGAGTTTCTCGGCTATCGCCACGGAGACCTGCCCCATACGGAGAGTGCTGCCGGGGCGATACTTTCATTGCCCATGTTTCCGGGTTTGAGAGATGATGAAATAGATCGAGTGGTCGAGGTCATTCGCAGTCTTTAGGTTAGAAGCGAAAGTGAATCCGCGCGAATACGAAATAATGGCAGCCGTCGAAGAGGAGCACTGGTGGTATCAGTCGCTTCGCCAATCTCTGACGAATAGCCTGACGAGGTTTGGAAGAGCTCTGCCAACTGCACCGAGCATCCTGGATGCGGGTTGCGGAACAGGAGCGAATCTTCGACTTCTACGCGACCGTTTTAACGCAACTTACTTGGGAGGCTTTGATAATTCCCCGCAAGCAGTTGAGTATTCCTCAATGAAAGTAAGCGGTGCGGACATCTATCTGTCCGACATTTGTACCCCCGAGCTACACCATTCCGTTTATGACGTCGTAATTAGCTGCGATGTGCTCTACATTCCGGGCTTGAATGCGGCGAGTCCTGGAATGCGCTGCATCGCTGAGAGGCTCCGTCCCGGCGGGCTGATGCTGTTGAATTTGCCTGCTTATAACTGGCTGCGAAGCGACCATGATCTTGCCATTCACACGCGCGAGCGTTTCGTAAAGTCGCAAATTCGGGATTTCCTGGTGAGCCTTGGTTTGATACCTCGGCAAGTCACGTATCGCCTTTGTCCGCTTTTTCCACTGGTCGTTGCCAGTCGTTTACCATCGATGCTGCGGCCGAGCCACGATGCGGCTACGGCAACATCGGCCTTGAAAATGCCTAGTCGATTGGCAAACAGTCTTTTTCGCTCGATAATGGAGGTTGAGAATCGCCTTATACTTGCAGGACTGTCGATGCCATTCGGAAGCTCGGTGTTCGCTGTGGGGCAAAAAGGACCTGTGCAGTGAATTCAGTTGAGCTCATCAATTCCATCGTTAACACCACGGTTCTTATCGTTTTGTGCATCGCACTAGCAGTTCCGGTAGGAGCCTTTCTTTCGATCGTTTTACATCGCACGAATGTTTGGGGGCGACGCTGGGCTTGGATCGCGCTTGGTAGTCAGATTTCAATTCCTCTGTATGTTTTCGCCGGCGGATGGAGCGCGGGTTTTGGGCTGCAAGGCTGGCTGCGTTCCAACAATTCAACTCTTTGGGGACTTCATCTGTTCGGGACGGCTGTCGACACGGCGGCCGGTACTGTCCTGGCAGTTGCTGCTATCCACGCGTTTGCGGCGGTTCCGTGGGTCTGTTTGATCGTCTCGCTTGGTCTCAGTTGGACCAACCGCACTCAGGAGGATGCCGCGTTACTCGACGGAGGGCTTAGGCAATTGCTTAAAGCCGTTGTCCTGCCAAAGCTGCGAATTTGGCTCGCGGCTAGCTGTCTGTGGTGCGCGGTTCCAGTTCTAACTGAGATGGTGGTTACCAATCTCTATCAACTACCTACCGTGGCGGAGCAAATCTATTTGGATGCTAGCCGCGGTTCGGTAAGCTCTTCGACCTATCTCTCGCCTATGCTTCTTTGCATGTTGCCGATCATCCTGTTTGGCGAACTCATCCGACGCCGCAATCCAAGATGGCGTGAAGTGGCTGCAACCCTAAACCACTTTCGCGGCCTTGATATGAAACTGGGGAAATTCCGCGCCGTGACCAGCGGGCTGGCGTGGAGCATCGTATTGCTCTTGGTTGGACTGCCCATTATTAATTTGATAATCAAGGCGGGCTGGCTTCCATACGTTGACGCAGCCGGAGTAACGCATTACGGTTGGAGTGCTTCTCGTCTTGGTACAACCGTCTACGAATCACTAACTCTATACTCAAGTGAATTCTATTGGACGTTGCTACTAGCCACTGGTGCGACCGCAGTGGCGGTATCGTTGACAGCCACTTGTCTGCTTTGGGCCCGTGGCGCTGGAGGGCAGACGGCCGTGAGCGTGTGCGCATTGATCCTGATGTCGGTACCTGGGCCACTGGTAGGCATGCTCACGATTTCATTGATGAATCGCAATCAACCTGTTTGGTTGGGGACTCTGTACGACACAACTCTGGCTGCTCCCATATTCGCGCAACAGTTTCGACTGTTTCCGTTAGCCTGGTTGCTGGGACTGACGATTATGGCGAGCATTTCTTCGCGGATATGGGAACAAGCCAAAGTCGATGGTCTTCGTGGCCTGCCATTGTTCCTGAGAGTCGTTTTGCCGCAAACTTGGGCGAAATGGTTGAATGCGGCGCTACTCCTGTTTGTGCTAAGTATTGGCGAACTCAGTTGTACAATCTTAGTCTTGCCGCCCGGCGTAACGACCGTTTCAATGCGGTTATTTGAGATGCTGCATTTTGGAATGCGTCATCAGGATTCTGGGCTGTGCGGCGTACTCATCGTTTTCGGTTGGCTGGTCTCGCTGTTTTCGTGGAAGACTCTGAGCGAACGGTAGAGATTTTCTGTGTTGCCAAACCGCCCATCCTCATGCGTACAGCGACGGATCACGGCAACCAGATTGTCGAACCTATCGACTACGGCTAGGCGATCCGCGGTTTGCTCTCGGAGCTGCACGGGGACTCCCTGTCGCAGCTGCGCAGCTTGCTGATGATCGAGCGTGACGAATGGCATATTGGCAATCAGATGCTGTGGCGCGTGGACTTTTTGAGCTACAACAGCGACACTTGTCAATTCGTCAAGTTCCACGCAGTGAGAAAGCTCAAATGGACCAACGCGCGTGCGCACTAAACGGCTCATGATTGCATTGCTGCCAAGGCCGATGGCAATATCGCTGCCCAACGAACGTACATAGGTGCCTGAACCACAGGTAATACGTAGAGTTAGCAATGGATACTCATACGCCAGAACTTCGATAGCAGAAATCGAGATCTCGCGTGCGGGCAACTCGAACTCTTTTCCCTTTCTCGCGAGATTGTATGCGCGTTTTCCACCAACATTGATTGCCGAGTACTTGGGCGGAACTTGACTTACAACCCCAAGCCATTTCGCCTTTTCTCGCTCAATCTCCAGCCTACTCGGTATCGGCGGCGCATTGAGCACAGCAACGGCTCCCTCGCTATCCAGCGTATCGCTCGAATGCCCCAGCAAGAAATCCGCCTCGTACTGTTTGTTGTGCCCCAGCGAGAATTCGACCAGCCGCGAAGCACTGCCTAAGGCCAACAGCAATACCCCCGTTGCCATGGGATCCAATGTCCCCGTGTGACCAACTTTGTTTGGCCTGACCAACCTCTCAACTCGGTTGCATACATCGCGACTAGTTCGTCCGGCGGTTTTGTTGACGGGCAAGACGCCAAACATTGTGTCCATCATAACCCAGGTAGCTTTAACGCTCAAAAACAAAGTAATTCCTTAGACTCGGCAGGACGGCTGATGCACCATTATTGCCTAATAAGTTCTCGACGAGGAGGCCATCGGCTCCGTAGAGCGCGCAGTAGCCGAGTCTATCTTCTACGACTGCTTGGTTATCGACCGCAACGGGAAACGCCAGTTTTTCACTTCGTAACATCTGGATTAACTCATCCTTCTGCTGTCGCCCCATCTCGGGAATAACGGCGATCACTGCAAAATCGTCACCTGAATAAAGTTGCCGCGAGAGTTCGAGGGCCCTGAACAGGCCTCGGCCCAAAAAGCCAGAACACAGCAGCACCGTTTTGCCTCTTAGGTCGATTTGAGGTAGTTGCGTTTTATCCAATGCGTTTAGCGAGCCGTCGATAATTGACGGCGGTATTCGGGCGGGTATCCTGGACTCCACTATCTCGGCTGAATTCAGCCGTTCTTGTTGAGTTTTGCTAACAACCAATGGAACGCGCTGAATGGTTGCCTGACTTGCTTCGACCCACGATGTGTTTGAGGGTGACAACTTTCGATCTTCTCGATCCGGCGACCGTTGAACTAATGCACGGTACTTCAAACCGCGACTGAGTCCTTGGAATCGAAAGGTTCCATCCTGCCTCGATTGCGTGGTTCGCCACTGGTGCGAAAAGATCGAGACGTTATCCGCTTCGTAGAGCGATGCTAGATCGATTCGTTGAGCGGCCAACGGCTGCTGTTGGAAGTCGACAACCCGTCCCACAAAGCTTCCTTCGGGAGAGAGCGTAATGACCATATCTTGTTGCTCGGCATTGGCGGTCACCACGACCGACAGTGGCTCGTAGGGATGCATCGCTAAAACAGCTTCATTTCCCAAGGGCGAAGGCATTTCAAATCGCCCCATTTCATCTGCGAGGGTTATTTCCTGTTGAGCGAACGCCTCAACCAAAATGGCTTTCGGGACAGGCTTGCCATCAAACACAACTTGTCCCCTCAGCGGCAATCTGGCTTCTACCAAAAAATCTTCCATCACATGGTTTTGACCGGCCAGCGGATGAATCGTCAGGCCTCCACCCTCGACTTTCCAGTGCCTACTGTGCTCCGGAATAGATACAACAAGCGAGGTCGCCGGAACTTCAATCGAGAATCCTCCGTCCTGGGCTGTAAAAGTACTTGTTACTGGCGTGCGTTGCATTGAAACCTGGACGGCCAGATTGGCAACACCGCTTCTGTCAGTCGAATTGACGACCCGTCCGCGCAGTGTTGCTTTCTCGTACAACGCAAAGGTGTTAATGCGTCTGCCGGAGTATCTTTCCACACCCTGTGTAGCCAAGGTTGGGTGTCTAGGTTGCATCATAATCGTACCAGTTGAAAAGAGCCTGGCTTTCGCTCGTCCTTTTGCGTCGACTGGAATTTCTAAATAGACGTCTCCTTCGTCGCGACTCATGGTCACACGGACCCATGCATCAGCCACAGCCTGTGGTTGTGTAGAACACACGAAAGCAAACTCCGTTTCCTGTCCACGTTCCATAATGACTTCGTGCACAGTCGCTGATGCTTTGGCAGACCAGCACATGCCGCGCGCGAAATCGCGATGATCAAATCCAACTTCGAAGATTCTGTTCGGTGGCATCCAAGGCAGCTCAATCACTCCATTCGCGTCTGTTTGTGGTACCTCTAGCTCCAACGCCTGCAATACCTCGGGGACAATGGAGAAGACGTCCTTGCGTGCTTTGGAGCGTAAAGTAGCTAGTGTAGAGCCGGCAATCGGTTGCCCCTGAGCGTCGGCTAACCGGAACACGAACGATTCTGGCCTTGGAAGAGTGAGGTCGTAGGTCGGCAGTACATCTTCAATACTCAGGTCGATGGGAACGCGTGCAATCGCGAATCCTGCTTTGAAAGCACTTAAAAAGTGCAAACTGTCATCAGTACCATTTGCACCCAAGCTCAAATCGTAGCGTCCCCGATGATCAGTAGATACGACCTTTAAAGTGCCGAGGATTCTGCCCTGCGCTGCAAAATTCTCGACACAAACTTTTGCATTTGACAGTGGCTGGCCTTCACTATCGACTATAGTGCCACCGATCCGAACCGGGGTAGCTGTTGGGGTTGTGCCTCGATCCTGTGGCCGCACAAGATCAGGCATGCCAAACAATGCGATGGTCGACGAGATTAAAAGCCTCCCGAATGGAGTGATGTGCATGACTTCTCAGACTCCTCTACAAAATCGACCCTGGATTCGGGCATTATCGCATTCGAGTTACCGTTCTGAAATATCGCGTTTGGGTGTTCTTCAGAAAGGCGTGTTGTAATCTGACTAGTCTAAGAATCTAATTGTTAAAGCCGCAGCATGCGCTTTGCCAAACGCATTTCACTCTAAAAAAGACTCACTATGGAAAGTAGTTCACTTCTAAATAGGTTTTTTTGCCTCGTTTGCTACATGGCCCTTGGAGAAGCAGCGTTCGTGAGCGGGCAGGAAGCGACGACCTCAGCTATTTCGAGAATGACAGAAGATCTAAGGTTTTTGTCCTCGGATGATTTAGCGGGACGCGGTGTGGGCACCGATGGCATCGCCCGCGCAGGCAGTTTCATTGCGGAGCGATTTTCGCAATTAGGAATCAAGACAGACAGTTTTGATGGACAGCCCTTTCAGAATTTTTTCATGCCAGGTCCAGCCCAGTTGGGAAAAGCTGAGCACAATCGCCTCAGTTTTTTGGGCGTAGATGATTTGGGAGATCTCGAGCTCGGACAAGACTTTACGCCCGTATCCCTTGGCTCGAGCGGAGAATTCAGCGGTGAACTTGCATTCGTCGGCTATGGCATAACCGCTCCCGAACTCAACTACGATGACTATGCAGGATTGAATGTCGAAGGAAAAGTGGTGATCGTACTGCGTAAGGAACCATCGCAGGACGATCCGAACAGCAAGTTTGACGGAACGCGTCCTTCTCCGCATGCTTTCTTTTCGACCAAAGAACTCAATGCGACACTGCACAAGGCCGCGGCACTAATCATTGTGAACGATCGTGTCACCACTCCAGATGCTGCTAACGAAAAACTGCCTCAGGTCAGCGAGGCCGGTAAGGCAGCCACCGAGGCTCAGCTACCAACTGTCTATTGCTCGAGGTCGGTGATCGATCGCATTATTCGGTCCTATTCGCAAACAACGCTAGAGAAAATCGAAGCAGCTATCGACCAATCGGCTGCACCGCAAAGTTTTGTTTTGACAGGCGTGACAGCGCGCGGAGAAACTCAAATTGTTGAATCTCAAATACCGGTCCGCAATGTCGTTGGCTTTCTACCGGGTGCAGGCGAACTTGCAACTCAGTATGTTGTCATCGGTGCGCACTACGATCACGTGGGGATGGGTGGAGTGGGATCTTTGGCTCCCGGAACAATCGAAGTTCACAACGGTGCCGACGACAATGCATCTGGAACAACGGCACTACTGGAAGTAGCCCGTCAACTTTCCGTGGATCGCACCGGCTCGCGAAGGAGTTTCATATTTATTGCTTTTACGGGTGAGGAAAGTGGTCTGCTAGGTAGCAAGCATTATTGTCGCAATCCACGCTGGCCGCTCGAAGATACGGTGGCAATGCTCAACATGGACATGGTCGGCAGACTGGAAAGCAATACGCTGACAGTTTATGGAACCGGTACTGCGACTGAGTTCGAGTCCATGGTCGATCGGCTCAATGTTGGAAAATTGACTATTGATAAGCAACCGGCTGGCCTCGGACCAAGCGATCACGCCAGCTTTTATGAAGTGAAGATCCCTGTGTTCCACTTTTTCACTGGTTTGCATAACGACTACCATCGCCCTAGCGATGATTTTGAGAAAGCGAACATCGAGGGCATGGATAAAATCGTCCAGTTTGTCGCTGCGATTGCCCGAGAGATTTCCGAGAGTTCGGTTCGCCCAACTCTGATCCAAACATCTGCCGTTGCACAAATCGGACGCGGACCACGACGACCGCGGGCGATTCTCGGCGTTCGCTTAGACGCCAATAATAGCAGTGCGTCGATTGCTGAAGTCGCCCCGGGCGGAGCGGCGGAAGCAGCTGGTCTTAAGGCCGGCGATGTAATCGTTCAGATTGCTGGTAATGCCATTAACACAACTAGAGAGCTCCAGAGCGTACTTGCTGAGAAGAAGCCTGGCGACACCGTAAATGTTACCATTCAACGTGGCAACGACCAGCTATCGCTAGAAATTACCCTGCAAGCGAATTAGTTTGTGTACATTGCTAGACGCTAGTCGCGTGGGGCAGCCAGGGCAGTAGCGCAATACATTCAGGCTCCGTGCTTTTCGAACACAAGCAAGTGGTATCGAAAGTTACGGCGATATAATCCAAGCACAATAGTGAACGCAGAGGCGGTCAAATGTCGCCATTGCCAAGGGGAGACTTTGCGTTTAAGTACCAGTTTAAAGAAATGGATCAGTGACAGGTGAGCTGCATGCAGCGCCGAAGGGCCTAACCGCCATCCACACTCGACATCTTCCACTAATCTTAGCGAACCGTCTGCGTGCCATTTTCTGGCGAGTTCGATTTCGTGGAACATAGGTACGGCCCAGTTATTGGCAACAGCTCGAACGACGGTTCTAAAGACGCCTGAAGTCTTCTCAAGCGGGCGCGTTAGAAAACCATCTGTCATTACGACTCGACCACCTGGCTTCAAAACACGAGCCGCTTCGCGAAGGGAGCGCTCAGGGTCTGTACTATGGCACAGGCTCTCAAGATAGAAAACTCCTGAAAAGCTACTGCTTTCAAACGGCAGAGAATGATAGTCGCCGCAGTAGTACTCGACACGCTCTCCATCGTGCCTCTGTTTAGCTTCAGCGATTTGTCCAGGCGAAATAGTCATCGCGTGAAAATCCAGCTTCGGAAACAAACGACTACCGAAACGCGAGACTGCACCTATTCCACACCCCAAGTCAGCGATTCGAACACCGTCCGTCGCTGCACCTTGGAGCTGCTCGAGCTGAAGATGGCTGAAGATGAATCGGTTCATTTCCTCCAACATCGGTTGACGGGAAAATGGGTTTAACCAGGGGCGCCAATAACCGAAATGCAGGTAACCCTGCTTGCTCCACGCGTTATAGTCGATAACGGTACTGTCATAGTACTCCGAGATTGAGGCTGGCTCATTCGGCGAAACTTCTAAACTACTCAGTTGCAATTTCCTTGCGTTAGAAATTTATAATGGTACCAGGATAGGGCCGGCGGCAACGGTTGCCACTAGTCCACTTTAAGAATTAGAGTTCACGTTGTGTTTGCCCTCCCGGCCTAGCCATCGTAGTCAGACGTCGTCAGATTGTGGCCACAATTCAGGGGACTGCTCACCGCTTGACAGCTTGGCAGCTTGGCAGCTTGGCAGCTTGGCAGCGGCGGCGACAGCGCACCGACAAATCTACAGTACAGAGTACTAGTGTCCACTACCACGATCGCACGGGTTGCCAACGTGTACAGGTTTGACGGCTAAATTTGCAGGTCCCCGAATAACGGGCACCGTCGCGAACCCGAACGCGGGCAAGCATTGCGCCGAGCGTTGGTCCAGTTGGTTCAGCAACAAGATAGCGTTTCCCAGCGAATCAGCCTATCTAAGAAGCTGGTATCCCACTTAAATGCCCACCCCATGGCAGTTTGTCTGAGCGACCACGTAAAGTTAGAGTTGGAACACGCCATTACCCCAAAGAACCGTGCTTGTCCCGTTGCGATTAACGATGTCTATCTTGCGCAGTGGAGCCAGTGGCTGAGATTCTTGCGATCTACTCGATGAGCTCGTTTGGCATCAAGTCGCTTGCACCGCGCCTGCAAAGAAATCGGTGAGTTCGCTGTTGAACATCGGTAAGTCACAGGACAACTGAAAGAGGCTCTTTGTGGCTTAGTTTTGGCGGCACCACTTAGAGTTTTGCATTGGTTCCTTCGCAGGCATATAGCAGCGGTTCACGGTCTGAAAAGGCAGCACACCGTTTCCGAGGAACTCAGTCAAATGGCCCCTCATCCCGCTTGATCTGGAGTAGCAAAAGGCTACAATCGAGCCCAAGCTGCACCTGTGGCGCAACTGGATAGCGCATCGGTCTTCGGAACCGAGGGTTACAGGTTCGAATCCTGTCAGGTGTACTCGTCTCATCCTGCGAACTTTAGGCCACCCGCCAGTTCGCAGAGTGAGAGGTTTTCTTTCGCGGCGACTCAATCGTCAAAATCCCCAGTGTTTTGAGCGTTTTCGATTTTCTGGCCCTCGTTTGCCGCGCTCTCGGATTTTTTACCGCGAGCGAATTTTCCGAATGTTGCTTCCGTCTGAACGGTATTTTCGACCGCGAACTATCGCGCTCTCTAGTTGATAAGTAGTTGCTTGTTACAACGCCGATTGCTTCCGTCCCACCGAAACGGACCTCAAACTACCCGACCGCCGGGTTAACAGCGAAGCCAGAATCAGATCTGACTGGCAAGGTCCCAGCTTGGAAATTGCCCTTCCGGTTGAGCTCAAATCATTTGGCCGCAATTATTACAATGCGGGGGCAAAACACCGAAGCAGCATACGGAGTCGGCCGAGCAGCGAATCGAGCCGTTTTCTGTTTTGCGACGTAAAGAACGTCAGAAGACTCTCATTTGGAGGTCCAGCATGTCGACAACTGAAGGCGCCTCAAGAGTCTTCGATGAGATCGCTCAATTGTTTGGCTCAGGCCCGACCGATGAACAGATTTTGAATTTTCGGCCGTCTGCCGACGTCGCCCAACG
>JBGSTP010000099.1:0-39648 GCA_041736515.1 Pirellulaceae bacterium
TCCCCTTGGGGATCAGGCGAACATGGCCTTTGCTGGTTCGATCGTTACCCGCGGCCGCGGAAAAGGGGTTGTTGTCGCCACTGGTACAGGAACCCATGTCGGACAATTGGCGCTCGACATTGTTAGTGCTTCGGGCGGTAGTCCACCTCTGTTGCAACGCATGGAGAGGTTTACCAATGCAGTAGCTATCGGCACGTTGGTAGCTTCGGTGGTGATTGGTGGAGTCGCTGTGGCAGTCGGCCGTTACCCAATTGGCGAAGTGTTCCTCTTCGTAATTGCCCTAGCCGTTGCCGCCATTCCCGAAGGCTTACCGGTGGCCATGACGGTGGCATTGGCCATTGCTACTTCGCGAATGGCTCGCCGTGGAGTTATCGTACGCCGATTGACCGCGGTGGAAGGACTGGGAAGCTGCACCTTAATTGCCACCGACAAGACCGGCACACTTACAGTTAACGAACTCACCGTGCAGGAAGTGCGTCTACCCAATGGCCAAGTTCTTTCGGTTAGTGGCGAGGGATTTCGCCCGGTTGGAGAAGTCAAATTCGAAGAACAAACAGTTTTACCCGGCAGCAATGCGGCCTTGGATTCTCTGGCCAGGGCCGGAGTACTCTGCAATGAGTCGGACTTGCATGAGCGGAATGGTGCCTGGGAATGGCGCGGCGACGCAGTGGACATCGCTCTACTGACCCTGGGGCAGAAATTGGGCTGGAACCGAGAATCTACATTAAGTCAGTTTCCGCAACTCGATGAAATCCCGTTTGAATCGGAAAGTCAGTATGCGGCGACATTTCATCGAGATGCGGAAAGAGTACGAGTATTCGTCAAAGGCGCACCGGAGCGAGTCCTCGGCATGTGCCAGCAGACCAACACACGCGATGAGATTGAAGCGATTGCGTTCAACATGGCGGCGCGTGGTCTGCGAGTACTAGCGATTGCTGAGGGCGGCGGCGAGCTCGGAACAGCCAGCGCGACGGCCTCTGTGGAGCCGACCCATCTCAGCTTCCTGGGGCTGGTCGGGATGCTGGATCCATTGCGTCCTGGCGTGCGCGAAGCCGTAGAATCTTGCCATGCCGCTGGTATTCAAGTTGCGATGGTCACGGGAGACCATCGTGTGACAGCGCTTGCGATCGCTAAGAAACTATCGTTGGCCAGCCACGAAGGGCAGGTAATCACTGGTCCCGAATTAGCGAGCAAGTCGACTGAAGAATTGGCGGAAATTGTGAAGAGCGTTCGTGTTTTTGCGCGCGTCGCGCCAAGGCAAAAACTCGAAATCGTGAATGCTGCAAGAAACGTCGGACACTTTGTGGCTGTCACGGGAGATGGCGTTAATGATGCTCCTGCCCTACGTGCAGCAAACATTGGCGTGGCCATGGGTAAATCTGGCACGGACGTAGCCCGAGAAGCATCGGAATTAGTGATCAGCGACGACAACTTTGCCACCATCGTGGCAGGCGTTGAAGAAGGACGAATCGCGTACGACAACATTCGAAAAGTCATCTACTTGCTGCTTTCCACAGGGGCTGCCGAACTGTTAATGGTCCTATTGACGGTCATGTTCGGCTTGCACCTGCCGCTATTGCCCGTGCAATTGTTGTGGCTCAATCTGGTGACGAACGGAATTCAAGGAGTGGCCATCGCCTTCGAACCTGGCGAGGGCGATACGCTGCAGCGACACCCGCGCTCTCCCCAGGAGCGAATCTTTAATCGCCTCATGATTGAGCGGATGATTATCGCTGTTCTCATCATGGGGGGCGTTGGCTTTGCGGCTTTCGAGTGGATGCTCGCTCATGGATGGGACGAAACCGAAGCTCGCAACATACTGCTGCTGTTGATGGTATTGTTCGAAAATTTCCATATTGGCAATTGTCGCTCAGAAACCAAATCTGCATTCGGGCTATCGCCTCTACGTAGTCCAATGCTACTGCTGGGGGCCATCGCAGCGCTACTCATTCATGTAGCTGCAATGAACCTGCCTTTCATGCAAGACCTGCTAGGAACGCAGCCTGTATCTGTTGGCACTTGGATCATAGTGGCCCTGCTAGCCGTGAGCGTCGTCCCCGCGATCGAATTGCACAAGTGGCTTTGGCGAAGCGGCAAATAAGTATCTAGGCGAGAATCTCTTTCACCACGCGAGTTGGTTCGACGCCTGTCAATTTTTGATCCAATCCCTGAAAGGGAAAGGAAAGTCTGGCAAAATCGATCCCGAGAAGGTGCAACATCGTCGCGTGAAGATCGCGAACAGGAACCGAGTTCTCAATCACGTTGTAACTAAACTCATCCGTTTGTCCGAATTCGAATCCACCTTTGATGCCACCCCCGGCCAACCAAGCAGTAAAGCAACGGGGATGATGGTCTCGTCCGTAGTTATCGACAGTCAAGTCACCCTGGCCATAGACCGTTCGCCCAAACTCTCCAGCAAACACGACCAAGGTATCCTTTAGCAAATCGCGTTGCTTCAAATCTTTCAACAGTGCGGCCGTCGGCTGATCGACGTCCCGACATTGCCCGGCCAAGTTTTCGGGCAAGCGCGAATGATGGTCCCAGCCGCGATGGAAGAGTTGAATGAAACGCACATCCCGCTCCGCCATGCGCCGTGCCAGCAAGCAATTTCTGGCATAGGAGCCTGGCTTGTCGATGTCAGGGCCGTACATCGCTAGTGTCTCCGCCGTTTCATCGGAGATGTCAGTCAAATCTGGAACCGACGATTGCATGCGAAATGCCATCTCCTGCTGGGCAATGGTGGTCTCGATTTCCGGGTCATGGAGTTCCGAGAAATGTTTGTGATTCAAATCCTTCAGAGTATCCAACATGCGACGTCGGATACTCGCATCGATCCCCGACGGATTGGACAAAAACAATACGGGATCGCCGACTGCTTGAAAGCTTGTGCCCTGATGTTTCGAAGGAAGAAAGCCGCTGCCCCACAACCGCGAATAAAGAGCTTGCACATTGACTTTGCCGCTCCAAAAAGCCGAAGGCAGTACCACAAAGTCAGGCAGATCTTTGTTCATCGTGCCCAATCCGTAACTCAGCCAGGCTCCCATGCTGGGCTTCCCGGGAATCTCCGAACCAGTACAGAATGATGTCTTACCTGGATCGTGGTTTATAGCATTCGTGTTCATTGAGCGAATGAAACACATGTCGTCGACTTGACCAGCAAGGTTCGGCAACAGCTCGCTCACCCACAACCCGTTCTCGCCTTGGCGGGAGAACTTGAACTTGGAAGGTGCAACTAATTGTTCCTTTCCTCTTGTCATCGCGGTGACACGCTGCCCCATGCTCACCGAAGGCGGCAATTTAGTTTTAAAGAGCCGATTCAGTTCGGGCTTATAATCGAATAGATCGATCTGACTCGGCGCCCCCGCCATAAACAGAAAGATCACTCGCTTGGCCCTAGCATTCGCTCCAGCCGCTTTCGAGTTACCATCGGCCGCGTAAGCAAGACCGCTTTGAGAAAGTGCGTTGGCCAGTGCAGAAACTCCCAGCCCCATGCCCGTATGAGTCAAGAAACGCCGGCGATTGTCGACCATATTCAGGGTTTGAGTAGACGCCATAATTCAATCTTTAGTTTTGGTGATATCCAGGTTGTACAAAGCGCTGACCAGTACCGTCCAAGCCGCGATGTCTGCCGTCGCCAAGTCTGCATTAGCAGCCTGCTGCGACGACTCGCTGGTCGTGGTTTCAGTCGACTTGTCAGTCGGAGAAAATTCGATCCCCTGGCACAACTCGGCAGCCAGGGCTGGCTTCGACAAGTAGTCTTCCTTTAAGTCGCTCAGCAAATCATTGAGGAAAGCTTGCTCAGTCGAGTCAGCTAACCCTGCCGTGACAGTCTCCCAGACAAAGCCCAGTCGATCTTCGGTAGGCTGCTTGAGAGCCAATACTGCCAACGCACGAGCGGCCTTCAAGTACTCGGGCTCATTCAACAACAACAACGCTTGCGTGGGAGTGTTGGTCCGCTCTCTTCGGGCAACACACGCATCGCGCAAGGGTGCATTGAGAATGGTCATCTGGGGCGGCGGCATCGACCGTTTCCAAAATGTGTAAACGCTGCGACGCAGGCTATCTTCGCCGCTATCGGCCACATACCGCTCGCCAATCATCGACACAGCTTCCCAAAGTCCAGCCGGCTGAGGCGGCTTGACACTGGGGCCGTACATCTCATCCGCAAGCAAGCCACTGGTTGCCAGGATTTGGTCGCGAATCATCTCCGCATCCAAGCGAAAACGCGGACCGCGTGCGAGCAAGCGATTCTCCGCGTCGGTCCGAAACTCCTCAGTCGCCGCATTCGATGACTGGCGATAGGTCTTTGACATAACGATCTGCTTCAGCAGAGCCTTAACATCCCAATCCGTTTTTATGAACGACGCAGCCAGATAATCCAACAATTCCGGATGGGTAGGCACATCGCCTTGACTACCAAAGTCTTCCGAAGTCTTTACCAGTCCGACTCCGAAGAGCTGTTGCCAAAAGCGATTCACTGCCACACGAGCGGTCAGCGGATGAGCCGAGTCGACAAACCACTCCGCCAAATCCATTCTCGACGCAACATCGCCAGACTTTTTGAGCGGCGGCAGGAACGCAGGTGTGTTTCTCGACACCTCTTTTCTTGGGGCGTCATACTGCCCACGCTCAAGAATGAAGGCGGGACGCACTTCCGCGCGCTCTTTCATTACCATCGCCTTGGGAACGGCATCGTCCAACTTTTCTCGCTCCTTTTCCAATCGTTGGAATAGAGCAAGAAATTCCTTGTCTGCTTGGTGGTCGCTGGCAAATTGCTGCAAGCTATTGAGCTGCGCGAGCGCCTGAGAAAACGCATCCAACCGCGATTGTTGCTCGGGCGTTGCCAACGATACAAATGGAGGTTGCAATCCCATTTTTGGCCTCGCCACAGTCTCGGGCGTGGCATCGATATTATTGAAAAACGCCGAGAGAGAATAAAAATCTTGCTGCGTCAATGGGTCGAATTTGTGATCGTGGCACTGCGCACAGTGAACCGTCATCCCCATAAATGCAGTGCCCACTGCGGTCACTTGGTCGACTACGTTTTTTGCAAAACTCTCTTCTGGTAAAGCGGTTCCCACATCGATAATTAGGTGCAGCCGATGGAAACCGGTGGCGATGAGCTGATCGCGGGTGGGCTCCGAATACAAATCTCCGGCAAGCTGATAGCGCACAAAATCGTCGTAGCCAAGATTCTCGTTGAATGCGCGAATGACCCAATCGCGATACGCAAAATTGTTTCGATAAAAGTCTTTGTGCATGCCGTTGGAATCAGCAAAGCGAACTAGATCCAGCCAATAGCGACCGACGTGCTCTCCAAATTGCGGACGAGCTAATAATCGATCGACCAGTTGTTCCCAAGCAAGCTCGGGGGCATGCTTTGAGGCGTCTAAGAATTCCGCGATCTCAGTACGGGTGGGCGGCAATCCAGTCAGATCCAAGGTGACCCTACGGATCAATGTTCGCAAGTCGGCTGGCTCTGCTGGCGTGCGACCGAGCGATTCCAGCTTCTGCAATACATGCAGATCGATCGTTTGGTCGCTCCAGGATTCGTTCTTGACTGGAGGCCTATCGGGAAAGGCCACGGGCTTGAATGCCCAAAAGCCTTCGTACTTGGCTCCCGCTTCAATCCAGCGTTTGACTAGATCAAGTTCCGACTCGGAAAATGGCATTAGGTGGGAGTCTGGCGGCGGCATAACCACCGATTCGTCCTGGGACGTGATCCGCTCCCACATTTCGCTGTTGGCGATAGAGCCAGGAGTTATGACAAACCCAATGGCGCCACCTTCGCCGTCAGCCCGATCTAGCCGCAAGTCGGCTTCGCGCTTTCCAGCGTCCGGACCATGACAGGCAAAACAACGTTTAGAGAGCAGCGGTCGAATGTCGCGATCAAAGGAAACCTCTTGTGCGCTGAGCACTTCGCAGCTCAGCAACAACACAAGGCTAGTGAACATTATTTTGTGGTGGGTCATCGTTCGCACTGTTTATTGTAAATTTCGTTTGAGTTGCGCGTGCCTCTGAATTCAATATCCAGCCTACAACCTTTTCCATGCGCGGCCAAGCTTAAGGCACTTGCATGGAGCGGTGGAGCATGGGCAGCTGATTCAATATCTGTGGCCACCCTGAATCGGACAGCCAACTCCTAATTCATTTTACTCCGGCTGTTCGACCAGATGTTGGAAAGTACCCCGCGAATTCATGCCGACAGCGTTCCCCCAGGGGGTTAAACGTGCATTGGGCCTTTGGTAAGTAGCACTTTTTGTACTTCTTTCCGCTGCCGCACGGACAGTCAGCGTTGCGTCCTGCTTTGGCACCTGCAAACAGTTGCGCGCCCGCCACTTGATGGCTTGACAGTTCATTACTCGAAGCGGGTTCGAGTAAGTCGAGAAATGCACCAAGTCTTCAATCACTCCGTCCTTATGTAAAACAGCGTGCAAACTTCAGACAATTATGCCATGCATTTCCGCGTTGTGCACTCGAGAGAAGGCAACAACCTTGGTTGCCAGCCTACTCGTCTACCTGTGTTTGAGTGGAAAGCGATACACAAATGTGTACCACCAATCGCCAATCGCCAGAGACTCGCGATCAATTCATAAGATGAAACTAGATTTCAACTTCGCCTGCGTCAGCCGGCAACTCGCGGCTCATCCACACAGGCGTCGCCAAAAACCAGCCAATCGTTCCGGCCAATGCGGCCCACTTCACCGCGTCTAAATTCATTGCAGTTGTAACATACAACAGGCATGGTACGACGACGAGACTGAGTGAAACGAGCGAAGCGATCTTGGTGAGATTCTTCATAGTTGAATACTTTTGCCTTCGACGAAATCTTTAGCTTACTTTGCCGTTAAGATTCTGCGTGAACTTACTGAGAACTAGATAAAGCACCCCACAAGCGACCCAGCAGGGAATCACCGCGTAGGCTGCAAACAATCCGTGCCAAAAGATCAACATTAATCCGCAGGCTACGGGCAACATCCACGCAATCAGTACCGCAAGATTGAACTGCGTACCGCTGTGCACCGCGTACTCTTCACGTAACCCAAACTTATTCATTAAGTAAAAGTCAACGAAGATAACTGCACCCATCGGACCAAGCACGGTTCCATAGGTTCCCACGAAGCCGAGTAGTTGTGCGGATAAGTTTGGAAACGCACCTGCCACAGTTGCGACTGCGCCTGCGGCCAACGTCATCGCCGTGCGCGAGCTCTTGGGTAGCACTCCCTGAAACGCAAGTCCAGCACGGTAGATAGTGGGGTTGGCAGTGGTCCAACCTGCAATCACCACACAGATGATCCCCGTCCAACCTAGCGATTGGAACGCCAGTAACCCCGGATTCGCGGATACTGTGCCATCGGTTCCGACAGCAAGACTCGGCGTGAGCTTAATCAGCGCCGCGAGCAGCAGAGCCGCAGCAATCCAAGCCATGTAGTGCCCCAGAAACATTCCAATGGCTGGCGCCCACCCGGACGACTTGCTGCGTGCGAAGCGAAAAATCGAAAGGTCGGCCATGCCGAAATGCATCGCACCATTGCACAGCCATGCGAAAATGACAATCTGCCAAAATCCGAATTGCTGCTGTCCATTCTTTGCCTGGACGAACGCGATCGCGTCGTCCCAAAACCTACCCTCTGCTAGGACAGCCATGTTGGTCGCTTCCATCTGACCCAGCGACACGATTCCACAAGCGGCGAATACAGCGATCATCCACGGTGCAGCAATATTCGCAACGCGAGCCACACGCTCGTAACCACCAGCGGCAACTACAGCTATGACTGCACCCACGATGACGACTAACGAGGTGAATTGCCAATTGCTCAAGCCAAACATTTCGGCAGGAATATCGAATGCTACACCGAAAGGGACACCTACAGCCGATGCAGACACGGTAACCATGGCGCCAGCCAAAAAACAGAACAGCAGCCCGTTCACCATGTTGTAGAACTTGACCAAGGAACCGCCCGCGATTCGCTCCAATTGATAATAGAGCGTCAAACGCTTGGACATAGCGATAGGCACAACCAAGAATCGCCACGTAAGTACGGCGAGGCAATTGCCCAACAGCAGCCCGAACACCAAGTCCGAAAGACTGGCACCGGCAGCCAGGAACAGGGGGCCAATCATGAACTCCGTTCCAGCCGTATGTTCGCCAGCGTACATGCCCCAAAACTTACTACTGCCCAAAAGCGCTGAATCGGGCACCGGCTCGCGTTCAAATTCTCCGCCAGAATTCGCGTTGTCTTCGCTCATTAAATGCTCTCATTCCCTATTAACGATTTACTCTACGCCATCACCGACGCATGGCTTCGTCGCGACAACACTTTGGCTTCATAATCTCGCACTACACGCAGCCATTGACTGCCTGTCGGAACTTCCGTCGACAAGCAGTGGTAGTCCCAGACAGCCCCCAAGGGCAGCATTTTCTGCTCTTCCATCAATGCCAGCCTGGCTGTGAAGTCATTGGCGATTTCTAGTTGCTGGAGTACTTCTCGGGGTTCGAGCAGTGCAGCCAACAGCGCCTTCAATGTATTGCGAGTTCCGATGACCCAGGCTGCGATACGATTGATACTGGCATCAAAAAAATCTAGTCCGATGTGTACTCGATCTAAATAATCACCACGTACAATTTCCTGCATGATCGCCTGCAATTCATCTGTGTACGTTACAACATGATCGCTATCCCAGCGGACACCTCGACTGACATGCAACAATAACTCGGGCACGTACATCAACACGGACGATATTTTGTCAGATATCACTTCCGTCGGATGAAAGTGCCCCGCATCTAGGCACAATACTTTGCTGCGCGACATGGCATAACCCATCATGAACTCATGCGAACCAACGACGTAACTTTCGCTGCCGATTCCAAACAACTTGCACTCGACGGCATCCAGTGTGAGTTCGTGTGGTAACTCCTCAGCAAAAATAGAATCGAGCGACATTGCCAGTCTCTCCCTGGGCGTCCTTCGACTGGCAGGCGTATCTTTGTAGCCGTCGGGAACCCAAAAGTTGTTGATGCACACGCTGCCTTGAGCTGCACCCATGGCAGCGGCAATTTTTCGGCAAGCGATACCATGTTCGATCCAAAATTGCCGAACGGCAGCATCAGCATGCGCTAGAGTAAAGCCATCCGCTGCGAGGGGATGCGAGAAGTAACTCGGATTGAAATCGAGGCTAATCTGCTTGTCGCGTCCCCAATCGATCCAGCCGCTGAAATGGCTCACTTCAATCTCGTTGCGATCTACGGGCCCGTTGAATTCGCCATAGAGCGCGTGCAAATTCAATCGATGCTTACCTGGAATCAACTTATACGCCAGCTCGAGATCCGATCGCAATTCGTTCGGGGTGCGCGCCCGCCCAGGGTAATTGCCCGTCACCGCCAGCCCATTTCCCAGTGCCGCAGAGTCGCCTTCAAAGCCCGATACGTCATCCCCCTGCCAACAATGAACCGAGATCTGCACGTCGCTTAGCCGTGCGAGGGCCACTTCCACATCGACTCCGACGGTTGCATATTTCTCGATCGCAAGTTCATAGGCTGCTTCGATTCTTTCGGATTCTCTCATTGCTCACGTCCTGCGCTAAAGGCGCGTAAAGCCACCTCAAAACGACCCTTCGTTGACAAAGACGCCCAGTCTATCAAAAACTTGCGTTCCAACGGCAACGCCAGAGTCAACATTCGCACAAGAGCATGAATTTATATAAGTCAGCCGTCCGGGCAGCGTGGTATACTACTCGCCTCCGAAACAATAAAAAAGACGTCATGAACCTACCATCCAACTCGCTGCGCCAGGATAATGACATAAAGCAGGGTGCCTCCGCCAGCGGACATCGCGGGTGTCCACATCCAAGTCCTGAAGAGAGCCGCAGACGCTGGGCAGCCTGGCATCAGGCTATGGAACTGAGTCATAAAATGTTAATGCAGGGCCTACGACAAAGAATTGGTCCAGATGGGGATTTTCTAGCGGCCTATCGAGCTTGGTACGAACGATACCAGGCCTTGAAGTGGGAATCGAAGCATGCCCCCTAGTATATTATTACGCGCATTAGAGGATGTGTATGGTCGAGTCGACGCTCTGGGGGTAACTCCTGCAGTTGCAGGAGGTCTAGCCGTTGCCTATTGGGGGCATCCACGAAGCACTCAAGCTATCGACTTGGCAGTTGTAGTATCGGACCATGAAAGTTTCGAAGCCGGTCTTCGACAAGGTCAGCTTACGCCCGCCAAGCAGGGTCATATGGTGGATCTTGGTTTTGTTCGCGTTTCGCAGTGGCTTTACGTGCTCGAAGATGAGTTCATTGATTGCAAGATCGATTTCTTGGTCTCAAATTCGAGTTACCACCAAACCGCGATCGGGCGTGCATCGCAATGTGAGATCCCTGGAGTGGGCAAGCCTATGCGGGTACTGAGTTGCGAAGATTTGATGATATTCAAGGCAGCTGCGGGCCGCTTAATAGATCTTGCCGACCTCAAGATGCTTTACGATCTCCACCAGCAGTCGCTAGACTTCGCTTATTTGCATGAGCAGTCCGAAAAGCTGGGGCTGGCAGCAGAGTTTTGGCTGCGCTAGTTGTGGCTGCAGTTGGTGTAACGTGATGGCGGTAGCTGTAGATAAGTGCCGCGCATGCTGTCGCTTGCTGCTGATTTTTCGTCAGACAGCCTAAAAATTGGGCACTACCTCTACCGCCTACTCCGGTTGCTTGTCCCAATCGATGGGTTTCATCTCGCCCAGACTGGATTTGCTTTGTTTGGCACGTTCATTGCTCACAGCAGAATGCCCTTTTTTTCTTCTCGCCTAGCTGGGTCGCTCTGACATGCAACGATTTCTATCCCATAGTCAACAGCGCGTAATCATCGACACCCACCAAAAGGCACTCAACGTCAACTTGGACGTGCGGCGCTACGGAACATTTGCGGAGATTGGTGCGGGTCAAGAAGTAGTGCGTTGGTTTTTTCGGGTTGGAGGTGGAGCAGGCACGATCGCAAAGAGCATTTCGGCCTACGATATGACGGTGAGCGATGCGATCTATGGAAGCGCCGCACGCTATGTTTGTCGGGAGCGATTGCAGTCCATGCTGGACTATGAACATTCGCTCAACCTCGATCGCTTGAAAGAAGCCCGCGGTAACACGAGCGCTTTTTTTGCTTTTGCAGATACCGTGTCCGCACGCAACTTCCAAGGGACCAATGAATGCCATGGTTGGATGGGTATCAAGTTTCAAGCTCATCCTCGCGATGAGGATAGCCAAATCATTATTCACGTGCGAATGCTTGACGTGGAAGCAGCATTGCAGCAGGAAGCATTGGGGATCGTCGGCGTGAATCTAGTTTATGGCGCGTTTGCTCTGAACCACGAACCTGAGTTGTTAGTCGACTCCTTGCTTGACGGACTATCTACTTCGCGCATTGAAATTGACATGATCGAGTTCAAGGGCATCGCGTTTCGGCATGTCGACAATCGACTGATGAGCCTGAAGTTGGTCGAATTGGGTCTGAGCGGTGCAGCCATGTTTGCGGCGGATGGCAGCCTGTTACAGCCATCGGAGTTCTTTTACAAGAAACCCATCCTGGTTGAACGCGGCAGTTTTCGGCCTGTTTGCAATGTGAATTTGGACATGTTGCGCAGCGCACATGAAAAATTCTCACAGTTACCCAGCGTGCAACATAAAGAAGTCGTTCAAGTGATGGAGCTTACCATGCGCAATCTCAAGGCAGGAGGCGAGATCGATCTGCGCGATTTTCTATCGCGCGCAGATGTTATGGCGGCCTGCGGCATGCCGGTCCTCATCTCGGATTATTTCGAGTACTATCGTCTGGCCGCGTACCTTGCGCGATACACCAAAGAGAGCATCGCGATCACGATGGGCGCTGGCAGCCTCCAGGACTTGTTTGACGAAAAATACTATACCCAACTCGATGGTGGCGTTCTCGAATCATTCGGACGCTTGTTCAAAAACGATCTGAAGATCTATTGCTACCCGCTACTTGATCAGTCGACCGGCGAACTAATGAATTGTCACAATTTGCGGATTGCACCCGAATTGCAAAAATTGTTCGGATACTTGTTCGACCGCGGAGGTATCAACGATCTCGACAACTACGACCCACAGTGCCTGACAATTTTCTCGCGCGAAGTGCTTAGAAAAATCAAGGAAGGCGATTCGAGCTGGGAGCAAATGGTGCCTACCAAAGTGGCTGGAGTAATCAAAGAAAAGAATTGTTTCGGCTATCAATCCGCCTAGGCTTTTCACAACTCAACACGTTAGCGAGGGACCGATTGCAGGCCCCGTGAATACCAGAAAAGTCATTCCGTCGCTCACGCTTCGGGTTGCGATGGATTAAGAAATCGCGACTTTAGGAATTTACGCTTCGGGTTGTGATGAATTGCAATGTGCGAGAGGGTCTGTCTCCCTACAGAAAAAAAGCTTTATCAAAACTGAGGTAGTTATCTTGAATTCGGTCACGCTACCGCTCGTCGGCGATATCGAACCCAAACAAGAGTGGGCTGACGTGGATATCGAAGGCTTCTTATCTACGCTTCAAACACTGATCCGCGAACCCTCGGTGGTAGGTACTGAAGATTCCTTTTTTCGTACCATACGACGCGAACTAGAGGAACTCGGCGTCGAGGTTGCTTATTTCCAAGGCGTCTTGGTGGCCCAAGGCAACGACCCTCAGCAGTTGATTGTTTCCGCACATATCGACCGTCACGGATTATTGTGCACCGGCCCCAAAGAGTTTCAGTACGCGGCCTTCATCGCCAGTAATCGCGGCGAGATGACTGGTGAGTCGGTTTCGGAACAAATGATGAGTTCCATTGCTGACAGATTTACTGGACAACGCGTTCAAGCTCATCTACCCTACACAGGAACCTATCAGGGACAGGGAACGATAACACGTTCATATATTTGCCCGCAGCGCCGCAATTTGATCTTCGAGTTGAACGGGCTAGATTTCTTGCAGCCTGGAACCCCTATTTCCTTTCTTGACCGTTTGCGAATCCAGGATGGCTACCTGTCTGCGCAGCTCGACAACGTTCTCAGTGTTGCACTTGTTATTCATCTGTTTCGCAATGGATTTCAAGGTACGGCACTGTTCACTGCAGAGGAAGAGGCAGGACGTAGCTGGCGATACGCGCTGGCTTGGTTTCAGCGTCAACAAATCTGCACCCAACGTTTGCTCGTGCTCGACACTAGCCCCTATCCTTCACGTACGGCTGCCGAAGCCCAGGACCTGGTCTTGAGGCGTAAAGACTCCAATGGCACGTTTGCTGTTGAGCTGACCAACCAACTGGCCGAACGCTGCAACCAACTCGGCATCCGCACCAGCTTTAAAGATGAAATTGTTGAGGCGCTCAATAGCGTGAGAGCGAAACCACTATCTCTGGGACGAACCGAGCTGGGGCGATTAGTGGCGGCCACAGAAGGCAAAATCAATGGAACGACCTTGCAAATTCCCACGACGGGCTATCACACAACCAACGAAACAACCACAGTGCAATCTGTCGTCGCTGCTCTGCGTATATTGTTCAGCTTTCGATAATCGCAATGACAGCGAACCGACTCACCGGTTGTACCGTCACCGTTGTAGCTGTCGCGCTCGGCAAGCTCGACTCGCGAGCCACTCGCTATGAGTCACACTCGTTTTCCAAATTCTGGTGCCAGACTCACCATGGCTTGCCCTCCATGGAATACACTATGCTCAGTTCATGACTATCTGAGCAATGGACCATGTGCGGCTGTTTCTTGAGCCTCCTCGTGCTCGGGACGATCGAAGCCCCCCTGCCCAGTTAGTTAGTTTGGTTCGGAGTATGCCAGAGCTTTTGGCTTTTGGATGTGTTGGCAAGGAATTGTTACCGCATTTGGCGATCCTCCCCTTCGGCAGTGTTCACCTTAATCAAACTGGGTAACGTGAGTAATCCTCTGAGCCCCCCTCCTCCACAGCCACTACTGGCAATGCGTGGAATTTCTAAACGATTTGGCGCGACCCAAGCCCTCGATGGCGTGTCGCTGGAAGCGTTTGCAGGTCAAGTCGTTGCCCTGATCGGCGAGAACGGTGCGGGAAAAAGCACGTTAATGAAGGTTCTCAGTGGGGCGCATACGCCCGACTCTGGTTCGATGCAATTGCTTGATCAGCCATTTACGCCCCGCGGCCCCCACGAAGCACGACAGGCGGGAGTCGCTATTGTCTATCAAGAGCTCAATCTGGCTCCCGATTTGACGGTCGAAGACAACATCATGCTTGGCATCGAACAACATCGCTGGGGCTGGGTCAATCGCTCAAAACAAAGACAGCGAGTCCGGGATGCGCTAGCCCTGTTAGGGCACCCAGACCTTACGCCCCAACGTCGCATCGGCACACTATCGATGGGCGCTCAACAGTTGGTTGAGATTGCACGAGCGCTCGTGGCAGATGCGAAAGTCGTTGTGTTCGATGAGCCGACTAGTTCGCTACCTCAACAGGATGTCGAACGCCTCTTCGGAATAATTCGTCGCTTGCAGCAACAGGGCCTGGCCATCATCTATATCAGCCACTTCCTCGAAGAAATTCGCGAGGTAGCGAACCGCTACGTGGTGCTGCGCGATGGGAAACCGGCGGGCTCGGGCGAACTGGCAAACACATCGAACGAGTCGATCGTAGCGTTGATGGTCGGCCGTAGTATCGACACGCTTTTTCCCAACGTGACTCATCAGCTCGGAGAACCTGTGCTATGCGTTGATCGTGTATCTGGACGAATTGTTCCGCAAAATATTTCCTTCAATGTGCGCAGCGGTGAGATTTTCGGATTGTTCGGCTTGGTAGGTGCTGGACGAACAGAAACACTGCGTCAGTTGTTTGGTCTGGATCTGCAGACCAGTGGAACCATCCAGATTCGAGGATTGACGACTGCCCGCCGCCCCAGCGCTCGCATTCGCGCTGGCCTGGGTTTTGTGTCTGAGGACCGCAAGAGCGAAGGGCTCGCACAAGGCATGTCAATCGTTGATAATTTGACTCTCAGTCGTTTGCAAAACTACTCTCGCTGTGGCTTGTTGAACTTGCCACGGCGCGCGGCAAACGCGCAGCGTTGGATGCAACAGCTCAATGTGAAGGCACGTGGCCCCCATCAAACTATCGGTAATCTGTCTGGGGGCAACCAACAAAAAGTTGCTATCGCTCGCGTGTTGCATCAAGCAGCCGAGATCCTTCTGCTCGATGAACCGACGCGCGGCATCGATGTCGGGACGAAGGCGGAGATCTATCGATTGATTGGCCATTTGGCTGCTGAGGGAAAGGCTATTCTATTTGTGAGCTCGTACCTTCCCGAGCTCATGGCGGTTTGCGACACTATCGGCGTCATGTCCCGTGGTCGATTACTCGAGATTCGCTCCGTGGATAGTTGGACGCAGAGCGAAATACTAAAAGCCGCAATTAGCGTCTAGCGGCTGCTCGACCTAGGAATAAATGAAACAGCATTTCATATTCGAAAAACAGCGAGAGAATTCTGTATGGCGGATGTAGAGACCACACACAGCACGCGCGATCGTTTGTCGACGTGGTTGCAAGCGTTCGGGCCACTGCTGGCATTGTTGTTGGTAACGCTCGGCTTTGCCATTGCCGATCAAGTCTGGGGCCAAGGTCGTTTTATAGAACTGCGTAACTTCCGCGTGGTACTCGTACAAGCGGCTCCCGTAGCGGTGGCTGCACTCGGGTTGACCTTAATCATCATTTCTGGCGGGATCGATCTGTCAGCTGGTACGGCTTCGATGCTCTGCGCGACAGTACTCGCAACCATGCTCAACGCCGAATACTCGGTTACTCTAGCAGTCGCTGCAACGCTATTGGCTGGTTCCGTCTGTGGGCTGGGCAATGGTTTGTTGATTGCCATCCTTCGAATTCCACCGTTCATCGTGACTCTGGGAACGATGACCATTTTTTTGGGTATCGCCAAGCGGCTCGCCGGCGGTTCGACTGTTTTCGTCGATCGCAGCTTGATGCCCGAATGGCTATCCAATCTAAGTTCAACCATGCCACCGGATTGGAGCAGCGGTGTGCCGCGCATCGCTGGTGGTGTCTGGTTGGCTGTCGTGATCGCTTTGTTGGTCGCGATCGCGCTGCGATACTCCGTATTTGGCCGCCATCTATTCGCAATTGGTTCGAACGAAGCAACCGCAAGGCTCTGTGGTGTGAACATTTTGAGAACCAAGGTACTGGTATACGCAATGGGAGGACTGCTGATTGGTATCGCGGGCGTCTATTCCTTTTCACTCGTTAAAATGGCAAACCCGGTCGAGGGCATAGGACGCGAACTGAAGTTTATTGCGGCAGTGGTAATCGGCGGTGGTAGTCTAAGCGGTGGCCGCGGATCGGTACTGGGAACTCTCGCCGGTGCGGCCATTATGGGAGTCATTGCCAGCGGTTGTTCGCAGCTTGAAATTCAAAATTCCACACAGGACATCATGATTGGCGTGATCATTATCGCGGCAGTCACCTTCGATCAATTCCGCACGCGTCGCACGGATGCATGACTGCCGCAACAAGCGCAGCGCAGTTGAGGCAGTTCCCGGTAGTTACCTCACAAATACGGTTTTAACGATTCTTCCGACTAGAAAGTTCCAATTCTACTTGGTCCTGCAGCTGGGCCGAAAGAAAGGCAGGTAGGGGATAGTACTCCAACGCTTGTAGAATGGATTCGAACAAAGCGACCGGTTATGCCTAGACGTCTAAAAAGATTAACGCCTACAGTGACGTGTTGGGCTATGGTGACAATTCTGACCGCCTGCGGGTGCAAGGTAGGCCCCGACTATGTCCGGCCAACTACCGACTTTCTTCATCGACCATGGACGGATCAAGCACACAATCGCTTTCAAGGTCAGCTGGTGGATGAGCGTGTATGGTGGCACGTCTTCAATGATCCCGCACTAGATTGCCTGGTCGAAACAGCTTTGTCCAACAACTTGGATTTGAAGCAGGCTGGTCAGCGAATTCTAGAAACGCGCGCACTTCGCCAGGTGGCTGCTGGCAATCTCTTCCCGCAGCAGCAATCAGCAAATGCTGGTTATAACCGTATTCGCATCAGCGAGAACGACGCGAATTTTGTGGTGGTCCCGGGCTTCTTTGAGACCACCACTTCGTTCAATTCCTTCACTTCCAATATTACAGCCGCGTGGGAACTTGATTTCTGGGGCAAGTATCGCCGAATTGTTGAATCTGCCGATGCCCAGGTGGAATCCGCTCAGGCCGCCTTTGATCTCGCTAGGGTGCTGTTGGTCGGCGAAGTGGCTCGAACCTACATTGAATTGAGAACCATCGAACAACGGATTCTATTGGCACAACAGAACATTGAGATACAGCGGGCAACGCTCAAGTTAACCGAAGAGAAGCTGGCGGCCGGAACGGCCATTAAGCTGGATTACCATCAGTCTAAAGCCAATTTGGCTCAAACCGAATCTGTGATCCCCACTTTGGAAATACTCCGCCGCCATGCGAACCATCAACTTTGCGTATTGCTGGGCCAAGTGCCCGAGGATATCCATTCGGAATCGCAATTGTATGGTGCAGTACCGCAGCCTCCGCCGGCCATCGCGCTGGGAATTCCCAACGATTTGCTACGTCGTCGTCCCGATATTCAGATCGCTGAGCGCGAGTTGGCGGCTCAAAGCGCTCGTATAGGCGTCGCACAAGCAGATTTTTATCCGCAACTCAGTTTGGTAGGTACTCTGGGAGTATCTGCACAGGATATCAGCGATCTTTTCCGGTCGTCCAGCCTCGTCGGTGCCACCGGTCCGGCTGTTTCCTGGAACTTCTTAAATTACGGTCGCATCAAGAATCGTGTTGCCGCCGAGCGAGAAGCTTTCACGCGTCTTTGCCTGGCTTACCAAGCGACCATATTGAAGGCTTACCAGGAAGCTCAAGACTCTCAAGCCGCCTTTGTCAATTACTGGGAGCGGATGGAAGACTTACAAGAGGCAGTCCAGAACTCGGCCGCAGCGGTACATATTTCACAGCTTGCCTTTGCTGAGGGGGCTACCGATTTCAATCGGGTCTATCTGCTGCAGTCGGAATTGGTACGGCAACAGGATGCGCTGGCGGAGAACCAGGGACAGATCGCCATGAGTCTAGTGAACTTGTACGTTGCCTTGGGCGGTGGCTGGGACATCAGTGGAGCCTCTTCGTGTCGAACTACGACAGAACAATTTGCTGTCCAACAGCCCTCGCCGCACGTAGCAGCTCAGAATCTAGTGAATTGGCCTATCGAGCCTCCGTTGAGTCGATCCACCATAGTGGCTAGCCCATCCACACCAACACCAACGTCCCAACCGCCGGTGTTATTGGCCTTGCCTCCTGTACCCGAGCCCAGTATCGAGCTGGAAGTAGGGCCGAACTGAAAACGCTGTCTTCTCCAGTCCGCCGGGGGTTTTGAGCGCCGGCGAACACCTCTTTGCATCTAGACAACGTTCGAACTCGATGCGCGCTGTGGGCCTCTTACTGCCCTTCAAATATTGAAACGCACCTGCAGCGACTCTGCAAAAGCGACTCATCTTCCCTTGGTGACGCATAACGAGCTGCGAAGCCACCTTATCGCATTAGCCAAAAAGCAGCTGCTACACCCCTGCAAAAAATGGTGAAAAAGCTGTCCCTTTGTGCTGGAGCAGCGTCGCATAACTCTATGGAACCAGCTCCAAAAATCCTACCCGAATAGGCAGGCCAGGCTGACAGTCGATGCGTCTGGCACCTTTTCGAGAAGTCCGCTGTTAGCTGGAGCTGTGTCCGCGACTTTGCATCATCACCGAAGGTTGCCGCTACTGTGGGAACAATCTTCGAGCATTGGTAATTTGAAAACCCGAGCTAGGAAAAGATAGCGTGTCCAACAGAAATAGATTCGAACCGATTGCGGTTGTAGGTATGGCGTGCCGGTTTCCCGCCGGATTGAACAACTTGCAAATCCTGTGGCAGCAGTTGCAAAACCGCTTCAATGCCATTCGCGAGACGCCTGCGGAACGTTGGTCCGCCGATCGCTACTATTCGAGCATCGAGGCTTCACGGGGCAAAGCCTATGTGCGGCGGGGTGGTTACATCGACCAGAGCCCTCGTGAGTTCGACGCTAATTTCTTTGGCATTTCGCCGCGCGATGCTGAGAATATGGATCCACAGCAGCGACTGATGCTAGAAGTCACGTGGGAAGCATTGGAAAACGCTGGCCTGAAAGTTCCCGAACTGGCCAAGCGTCCCATTGGCGTGTATGTCGGAGGCTTCATGTTAGATCACATGATCACTCAGATGGCGCATCCAAACCGCTCGCAGATCAACCAGTACAGCGCTGCGGGCATGATGATGACTATGCTCTCCAATCGGGTATCGCACGTTTTCGATTTTCGCGGTCCCAGCCTTTCAATCGATACGGCCTGCTCTTCATCCTTGGTTGCGTTCAACTATGCCTGCCAGGATGTCTGGGCTGGAGCCTGTGAGATGGCAGTGGTGGGAGGTGTCAACATTATGACTCGTCCCGAATACCCCATGGGCATGTGCAAAGGACAGTTCCTAGCGCGCGATGGAGAATGCAAATCGTTTGATGCCAGAGGGGATGGATACGGACGGGCGGAAGGAGCCGGCATCGTGCTGTTGAAGCCTCTCGCTCAAGCCATCGCCGATGGCAATGACATTTGGGCCACCGTCATTGCTGCCGGTACGAACCAAGATGGTCACACACCCGGCATTTCAATGCCCAGTGGCGAGGCGCAACTGCGATTGATTCGCCAGGTATGCGAAAAATACAACGTGGATCCGCGGACCATTCAGTATGTCGAATGCCATGGAACGGGGACTGCGATTGGCGACCCCACGGAAGCCATCTCGATTGGTAAATCCTATGGTCAAGCGCGGCCGGAAGCCGATCGCGTGATCATTGGTTCCATTAAAAGTAACGTGGGACATATGGAAGCCGGTGCCGGTGTGGCTGGAATCATCAAAGCAGTGCTCACGCTGCATCATGGTGAAACATCTCCACTGGGGAACCTGAAAACACCAAATCCCCAGATTCCGCTGGAGGAACTCGGGCTTCGACTCTCGGATGATTGTTATAAATTGTCGGATGCAAACGGGCCGGCACGCGTCGCTGTCAACTCATTCGGTTATGGTGGCTCCAATGCACACGCAATTCTCGAAGCCTTCTCATTCGGTGGTTCGGCTGTTCCTCAAGCCGCTCCGCGCGTTGCTGAACCAGAATTAGACACCGATTGCATGGTGTACTTACCCATATCGGCGCGTAGTCCCAAAGCACTCGAGCAACTAGCGATTCGTTATGCTGAGTTGCTTGAATCGGAAGTAGCGCTACGCGACTTGGTTTATAGCCTCACGCGTCGTCGAGCTCATCTAAACTGTCGGGCGATAGCATCCGGCTCGAATACTGCAGAATTGTTAGAAAATCTAAAGTCATGGTTGGCAGGTAAGACCACTGACAAGGTTGCCACCGGACAAGCGCCCTACGGTAGCAGCAATACTAGACCAGTGTTTGTATTTACAGGCATGGGTCCTCAGTGGTGGGGCATGGGGCAGGAACTCTATCGCGAGAATCCAGTTTATCGGTCGGCAGTGACCGAAGCCGATGATGCGTTTAAACGCGTTTCTGGATTCTCCGTGTTGGCTGAGATGCTCAAAGAAGAAGCAGCGTCGCAGATTCAGAAGACTGAGTTCGCACAACCTGCCAACTTGCTGATTCAGATCGGCTTACTGGCAGTGCTCCGTTCGCGCGGCATCGAGCCGGCGGCTTGCGTTGGACATTCGGTCGGCGAGCTAACGGCAGCCTTCGCCGCTGGCGTCTTGACTCTGGAGGACACGGTTCTAGTCGCGTACCATCGCAGCCAGCAACAAGCCAAAGCCAAAGGAATAGGCAGCATGCTCGCCGTTGGCCTGAGCCTCGATGCATCGCAAAGGATCGTCGCTGAGACAAGTGGAAAAGTTTCAATCGCGGCGGTAAACGGTGCCACCAATATTACTCTGGCAGGCGACGCCGATGAACTGGAGCGAATTGCAACCGAGCTGACTGCACAGAATGTCTTCAACCGACGACTGGACGTGGAAGTCGCATACCACAGTCCAACTATGGACCCGCTAATGGAGCCCTTGCGGCAGGCCCTAGTTAATGTCGAGCCCCGTTTACCTAAGATTGCTCTCTATTCTACTGTAACCGGTGGTCGGGTTAGCGGCCTGGCATACGGAGCCGAGTATTGGCCACAGAACATTCGTCAGCCTGTTGAATTTGTGGCAGCTATCCAAAATCTCATCGCGGATGGCTATGCGCATTTCATCGAGGTTGGCCCACATCCGGTATTAGCAACATCCATCAAAGAGTGTATCCAAGCCTCGGGTAGAGAATGTCGTAATTACTTTACTCTTCGTCGCAAAGCTGCCGAAGCTCCTCTGTTGGATAATCTGCTGTTGGAATTCTATGCTCAGGGTGGTGAACTGAACTGGGAAGCCAGAATTGCCTATGGCCAGATTATCGATCTACCCAACTACCCTTGGCAGAGAGAGTTGCATTGGTTGGAGAATCCTCGTGCAGCCCAAGATCGCGTTAACCCTATCGCCAATCCCATCCTGGGCACTCAAGAAGCTCCGGGAACTTTGGCCTATCGCAATGACTTCGACCATTGTGTAGTTCAGTATCTTCGCGACCATGTCGTGATGGGATTACCGATCTTACCGGGTGCCGGATGCGTGGAAGCCATGCTCGAACTGGCCGCGATCCAATTCCCTGATTCAACCGCCCTGGCAATACGTAATTTCGAGATATCAACTCCGTTGATACTAAAGGAAGATCGAGCCACCGACTTTGTAACCAGTTTTGATCCACTGGAATCCAAAGCAGTCTGCCGGAGCCTCGAAAACGGAAAACTGGGTAGCGGGCAGGTGCATGCCACGGGGGAGTTGGCCGCACTGCCCGTCGGGGACGCAGTTCTTGGCGTGCCAAATCGTCTGCAAGAACTGCAGCAGTCCTTTAGTCAAGCGATTGACATAACGCAGTTTTACAATCAGTTGCAGCGGATTGGACTGCAGTATGGACCGGCGTTTCAAACAGTGCGAGAAATTCGACTGGCGGACGATCGTCGGCAAACCTTAGCCCGGATCGCGCTGGGCCCCGAACAGCAAGCGCATTTAGAAAAATACAAAATCCAACCAGCCTTGCTCGATGGTTGCTTTCAAACGCTGATGGCGATGATCGACACAAGCTCAGCAACGTACTTGCCTACCGCAATCGATGAGATGCGATTGTACGTGCATGCACTGCCTGCTGAGATCTGGTGCCATGGACAGTTGCAACAAATGAACGAACGTTTCGTTGACTGCCATTTGACGTTGTACGACAGCCAAGGAAACATAGTCGCCAATGTGCGCAGACTGCGAGCCAATGCCGCCACGCACAAGGAACGTGTCGACCAATGGGGAGAAACGGTCAAGCTGCAGTTGCTGAAAATGAATTGGAACGAAGGAGAACGATTGGCCGAGCCCCGACGCCTTGGAAATTGGCTGGTAGTTGGTGACGAACTTGGAATGAGCGAGCTAATCTGCCAGCAATTGGAAAAATTTGGCGCGAGAATAGTTGCACACGTACAGGACGGAGACGAAACCCAGGGCTCTGGCAATCAGGTTCAAATACCCGGAGAATCCAATCAAGATTGGCGACGTGTGGTCGAGCAATGCCAAGAATTAGATGGCGTGATTATCGCCAATTCCTTAAACTCGTGGCTGACATCCGATGATCCCACTGGCGAAAGGCAGCTGCGGAAAATCGTAGCGATGCTGCAAGGACTGTTTGCGTGCAAGTTGCCCAGGGTTCCTCGGCTGTACCTGCTTACGCAATCTGGTTTCCATGTACTACCCACAGATCAGGAAATCAACCCCGCTCAGGCAACCTTCAACGGGTTCGCACGAGTCGCATTCAATGAACTAGAGGCAGGACAGTTCACTACTATCGACTTGCCAACAAGCATTGACGAAGCCACCTTTGAAGCCCTGATTCAAGAACTAATTTGCGATGGGCTGCACGATGAAGTCGCCTTGCGCGAGGGGCAACGGTATGTCAGCGAATTGGCGCTGTCGGATGATTTGACAAAGGACAATTCTCGAGTCTCGTATTGCGATGACAGCCACCCAATTGTGCTGCGACCCAATCGAGTGGACAGCGACGTAGGTACGGCACGCCTGCTGGCGGCTAGCGTCGAATCACTGCGTGCGGATGAAGTCCGCATTCGAATCGAAAAGGCGATGATTCCAGTTCAATTCTTAAATGGTCAAGCGGAGAATCTGCTGGAACGACCCACGATGGAGTTTGTGGGGCGCATCGTGGAGACGGGCAGCAGTGTCACAGACATTCCGCGCGGTCTGCGAGTCTGCGGCTTTGGACCAGCAGAGGCAAGTAGCCATTTGGTTGGACCGCGTAGCGAGTTTGCGTTGACCCCGATCGATGAAGGTGAAGAAGCATCCGACATCGTCAGCCAGCTCAGCAATGCTACTCGAGTGGCTGCGGCAACGAACGAGTTGGTCGAGACAAACGGTCAAGTGGCAATTGTCGAGCTTTCGGCACTCGGAATTGACTTAGCTGATGAGTTAGTTAGACGCGGCGCACAAGTCATACTAGTTGCCGATTCGAGCGAAAGAATTGCGGCAGAGAGCGGGCTAAAACATGCATGTGTCTCGGCTGACGCCGAGATGCTCGACCAATTAGTTGTGGATGCTACAGCCGCTCGTGGATTCGATATCCTAGCCGTTCATGCCGCACGTTGGAATCGAAACTGGGGTTGGACGCATTTAGCGCGCGGGGGTGTAATTATCGATTTGGACTCAGCCAGTGAGGCTCTACCCTTGCCGCGCAAAGCGTCCAAAATCATGCGCACCTCATTGGATGTCCTTGCTAGAATTCCATCCAGTTTCCGACAAGCGGTTGGACAAGGCATGGAGTTGATTCGGGCGGGCCAAATCGCAGGTGCCAACAGTCTAGAAGTTGCTTTGGCCGACATCGCATGGCAAAAACTCCCACTTAGCGTATCGCTGGATCATCTGATCGTATCGATGGCGACGGATAACGTTGACCTGCCAATTGTTCAAAGAGATAAGATCCGTTTTGAAGCGAATGGAACTTATCTAATCACGGGAGGCCTGGGAGGTTTTGGGCAACAGACCGCCCGTTGGTTGATTGAACATGGGGTTACATCGCTCGTGTTAACGGGCCGGAAAGGGGCCGATACAGAAGAAAAGCAAAGATTTGTAGAGGAACTCCAAAAGACAGGTGCCATCGTGCGAGCTGTCGCATGCGATGCCTCCAATGCAACCCAGGTCAAAGACTTATTGAGATCGATTGCAACCGAACTTCCTCCATTGAAGGGCGTTGTTCATTCCGCGGCAACCATCATTGATCAATCGATTGCCGAGATTCAACTCAGTGATCTTTCAACGGTGCTGCGTAACAAAGCCACCGGAGCGTGGATCTTGCACGAAGAGACCCGCGACCTCCCGCTGGATCATTTCATACTGTATTCGTCGGCGGCCAATTTGGTTGGAAACAGCCGCCAGTCAATCTACAGCGCGGCCAACGGGTTTTTGAATGGCCTAGTTCACATGCGCAGGCAAATGGGGTTGCCCGGCACGAGCATTAACTGGGGTGCGATCTCCGATGTGGGCATTGTAGCGCGGGACGAGAAACTGGAGCAGTTCCTGCGCTACGTAGGTCTTCGGGGCATGGAATCGTCTGAAGCGCTCCGATTGCTGGAGATCGGTCTGGCGCGCGATATTACTCAGTTTGGGGCGACCATCATCAAGTCGTGGGCTGATTGGGGACGCTTCGAAATTCGAGCCGGACAATCGCCGCGTTATCAAAAATTGATTGCGTCAGACTCCACCGGTCAACATACGGAAGCCAGAAGCGCTCTGATTGCCGAACTCTCCGAGCTAGAGGCTGACGAGCAACTGGAAGTTTTAGTCGTTCTCATCACCGATGTACTGGCTTCTATTCTTAAAACCGAGTCTGCACAGATTCCGCGCTCAAAGCCCATTAATGAACTGGGCGTTGACTCTCTCATGGCCACTGAAATCCAAATGGTGCTTGAAGCTAAGCTCGGGTTGAAGGTTGCGGTCTTGGAAATCCTGGGGGACTCGACAATCCAATCGCTGGCGAAGAGTTCGCTCGGCTCATTGGGGTTGAGCAGTATGGCCGTCGCGATCAGTTAGCGCCGAGCTTGGCGCTAACTGAGTCTGATTGCTTGTCTTTTTTTGATGATTCCCTGTATCTGTGTGAGCACTCCATTATGAGTCTTAAATCCAGTATCGAACGATTGCGTGGCAACCTACTAGCGAAAAAAGAAGACACTGCCACAAAACAGGAGCCTGCGATGGGCGCTGGCGATACTCAGCCCGTCGTTGTTTCTCCCTCGCACTACCAGTTTGAATTATTTCCTGAATACCAAGAGTACACGACGATGACTTGGTATTACGAGAAACAGAAATTTCCACAGAACCTGTTTCAACCGCATGTGGGCGGATCAGACGCTAAGGTTCTAATCAATGGAAGGCAGTTCATTAACTACTCGACCTACAACTACTTGGCGTTGGGCAATGATGAGCGGGTAAAACGCGCAGCCATCAAGGCCATTGAAGACTTTGGTGTAGGGACAGGATCAGGACGTTCTATCACGGGCGAGATCGACATCCATCAAACCTTCGAACGGGAAATCTGCGCTGTACTAGGTACCGAAGATGCTGTCCTATCTGTTGGAGGCTACAGCACCAATGCCTTTACCATTGGTTACTTGTGTCGCAACCAGGATCTCATCTTGTATGACGAATTAATCCATAACTCGGCTTTGATTGGTTGCAAAATAACTGGTGCCCGACGCATTGCCTTCGCGCACAATGACTACGAGGCTCTTGAGCAACTACTGAAAACTCACCGCTCCAACTTCGAGCGTGTGTTCATTTTGGTCGAGGGAGTTTACAGCATGGATGGTGATATTCCGGACATTCGTCGCTTCATTGAACTAAAGAATAAATATCATGCGCTGTTGATGGTCGATGAAGCTCACTCTCTGGGAGTGATCGGAGGGCGAGGTTTGGGAGTAACCGACTATTTCGGCATCTCTGGTAGCCAAATCGATATCTTGTTTGGCTCGCTGAGCAAATCCTTTGGCACGTGCGGTGGCTTCGTAGCAGGTTCCAAAGCCATGGTGGCCATGTTGAAGTACTATGCGCCCGGTGTCCTTCTTTACGGTGCCTCACCTACTCCCGCCAACGCGGCAGCCGCACTGGAGTCGCTGCGATTGATACTCGCAGAACCAGAGAGAGCCTTACGCCTTCAACAGAACGCAGCCTATTTTATCAAGCAGGCCCAAGCCGCTGGTTTGGATACCTACCACAGCCGCGACTCGGCTGTCGTACCCCTCATGATGCGCGACTCCGAACTGGCGCTATGGATGTCTGTCAAGCTGTTCGAAGATGGAATCTGTACCTACCCCATGATGTATCCAATCGTTCCACGCAACAAATGCCGTCTGCGGTTCTTCATCAATACGAACCATTCTCACGAACAAATCGACCACACCATCGGCCAAATTCAAGCCAGATTGAAACAAGCTCCCAAGTCCAAAGGAATATTTTAACGCTGAACTGCTCACTTGAGGGTGCGGCGATTCAACGGTCTCTAGCAATCCATAAGCGTTCCACAGCAGCATCCACTGTTCGTTCCTGTGATGATGCACGAGTAGGCAGGCTGACTGTGGAACGCATTCCTCAATCTGGAAGCAGCTTCCTGACGAGTTATTTCGGGCAAGTACTAAACTGTAAATCTTATGAAACAAATCATCTTTCGAAAGTTTGGACCACCCGCGCTCGTCGCACAATGCGAACAGGGCGAAAAACCATCCGAACCATCAAGTTGGGAAGTGATCGTGGCTGTAGAAGCCTTTTCCATCAATCCAGCCGATCTGGCGATGATGCTAGGGCAATACGGTTTCTTAAACCAGCCACCCGCTACGGTTGGCATGGAAGCCGCTGGACGCATCATCGAAGTGGGAAGTGGCGTGCGCGACCTAAACGTCGGTGATCCCGTAGTCATTCTAGCCAACAACAATTGGTGCCAGTTCCGCAAGGTTGCCGCTACCCTGGTCGTCAAAGTACCAGCCCAAGCAGACCTAACTCAAATGGCAATGTTGAAAGTGACTGGATTGACGGCCTGGAAGCTCCTGAGCGAAATAGTCAACCTGAAGCCAGGTGAATATGTCCTCCAGAATGCTCCACTGTCGGCCGTTGGTCAGTACGTAATTCAATTGGCTAACATGCTCGGATTTAGAACCATCAATCTCGTGCGACGCCCAGAAGAAATAGCACAGGTTCAACAGCGCGGTGGCCCACTGTGCTTCACCGATTCAGCTGACGTGGCCCAATGCATCCGACAAGAGATCGGAAAGGTTCCGTTACGGCTGGCGCTCGATAGTGTGGGCGGACAAGCGACTGACCGATTAGGTCAATGTATGAGCGAAAACGGCGTCGTCGTTAACTACGGCATGCTCTCGCTGGAACCATGTGTCTTCTCCCCAGAACACTTGATCTTTCGAAACGTTCATTTGGTTGGGTTTTGGCTTTCTAGAGTCCTCAACAAAATGGCAGCCGTCGATCGAAATCAACAGATCCTGCAATTGGCGAACTGGGTCTGTGAGGGAAGCCTGGTGGGTTCCATCGACTCGGTCTACCCCATCGATCAGATCACCTTAGCCCTACGTCGCGCCGAACAAGCCGGACGCAGAGGAAAAGTTCTAGTTAACCCACTGTTGAATCAACAGGCTTAACCCATAGATCGGTTTGCTATGAGACGTTTACCCAATCCACAAATTCAAGCCAGGCTTAGCGAGGAATCGTTGGGAATCCAGTTTGCTTGCGATCAGAACCCTGATTTCGGAGTCCCGTTTTTGGTGGCACCGGGTGTCTGGTGGGTAAGATTGCCTGTTGCCTCAAAGCTGCAAGCCGTGAATGTGTATTTGCTGGAAGATAGTCAGGGGCTGGCTTTGGTCGACGCGGGAGTCCGATCGGCCGAGTGTCGCGAAGCGCTTCAAGCGGCTCTGTGTCATCCCGATCTTGAGTCGTACCGGCTGTCGCGGGTGATTGTGACGCACTTTCACCCGGATCATATGGGATTGGCTGGAGAACTTGCGCGCGATGGGGTTGAGCTTTGGACATCTCGCAATACATGGCTCAATTGCCACCTGTTGAGTCAAAACAAGCAACTACTGCCGCTGCCGTCTGAGGTAGCTTTCATGCAGCGAGCTGGGCTGACCGGTATTGAGTTGGAAGCGTTTCGCAGACGGGCTGGCAATCGTTACGGCACCTTGGTTGCGCCAGCTCCGGACCACTTTGTGCCCTTGGTCGAAGGACAGACCCTGACTATCGGGCAGCGAGCATGGCGTGTGGCAACCAGTTATGGCCATGCCGCTGAGCATATTACATTGTGGAGCTCGGATTGCGTCATTTCAGGCGACCAAATACTGCCCAGCATCGCCTCCAATTTGACAGTTCCATATACCGAAGGCGATGTGGATCTAGTTGGCGAGTGGCTGCGTAGCTGCCGTCGCTTGAAAGAGCGGGCGAACGATGAGCTACTCTGTTTGCCGGGACACCAAAGACCCTTCTACGGTGTTCATGCACGGCTTCTTCAGATTGAACAAAACATCGAAAAAACACTCGAGCGATTGCTATCGATCGTATCGCAGCCTGCTGCGGCGCTGGATTGCGCCGAACAAGTATATGGTCGAACGCTCGCTAGCGATGAAAGAAGGGTTCTGCTCCCCGAAGTCGTGGGAATGCTAAACCATCTCTACTTCCACGGACAATTGGAGCGGACACTCGATAGCGAAGGTGTTTACCGCTATGCAGCGATTTCGTCGAAGGCGTCTAAACGCGATGAGCGAAAAAACAGCCAGCTGCGTCTAACAGGTGCTGATGCTCTCAACGCTCCCAACGCAAATTGCCAAATTGCTCCGCAGGATCATGCGATCCATTACGCGAGCACTGGCAATAGCGAGACAGACAGTCTGTTGGACGCAGCTGCATGTTGCTCGGACAATTCGATTGCCTCCCGCATATCAAAGCTTGTTGTGGTATCTGTGTTGTGCCTGAGCGGCGGAGGCATTTACTTGAATTGGAACACAATTCGAGAAAATGCAGCTCCATGGTTGGAAGTGACAACGCGCTATTTCAGTCAATCCGAACGGTTGACCAGCGAGGAGCAAGCGGTTGCAACAATTCCTGTCGAAACCATAGAAGCTATCGAACAAGCACAGGCAGAGGTTCCCCGTCAATTTACCGGAATTGTGAAACCGCGGCGCGCCAGCCAGATTGGTTTCAATCGGATTGGCGTCATCGATGAAATTCTGGTCGAACGCGGTGATCAGGTCGCCGCTGACGCAGTCTTGGCTCGCTTGAATACTAGCCTGCTGCAGGCGAACTTAAAGGCCGTGCAGGCTCAGTATCGCGCTGCGGAAGCGCGATTGGCTGAATTGGTAGCGGGGCCTCGATCACAAACCATTGAGAGCGCCAGGGCGCAGGTCGCCGCAGCTAAAGCCGAGGTCGACTTGGCCCGTACATCGTTGCAACGTTCCCAACGTCTGATCGATTCGGGGGCTGTTTCCAAGCAAGACTTGGATAATGCGCGGACCAATGTGGCGGCTAAGGACGAAGCCTTGAGAGTCCTGCAAAACGGACTGGATGAACTTTTGGAAGGCACACGGTCGGAGCAGGTCTTGGCTCAGCGCGCGCAACTGACTGAATTGGAGGCTGCTCAGGAGCAGTTGCAAGTTCAAATGCAAGAGAGCGTCCTGCGGACACCATTTGCGGCCACTGTTTCGGAGCGTTACTTTGACTTGGGAGCAATTGCGGGGCCGGGTATCGCTGCGTTTCGGTTGATTGACATGGAGTCTCCTGAAGTTTGGATTGGAGTGCCTCCCGAGTTCATCTCGACCCTCCGGGACAAACATGCTGTTCAACTCACGATCGGCGATAAGAACTTTCCAGCGACGGTCAAAGCGGTACTTCCGGAATTGGATGAAGTCACTCGCACCAATACGGTGATCTTTGAGGTGGCCCGGGCCCAAGTCGACGAGAATCTTTTTGGACAAGTCGCGAGAATTGTGCTCTCCCGCAAGCTGAAACAATCTGGATTTTGGGTCCCACTAGCCGCGCTGAGTCAAGGCGACCAGGGACTATGGGCATTGCTGGCACTGGAGCCAACTGCTGATGGTGAACGATTCGTCCTACGGCGGAGAGAAGTTGAGATTGTACAAGTCGACTCCGACCGGGTGTTCGTGCGTGGCACAATCGAGTCGGGGACGCAGCTGGTGGCCAATGGAGTCCGTCGGCTGACTCCCGGACAACATGTAAAACTCAGTGGTAACAGCCTCAGCTCTGCGAATGATCTAGGAAACCGCTCGGTTGTGGCAGAGACCATGTTCAACACGGGACTCATGCAATGAAGATTACTCTATGGTATCTCCACAATCCACGATTGTTATTGATGTCGGTCGTGCTCATCGTTGCAGCTGGCTCACTGGCGCTGGTCAATTTGCCGCGTATCGAAGACCCAATTCTCACACCGCGATTTGGGGCAATAACCACAGTCTTTGCAGGAGCGACCGTCGAACGCATCGAAGCTTTAGTTTCCAGAAAGTTGGAAGAGGAGCTCAGTGATCTGGCTGAAATCAAAGACACGTTCTCTTTCAGTCGTCCTGGCGTGTCGTTGCTCATTCTTGAACTCCGAGAGGATGTCAGTCGTCAGAGCGTCCCCAACGCTTGGGCGAAGGTTCGCGAGCGCATGGATGCAGCATACTTGAAGATGCCCAACTCTGTCGGTGAACCCGAGTTGCGGGAATTGGATGCCAAGGCCAACGCGCTACTGGTAGCGCTTCAGTGGACGCATTCATCACCGCCAAGTTACTCCCTGCTTCGCAGGCTGGCCAAGAGACTTCAGGAACGAATCGACCAGATACCGGCCACCGAGAAAACTGCACTTTTTGGCGATCCCAAGGAAGAAGTACTTGTTGAACTCGATCCCCTTGCAGCCAATAGCCTGACATTATCAGCAGCTGAAATCTCCGGCATCATCGCAAGTTTTGATGCCAAACTTCCTGCGGGTCGGGTGCACGGCTCAGCGGCTGATCTAACGCTTGAGGTGGCAGGCAGTTTGGAAACACTAACGCGCCTGGGCAAGATTCCAGTGCGCAAAGATGACAACGGGGCTATTGTCGAGCTGGGTGATATCGCCACGCTACAGCGAAGCACTCCCAACCCGCCTCCCGCCAAGGCCATTGTCGCCGGGCTTCCGGGAGTTGTCATCGGCGCACAAGTTCGCGACGCATCGCGAATTGATTGGTGGAACAGCCAAGCCTCTGGCATTATCGACGAATTTCGTCGGGAACTACCGCAGGGGATCGAGCTCAAAGTCATCTTCGATCAACTGCCGTATGTTGAGAAGCGGTTTTCGGAGCTGATCGGCAACTTTCTGCTGGGAGGCGCGTCGATTTTCGTTGTGACGCTAATTTTTCTCGGTTGGCGCTGCGCTCTCATTACTAGTGCCACGATGCCTTTGGCTTGTCTCTGCGTTTTGAGCATGCTGATGTTTCTGCAAATTCCCTTGCACCAAATGTCGATCTCCGGCTTGGTGATTGCCATGGGGTTACTCATCGATAACGCCATTGTGGTAACGGATGAGATCGAACGCAAAATGCGCGAAGGCAAACAGCTGAGCGAGTCCATATTAGAGAGCTGTCGATTTCTAGTGGTGCCCTTGATTGGGTCAACCCTAACGACTGTTTTCTCTTTTGCCCCCATCGCCCTAATGCCGGGCGCCACCGGCGAATTCGTAGGAACCATCGCTATCTCTACGATTCTGGCGGTGGTCGTTTCCTTTGGATTCGCATTGACGATCGTTCCAGCACTAGCCAAACACTGGCTCAAAGGACATATCGCCCGGCCCAATCGTTTGATCAATCCCTTTCGGCTGCCAGAGCTCTTTCTACGCATGACGCTCGGCGCTTTGTTACGATTCCCCAGGTTGGGAGCGGCGTTGACCATGCTCGTGCCGCTGATCGGCTGGAGCTCAGTTCAGAGCTTGGAAGAGCAGTTTTTTCCACCGGCAGACCGCGACCAATTTCAAATCCAGCTGGAGTTAGCGGCCAACGCGAGTATGACCGAAACCGAAATCCTGGCGAGGGAGATACGGCAAGTAGCTCTGGCGAACCCGAGCATTGAGGATGTCCACTGGTTCCTGGGTGAGAGCGCACCTGCTTTTTACTACAACATCGTTCCCGACAGATCGAATCTTCCGAACTATGCGCAGGCCTTGGTCAAATGCCGCTCGCGCGAAGAAACTCGACATGCAATTGAATCGCTGCAAGAGACTATCCTCGAGCGTTTTCCCCAAGCTCACTGCGTTGTGCGACAGCTGGAGCAGGGCCCACCATTCTCTGCTCCAATCGAAATACTCATTCTTGGCAGCGATTTGCAACAACTAAAGCAACTTGGCGAAAGAGTTCGCTTGGTGCTAAGCCAAACGCCCCTAATTACGCACACCAGTTCCGAAATGCAAGAAGTCGTCCCCAAAGCCATGATCGACATAGATGAGCAAGCGGCTTATCTAGCCGGATACGACCCCACATCGATTGCGCAAGTATTGAATAACACGTTGGATGGATCGACTGGAGGGACCATTCAGGAAGGAACCGAGGAAATACCCATTCGAGTGCGCCTGCCCGAACTAGAGCGAGGCAATTTAAACGAAGTCGTATCATTGAACCTTCAGGAGCGCCGAGCCGGTTCGAATTCTGCCCACTTGGGTGTGCCGGTGAGTGCGATCTCTCACATTAGACTCGCACAAAATGCTGGCGGAATCTTGCGTAAGAATGGCCAGCGCTGCAACGAAATCTATGCGTTTATTCCGGCCGGTGTCTTGCCATCTACAGTGCTTGAGGACTTTAAGGATCGACTCGACGCTTCCGGATTCCAATTGCCTGTTGGTTACGAAATGAAGTTTGGAGGCGCAGCTGGCGAACAGGAAGCTGCACTCGGCAATCTGATGACTTACGCAGTCCTGATGGGCACAGCACTGGTAGCAACTTTAGTCTTGTCCATCAATTCGTTTCGTTTAGCTGCTTTGCTTGGCGTGGTCGCTTTCCTGTCGGTCGGCTTCAGCCTGGCAGCGCTGTGGTTTTCGGGACTTCCGTTTGGATTCATGGCGATTGTAGGTAGCGTAGGTATGCTAGGCGTGGTGGTCAATGATTCCTTGTTGGTATTGGCATCGATTCAAGCCGACCAGCGGGCCAGAATAGGTTCGAGGTTGCGAATTGTTGAAGTGGTAGTTGACAATGCCAGGCACGTTATGTTGACAACGGTATCGACGGTGGCTGGGTTCCTGCCGCTCTATCTGGCAGGCGGAGATTTTTGGCCTCCAGTAGCGATTTGCGTTTCTAGCGGAGTTTTGGGGGCAACCTACTTAGCCTTGTTCTTTATCCCGTGTGGCTATCTGACTCTTGCGCGATTCCCATTTCCCAAAACCAAACCAATTTTAGAGGATGAGTTTCGGCCACTGACCGAACATGTGGTTCCACCAACGGTGCCAATCCAATTGCTACCGCACCGCATTCAATTGCATTCTTCCTAATGCCTAGGGCAAACCAAGACTGAACCATGAGACCCATTGAGATCAACATGCCATCGCCCGAAAAGCACCAGCCGTCGCGAGCGCGTCAAATCAAATCTTCCACACAAACTGCCCACTCCCAAAGCTACGACGTCATCGTCATTGGCTCGGGCATGGGAGGTCTAACGTGCGCTAGTCTATTGGCGCAGGTTGGCGGCAAAAAAGTGCTGGTCCTCGAAAAGCACTTTAAGCTCGGCGGCTTTACCCACGCATTCCAGCGCAAAGGTTATGAGTGGGATCCGGGCGTGCATTATGTTGGGCAAATGGCCCCTGGTTGCCAGGCCCGCAAGATCATGGATTTTGTAACGGGCGGTGGCATCGAGTGGCACAAGATCGGGCCCATTACCGAGCGATTTGTATTTCCCGGCTTCACCTTTGAAGTTTCCAACGACGCGCGACAATTCGAGGCCGACCTGATTGCCGCGTTCCCTGACGACGCGTGGGCGATTAAGAAGTTTTTTCGCGAATTAAAGTCCACTTGGAACTGGATTTCGCGTTGGTTCGTGAGCAAAACATTGCCGCGCAGCGTGGGGCAACTGTTGACGCTTGTCGGTCGCCGTCGGGCCACGATGAGCACCAAACAAGTCCTGGATGATCGCTTTCGAGATCCGAAACTGAAAGCAATACTCTCCGGGCTTTGGCCCGCGTATGGCACGCTACCGCACGAAAGCGCTTTTGCATTCCACGGAACTGTGATGCAAGATTATGTGGATGGGGGATATTATCCGATTGGCGGTGCCAAGCAAATTGCTGCCCACGCTGCCAAAACAATTGAAGCTCATGGCGGAACCTGCCTGGTGAATCATGCCGCTTCCGAGATTGTGATTGAAAACAATCGAGCGGTTGGCGTGCGGGCAGAACACAAAGGACAACTCATCGAGTTTCGAGCACCCCTGGTAATTTCCAATGCGGGCGCCTACACCACTTTTGGCAAGCTTACTCCAGCCAATACTGCCCTAAAAGAGCGCGCTCGTTTGCAGCGCTGCCAAGTTGGCACCTCGTGCATCGTGCTGTATTTAGGCTTGAACGCGGATCCGCGCCAACACGGAATGGACCAAGCCAACTATTGGCTGTTTGATGGCTTGGACTCCACCCAATATCGGCATCAGCGTTTCAATGAGCTCGAAGATTTGGAAGGCATGTTCCTATCGTTCGGAAGCCTGCGAAATCCGGGACAAACGCCGCATGTTGCTCAATTGGTGACGTTTAGTGATATGGAAAAGTGGCTCGCCTATGAAAACAGCCAGTGGCACAAGCGCGGAGTGGAGTACGACGCCTATAAACTGAAACTGTCGCAAATTCTGCTCGATTACGCCTGCCGCAGTTTCCCACAACTACGCGGCCTAGTGCAGTATCAGGAATTATCAACGCCTCTGTCTGTCGAAGCTTTCACCTCGCATTTCAATGGGATGGTCTACGGTCAATCTTGCACCAAAGACAGGCTGTTCGAAAACGCTTGGCAGGTGAATACATCGATAAAAAATTTGCTGCTAACCGGCAGCGACGTTGGCGTTCCGGGTGTCAATGGAGCCATGTTAGCTGGCGTCATGACGAGTGCCACTGCCCTAGGTTTAACTGGCTTCCCTCGGATCTTCAGTGCTATCGCCAAACCCAGTACCAAAGTTCCTTAGCGTTTTTCATTCGACCAATCTTCTGCCAACGTGGCAACTGGTGTTGAATTTTATGCGGCGACATTCGCGCCCGACGTGGCCCCTGCACTTTTGGTAGGCCATCCGCCAACCATAACGATTTTAACGATAGGCACGAATTTGCGGTGGGTGCGGTTCACTCTCAAGAAATAGCCGCCATTTGCAGTTGCTGCTACGACTTGGCCATGTAAGGCACGGGACAGGACCTATGTTTGTTTACGTTGCGTCCTAGCGGTTAAATCCCATTGGTGGATAGAAGTGCCTCAGAAAATGGTTGCTACTCCAGACATCAGCTTTTCAGATATCAGTGAGGTTTACCTCGAGGAATTACGTCGAGGGAAACGAGTCAGCGTTCAAGCGCTTGCCAAACAGTTTCCCCAGTTTGCGCAGCGCATCCTTGACGAGTTACCCACCATGGCCGCGCTGGACAATAGCCTGCGCGAACCGCAGACACCGCTCCCCTTGATTCCGAACTACGAATTACTGGAAGAGATCGGTCGCGGCGCATCAGGAATCGTATTCAAGGCCAGACACCACAGCGGAAAAGTGGTGGCCATAAAACTGGTGAAAGTGAAGCACGACTGCACCAATCTGTCGCGATTGGACCGTGAAATCGATAGCCTCAGCCGTCTCCGACACTCCCATATCGTCTCTATCGAAGAGTTTGGTGCATGCGACGATACCATATATATCGTTACCAACTGGGTTGAAGGCATTCCGCTTGCCGAGCTTTGCGCACCCAATCCTTCGGTACAAGCCAGATACTGGATTTCAGAACTCACCGACAATTGGCAACAATTGGCTGTCTGGGGACAGGAACTCGCTTCCGCCCTGGCCTATATTCACCAGAAGAAGATCGTGCATAGGGATATCAAGCCATCCAATCTGCTGGTCGACAAGAACGGTAAGTGCTGGATCATCGATTTCGGTCTGGCTAAGCTGAGTGAACCTGGAGCCACGCTCAGCTACAGTGGTCAGGTGGTCGGTACCCCACGCTTTATGGCTCCCGAGCAATTTCGCGGTTTCACCGATCCGCGCTGTGACATTTACTCGTTGGGTAGAACGCTGTTCGAATTGGCCGTGCCCAGTCACGAGCGAAACCACAACGGTTGTCCCGTCGAACTGCTATCGGTGGCTCAGATAAATCCCGATGTACTACCGGAGCTGGGTAGAATAATCGACAAAGCCTGCGAACCGCAGGCAGAGCGGCGTTACCAGTCCGCAGTCGAATTGGTGGCGGTCCTGGACAGGTTCCTCGGTGGCAAGGCGCCCTCCGATCGAAGACGCTTTGGCAAACGCATGACGGAAGAAGAATTCAAAGCTTCCATGCGACGGCGAGTGCGCTATGCTATCGCCGGAGGCGCACTGTGCTTCTTAGTCACTTTGGCAATCTTGGCCTATCCCAGTTTTTCCCCTGGTAAAGCTCCATATGCAGTTACATTTCGCAAGCCCGACCCGGTGGCCGACGAAAGCTTCAAGAAGTTAGTTTCAGTGATCGAGGATGAAAAATCTGGCTTCGCAGAAGTTATCGGCGAAGCGATCAAACATTCAGTTGTCACTCAACACGCAGACGAAATTGATACGTCTAACGTATCTGCCAAAATTGACCGGATTATAGACAAAGTCACCTCCGAGGGCATCAAACCCGGAGAGCTCGATTCCCTCATTGACAACTATCGGGCATCGCCATTGATGAATGGAAACAAAGTGATGGCTCTGCATCAACCACTCCACTATTCGACATTAAGCCAAGAGGAAAAATTGCGTGGCCATGCCACGCTGGACCTTTTCTCGAAGGCCATTATTAACAAGCGAGTAGAGGCCGCCAAAGCCGATCGCGTATTAGCCTCTCTTTTTCAAGGTGAAATACCGAAGCTCGAACAAATCATCAGCCTACGCATTCCTGACGAATCGCTGGCTTCCTGGTTAAGGTTGGTCGAATCTTCCTTCGGCACCGAATTCCAGAGCTTGGCGTCAGAAAGAAAAAACATCAACGCCGAGGTCAGCAACATCATCGATAATTACCTGCAGAGTGCACAGTGACCGTCTTCGCTTGGACAGGGCCGAGCCAATCCAAATCATGACACCCAAAGACAAAGAAAGTCCGCTGGGGCAGGGAATAACTGACCTGGGGCAGTTGTTTGAACGCGAACGACCGCATCTGCGACGGTTCCTGGAGTGTCGTATCAACCGCAAGATCGCCTCCAGGCTGGATGCTTCGGATGTGATTCAAGAGATATTTGTCCGCGCCCAACGGGCACTTCCTAGTTACTTGGCTCAGCCCACTGTTCCGCCACTTATCTGGCTCCGACAATTGAGCGTACAAGTTTTGTGTGAAGTCCACCGCAAGCAATTCCGCAGCGTACGCAGCCCATTTCGCGAAGAAAATCAGGGCGATGAACTTTTGGTGTTGAGCTTGGTGCAATCGACCATCTCGATGAACTCAAGGCTGCAAAAAGAAGAGTTGAGTTCCAAGATTCTGGCGAAACTAGACGAACTGAATGAACTGGATCGACAGGTTCTGGAAATGAGACACGTCGACGCGTACAGCTTAGCCGAGATTGCAAAATTGCTGGATTGCAATTTGGAAGCCGTCAAGAAACGTTACTATCGAGCCTTAAAACGTTTCCGCGACGTGATCGGATTTGCGACGGAAGTTGAATGACGCCTAAAAAAGTGGTTGGAACTTTAGAGTGGATCTCCCGAAGTTTAGGAGCAAGCCGGAAACACAAGCGGCGTGTCCGGGTAAACAGAGAGATGAACTCACAGCTTTTCAGCAGTGGCCATGGGTAAGAACATGCGATGGGGCATTCGTGGAAGTGATATAAAGCCGAACTTTGAATAGAAATTGGAGGCAGCCTTGCCTTTGGAATCGACGACAATTACACTGGCCGCGATTTCGGATGAGACGCGAACACAGCGATTTAACGCGTCGGCAAGCGACAATGAACCGGTTCCCGGAAACGCAACATCTCGTGCTAGTCGACCAATCAGAATTGCAGATACTTCGGGATAACGTGGCAAGCGTTTGGTCAGCTCCTCGGGAAGCGTTGAGAGCTCTATCGAAGTTGAACAGAGTGTGTAGTAGCCGGCGATACGAGAGCGTTCGGAACTTGGCGACAAGACGAACACTGCTGCCGATTTGCGCTTAACATCTTGACTAGCAATTTTGGCAAGATAGTTATTGAGAACGGCGATGCCACAACCAAATGCTTGCTTATCATGTTTCTTGCCGAGCGGCTGGCATATGAAATCGCTCATTTACTTTCGACTCGCTTGCTGTGCTCAGCCGATGCACCGCGGAGCTTCTTATTTGGCCGCTTAGGCGACAGAAGAGCATCCACCAAGACGCGGCTCTGCTCCTTATCCAGGTGTATACGCTCGTATTCTTCGACCACCTTTTTGGCAGCAACCTCCACGTGCGCAACAACAAAGTCCGATACCGTCCTCCCTGAATAAGCCGCAGCTCGCTCGATCAGGTCCTTTTGCTCCTGGGAAACACGTGTTTCCAACCTTGCTGACTTAGTTGATGTATTAGCAGTTGCCATATGATTGCTCCTTTTTATTACCAGCGATTGTACGGCATATGTACGTACATTGCAAGCTTCGCTTCGGAGGCTTGTACGCAGCCAGAACGATGCCGATTTGTGGGGCAAAAATGGGGCAGTATTGGCAATTCAAGCCCAATACAGGCTCAATACGACGGCCCTAGCAAAATGCTACAAATCGCATAAAATGCAAGGAAATCAACACAAAATCAGCGTTTGCCCAACGCAAGTCCAAAGTGGAATGGCTACCTTCGAGTCCTACCGGAGGAGCCTTTCAATTTTGGTTCGAAACTGAGCCAATCTGGTAAACACAAAAAGCCGAGACGAGAGTCTCGGCTTTTTTCGTTCAAATCCCGCGTTTTCTGGGGTTTCTTGTTAACCGCTGCCCCAAGTTGTTCGTCTCTTCCTGCGAGGTCAACGTCCAGGATCGCTCGTTTTCCGCTCGGCACCCCAGCCAGGATAGCCGAATCTTTCGGACTCTCTCGGTTAACGGGGGCATCCCGGTTAACAGAATTGCGGCTTTAGAGAGTACTGCCTGCGGCTGTTAGCAGAGAGTTTGAGACAACTGCCGGTTCGATCGATTGCGGCGCTTGAAGAGCTTGTTTAAGCCACCAACGAATCAGGCTTGGTTAGTTGTCGAGCGAGCCCAATGATCACGGGCTAGCATCGCTGCTGCACTAACACTCGCTCCACCCCTGCCATTGGCCGTCAGCACCTGCTTCTGTGGTTTCTGGATACAATGAGAGC